>CAZNMS010000010.1:9848-47798 GCA_964573505.1 uncultured Planctomycetaceae bacterium | reverse complement strand
GATGGCTCCGACGTTGACGGTGAAGGTCGTCGTTTGAGTGTCGGTGCCGTCGTTCACGGTCAGCGTGATCGTTGCGTTACCGCTTTGATTCGCAGCCGGAGTGATCTGCACGGTGCGGTTCGCTCCGGTGCCGCTGACGACGATGTTGCCGTTCGGAATCAGCGTTGTGTTCGATGATGTGCCGGTCACGGTCAGAGATGCCGCTGCGGTTTCGAGATCGCTGACGCTGAAGTTCAGCAGGCCGGTTGCTTTGTCTTCGTAGATCGTTTGATTCGCGAGCGACGAGATCGTCGGCAGGTCGTTCACGCTGTTGACGGTCAGTGTGAAGGAGCTGCTCGCGTTTGTTGTGCCGTCGCTGACAGTGAGCGTGATCACCGTCGAACCGAACTGATTGGCGAGCGGCGTGAGTTGCACCGTGCGGTTCGCTCCGCTGCCGCCGAGGACGATGTTTCCATTCGGAACGAGCGCGGAGTTCGATGACGTCGCGGTCAAAGTCAGGCTGCTCGCTGCGGTCTCGATGTCGCCAATCGTGATGCTGAGCGCGGACGTTGCGGCGTCTTCGTTGATCGCCTGATTGCCGAGCGTCGAGACCGTCGGATCGTCATTCACGGCGGTGACATCAAAGGTCAGCGTGCGCGGTGTCGGATCAAGGTTGAAGCCGCTCGGGCCGTTGTCTTCGAGTTGGAAGGTCAGACTGGAATAGCTCGACCCATAGGCATTGGCTGCCGGAGTGAAGACGAGATTGGAGAGATTGCTCGTCGCGATGAAGTCACCCGCGTTGACGGCGACTCCGCTGAGCGTCAACGAACCGGCGGTCGGCAGCGTTGTGATCTGCACTCGACTGAGTGTGTTGGCCGGCGAATCGGCAGCGTCGCTGAAGCCGAAGTCGGCGGCAGTGAAACTCTTCGAGCCATCTTCGAGCAGCATGATCGTTGCGTCGGTGCCCGTCGGAGTGTTGCGCGTCGAAACGATGTCTGTTGACGTTGTTGCTGACGCTCCGTCTTTGTCGGTGACGGTCACTCGCACGGTGTAAGTTCCGTAACCATCGGGCGTGAAGAAGAAGCGGGCTCCGTTCGTCGTTGTGCCGACGGGCAGCACGACTGCCGAGCCGCCGAAGAGGACGCTCCATTGTTGCGTGAGTTGCTCGGCATCAGTCGGGCTCACATCCGTGAGAGTGCTACCGAATTCGATTTCGGTGCCGCGAGAACTCGAAGCCGGGGCTCCAGTGATCGCGGCTGTCGGCGCGGCATTCAGCACCGTCAGAGTCGTCTCATCCGATTGAGCGGGACTGACTCCGTTATCGATCAGCAGTTGAATCGGGAACGTTGCGGCGGGAGTGACTCCCGAAGCGAAGCCGTCGTCGATGCCGAGATCGACAAGCTGCGACCATGACAACGTGAGCGTCGGGCTATGTGGGTTCGGGTTCGCAACGAGTTGCTCGTTGACGAGCCAGTAGTAAGTCAGCGTCGTGCCGGGCGCGTCTGACGAACCGGCTGCACTCAGGGTGAGCGAGCTGCCTTCACTGATCGCCGCCGGAGTCGCGACGTCAGCGGTCGGAACGGTGACAGTGACTTGAGTCTGCTTCGAACTTGAGTCGCCTCGTCCGTCGTAAATCGTTGAGATCACGGTGAAGGTGCCGCTGTGATCGTAAGCGTGATTGGCGCTGAAGCTCATGTTGGCTGCGAGTTGCAGCGGAACGGGATCGCTGCCGTCTCCGAAGTCGACTGTTCCGGTCCAGTTGTCAGAACCGGGGTCGGTGAACGAGCCGCCGACGGTGAAGAAGCCGCGACTGGTTTGAGTGGCGGGATTCGAGAGCGTCAGTGACGGAGCAACGTTGTTGACGGTGACGAGCGATTGATAGGTCGTTGTCGCACCGTCTTTGTCTTTGATGCGACCGCTCACGGTCACATTGCCGCGAGTGAAGGTCACGGTTTGCGAGGTCGCGGTGACGTCAGCAATTTCAAACGTGCCGTCGCCATCAAGGTCGTAGCTGTAGGTGAAGCCGGCGCTGACATCGTCTGCGCTGTCAGTCGGGCTCGTGAAGCGGATCGTCGTTGAGCCGCCTTGATTGACGGGGCCGAGATTGCTGAAAGTCGCTGTCGGGGCGGCGCTGGTGCTAGTGATAACCACTGAGCTATTCGCGCTCGCTCCGTCTTTGTCCGTGACGACGACTTTCGCTCGGTACGAGAGATTGTCGGGCGGAGTGAAGCTGAAGGTTGAACCGCTGCCGGTCACACCGCTGAGCGTGACGTCTCCGCCGGATGTAATTTTGGCGACAGTCCATTGATACGTGAGATTGTCAGTCGGCGCACCGGGATCAATCGCGTTTGCCGTTAGGACGATCGCTTTGCCTTCAGCAGTCGTTGCGGGGTTCGGCGCGATCGTGACGGTCGGAGCAATGTTGAAGACCGTCACTTCGATCTCATCGGGATTCGCGTGCGTGCCGTTGTCGTCAACCAGCGTGACCTTGATCTTGTAGTCGGTCGGGTGCCCGTCGGCGTAGACGTGAGAGACCGTGCCCGGTCGATCGTACGAGTCGATTGAGCCATCGCCCCAATTGACGAAGTAGCCTCGCACGGCATCAGCACCGGGATCGACGGGATTGCCGAGCGTGATTGAGAACGGCGAGCCTTCATTGACCGAGTTGTTCGTGAGTGCCGACAGCATCGGACCTCCCGGAAGGAGGCCCGATTGCATCAGATTCGACGACAGCAGCGGAGCACTGGCTGCGAGAGTGACGCTGACTGTCGGTGCGACATTGGTCACCTTGATCAACGCGGTCTTCGTGTCGCTCAACGAACCGTCGGTGACGGTGACTGTGACGGTGTAGTCGCCGTCGTCGCGATAGAGGTGATTCAGACTGAGCTTCATGTCGGTGATCGTCAGAGGCTGAGTACCCGTGCCGTCTCCGTAGTTCACGGTTGCTGTCCATTGATCGGAACCGGGATCAGTGAATGTGACGCTGTCCGAATAAGCGATGCCTTCATTGATCGTCTGAGCGGCCAGTGCCGCGAAGGTTGGTGCGACATTCGTGGCGATGATGTCGATTGCTGCGGTCGTTGCTGCGCCGTCTTTGTCCGTCACCGTGAGGCTGACGTGATAAGTGCCTTCGTTCGTCGGCGTGTAGGACAGCTCCGTCTCGGCGCTTGTCGCGAGCACGTTGTTGGCACTGTCAGTGACGGTCCATGCAAACGTGCGAGGAGCGGGAGTTGCCGCTGGAGTGGCCGGATCGTCGGCTGATCCGGGATCTGAAATCGTCGGCGTAAGACTGACGGGCGTGCCTTCCGCGACCGTTTGATTGGCACCGAGCGAGAACGATGGCGCAACGTTGCTGGAGATGATCCGCGCGGTGTCACTGAGTTGAGCCCCGGCCACTCCATTGATCGTTTCCGTCACCGTGACTTTGACCTCGTAGACGCCGTTGTCCGGCGGTGCGTAGCTGAAGGACGAAGCTGTTTGGTCGGTGATCGTCGAGTTGTTGACCGACCATGCATAAGTGGGACTCGTCACTCCGCTCACGGTCGCGTTGAAGGTCACACTCGTGCCTTCGTTCGTCGCGCGATCGGCTCCGATCGAGACGTATTGCGTCGCGCCGAAGTTCTGTCCGGTGATGACCGTCGGAGCGTTCAGCGTCTGACTGCTGAGCGCGACGGTGCTCGTTGAAGTCGAGCCATTGAGTCGCATCGACGACGGCACGTCCGCTGTCGGTGTGACCGTGCCATTCGCCAAATTGAAGAAGGCATAGTCACCGTTGTTGTCGGTCCATGCGGATTGGGTCGCAGCAGAAATCTTGACGCCTTCAACGCCGGCTTCGCCGCTGTCTCGCGTGCTGTTGTTGTTGGCATCGAGGTACGCATTACCGAAGAGCATTGAGCCCGACGAGAAGTAGAACGTCGTCTGCCCGCTGCGTCCTTGAGAGTTGTAGAGACCGGACGGGATCTCATTCGCAGTGACCGTAATGAGCGCAGTGCCGCTGAAGTCGGAAGCCGGTTGCACTCGCAACCACTCACCCGAGATTGACGTTGTGACTTTTGGATTGTTGCTTGTGGCGCTGTAAGTCAGCGGCGTGCCATTGGCTTCGCTGCCGACGGGACCGGTTTGAATGCGAGTCGGAGTGCCGGTGATCGTGCCGAAAGCGGCCGCACCCTCCGTCACTCGATTGATGACCGTCGCCCCGCTTCCCTCAGCGAAGTCGTACCATACAGCGAGACCGTTCTCGGTCGGCGTATGCGGAGTGGTTTGCAAGGCGGTGTGCTCGGACAAACTCAAGGCGCGCTTGTAGAAGGCAACCTCATCGACTTGCCCCTTGAAGCGCGCGAATGTCACCCCGTCCGAGTAGGCGTTGGCCCCAATCGCAGTCGCGGTGAGGTTGTTGGTGCCCATATTGAGGACGGTCGATGTCGTGCCTGTCGCCGCTTGTGAGCCGTCGATGTAGATGAAAGCAGCCGTGCCTTGTCGGACGAACGAGAGGTGATGCGGCAGTCCGTCATTCACGGTGGTCGTCGTCACCAGAGTGATTGACTTACCGGCTGTGACGTCGTCTTCGAAGAGCTGCCAGTGGACCCTTCCATCCGGCAAGACAATCGCCTGATGGAAGTTGGTGCCTCGCTGAGTGTCGCGATTGCTCACGATCACTTGCGCCAAACTCGTTGAGGGAATGTTGTTCGTTACCCACAAGTCGATGCTGAAGTTGCTCGTCCCGATATTGGCAGGGAAGTACGAGGCGTCGTTGATGACTGGCACATAGTTTGTCACCCCATCCAACGCGAGACTTGCCGACGAATAGGGCAGCACGCGAGTCACGGTGCCGTTGATCGTTCCATTGGCCGCAGTCCCGGAAGTGACCTTGTTAAGCGCCGTTGTTCCGCTGGCTTCGGCGAAGTCGTACCAAATGGCGATCCCCGTTTCAGAGACGCTATGTGGAGAAGTCTGCAAGGTGGTGTGATCGGCAAGACTCAAGCCGCGCTTGTAGAAAGCGACTTCATCAAACTGACCTTTGAAGCGCGCGAACGTCGTACCATCGGCAAAGAAGTTCTTGCCAATCGACGTTGTGGTCGAGGTCGTCGTTCCGACATTGAGCGCGGTCGCCGATGATCCCGAAGCGGCCAGCGTTCCGTCGATGAAGATCGAGGCAAGTGTGCCTTGGCGCGACAACGTGATGTGATGGGGCAGGCCATCGTTCACAGTCTTTGTCGTCGTGATCTCAAGTTTCTTTGCCGCAATGTTGCCGTCTTCGAAAATGCCCCAATAGACGGTGCCATTTCCGCCCAAAATCGCCTGATGAAACGTCGTGCCGCGATTGGTGTCGCGATTGCTGACGAGTACCTGAGACTTATCTGCGGCCGCGATGCCGCTCACCATCCAGAAGTCGATGCTGAAGTCGGTCGTCCCAATGACGGCGGGGAAGTTTGAAGCGTCGCTGGCGACGCTGACGTCGTTTGTTGAACCGTTGAAATACAACGTCTTGGATGGATACGGCGTCACTCGAGTCACGGTCCCGGAAATGATTCCGTTCGCGACCGAGCCATTAGCGACCTTGTTAATGAGCGTTGCTCCGCCGCTTTCCGCGAAGTCGTACCAAACAGCGAGCCCAGTCTCGGAGGCCGAGTGTTGCGATGTCTGTAAGGCGTAGTGCTCGGTCAGGCTCAAGGCTCGCTTGTAGAAAGCGAACTCGTCGAGTTGACCATTGAATCGCCCATAGTTCGTATCGCTGTAGTCGTTCCATCCGAGTTTCGTTCGGGTGCCTGTGCTGGCCCCGATATCGAGCGCTGCTGGCGTACTCGCCGTTCCCGCGACATTACCGTCAATGTAGATGTTGATCGTCGCCCCGCTTCGAGCGAGCGTCACGTGATGCGGCCGGCCATCATTGATGGAGTTGCTTGATGCGATCGTCGCGCTCAGGTTGCTGTTGCCGTAGGTGTTGTAAAGACCCCAATAAATTTTGCCGGAAGGCAGCATCAACGCTTCGTGGAAGATGCTGCCTCGCTGACTATCCCGGTTGCTGTAGATCACCTGATTCGTATGCGACGAATTGATGTCCGACTTGATCCAGAAGTCGATGCTGAAGTCGCTCGTCCCGATCACAGCGGGGAAGTTCGACGAGTCGCTACCGATCGCGACCTCGTTCGTCGTGCCGTCAAAGCTCAGCCATGACGACGCGAGTGGTACAACGGTCGCAACGTTGACGGGCACATTGACGCGCGTCGCATCCCCGTTGAGCGTGCCGGCGTTCGAACTGCCTTTCTGATTAATCAACGACGTGCCAGATGCTTCCGCGAACTGATACCAAATTGCGAGGCTTGTATTGTCGACAGCGCTCGGGGATTGGGACTGAAGCTGCTGAATCTGACTCGCAGTCAGCGCTGCCTTGAAGAGCGAGAACTCGTCAATCACACCGAGCAGCTTAGTGCCAGCTCCTGTTCCACCGATTGAGTTGCCGAATGACAGCAGTTGCTCGCCGGTGATATTCGCCGTACCGCTCACAGTAGCCGACGCGCTCAAAACGCCATCAATAAAGATCGAGATGCTGCCTCCGTTCCGAACGAACGAGAGATGATGGAAGACGTTGTCATTGATCGTCGTTGTCGTTGTCGCGATCGCGTAATTCGTGCCACTGCTGGACTGGTCAACTTCAAATCCAACAGTCCCATTCGCAGCCATGAAGGTATGCACGAAGTTGCCATGTGAGCCGCTCGTTCGCGAACTGACGAGTGCGGTGGCGGAGACTGCTCTCGTTTTGATCCAGAAGTCGATCGTGAAGTTGTTCGTGCCGAGCGTCTGGGGGAAGCTCGCCCCGTCATTGGCGATCGTGACGTAGCCGGTCGACGTTGTTTGCAGAGCCGTGTTGCCGATGCCGAGAACCGTTCCTGCCGGCAATGAAGACACGCCATCCGAGATCGTCGATACGACGGGTGCATTCGCATTCGTCGTCGATGTGACGGTCGTTCCGGCGGCAGTCAGTGCGGGCACGATTTGCGTCATGGCCAAATTGTCGAGCGGATTGCCGCTGATATCGACGTTGCTCATCGCTACTCGTGTATTTGTTCTTACCACTCGCACGGCGTCGGCAGCGAGCGTGCCGTTGCGAGTGCTTCCGGATTTGCTGACGAGATTCACGGTGATCTTGCCGTCGGTCGTCGTCACGGTTCCGAGAGATTGGAACGGTCGCCCGTCGTAAGTCGTGCCGCTCGGGGCAAACATCTGATTGACCGGCACCGTGCGAACCGTGGCGCCGCCAACAACGACTTCGAAGTAGTCATTGCTAACGATGTCATTGAGCCGACTGTCGGACGCGGGCCATGTGACGAGCACGTCGTAAGTCCCGGCGGGCAAGACGGGGCTGCCCGATGCGCTGTCAGAAAACTTCCAGCTTGCGAATTGATCGCTCGTCGAAGGTGTCAACGGAGCGGTAGGCGGCAAGAAGTCGTAATCGCCGCCGATGACTCCCGTCGTCAGTCGCACGTTGCTGCGCCAGTCCGAGCCCGTCACCGAGTACCCCGCGTCGCCATTGTCGATCACCCACTGATGATCGAGCGGCTGCAAATTGGCGATCGCGTTGTTGTGCAAGTCGACTCGCGTGAGTTGATCGAGCGCCCCGAGACCATTGATGTTGGTGACGCCCGCATGCGCGGCGCTGAGGTATTGCAGATTCGTTAGTGAGCCGAGTGCTGCGAGGCTTCCGAAGGGCGTCACAGACACAACCGACGACGGCACGAGTCGATCGGTCGGAACGAGTTGTCGCACTCCATCCGCCGGCTTGTATTCGAACGACATGCCCGCATAACCGCCGGCTTGAAAGTACTCGAGCTTCACATCGTGATAACCCGCAGTCAGGTAGACGCTGCCCGAAGCCATTTGCGGGCTGTGTTGACCGCCGTTGTCGACAACAACGTGACCGTCGATCGAGAGCCGACTGCCATCGTCGCTCGTGATGTAGAACGTCGTGATGCCCGGCGAGTCGATCAGAATTTGTCCGGTCCAACGCGCGGCAAAGTTCGTGTTGAAGCCGGACTGCCCAGCAAAGTTTTGAATCACGAACGGGAAGCTGATGTTGGCATCGACCGCAGCTCGATTGGGCGTCAGCCCGTCATAGTTCGGGAAGGTGCTCGGTTCGCTGCCGAGCAGGTAATAATTCCCACTCAGTCCGTGCGCAAGTCCGGGATCAACGCGCGGTTGACCGGTCTTTGCGAAGAGCCGATTGCTCGGCACGACTTGCTTCGCTCCGTCGACCGGGTCGTACTTCAGATCAAAGACATAGGCACCGGAGTTGTTGAGGTAGTCAACGCGGATGTCATGCAGTCCGGCCGACAAGTTGATGGTTCCCGCCACTTCAGCCGGTGACTGATTAACGGTGCCATTGGACACGACGAGCGTGCCGTCGATGTAGACGCGACTGGCATCGTCGCTGTTGGTGAAGAAGGTCGTCGGTCCGGCAGCGGTGATAAGAATTTGCCCGGTCCAGCGCACGGCAAAGTTCGTGTCCATATCGCTGAAACCGGCGAAGTCCTGAGTACCCGAGGCGAAGCTGATCGTCGAATCGACCCGCACGTGCTTCAGTTCGGAAGCCGGCATCGTCGAGTTATCCGGGAACGCGGTGTAAGCCGACGCATGCGCGTAGTACTCGCCGACCAATCCATTGATCATCGGCCGTCCGTCGAGGCTGAGGCTCTGCAATTGAGTGAGCGACGACAGCGGATTGAGAACCGTCGCCCCAGTGAGCGGATTGAAGTCGAGATTGAGTGCCGTGACTTTCTGCAGCCCGACGGGCGATGCCGGTGTTGTCTTCGGACTGGTTGAGAGTCCGAGCTTGTCGAGGTTGCTGATGAGGTTGTCCGAGAGACTGAGCGCTTGCAGGTTCACGGCCCATTCAAGACCCGTGAGATCACTGATGCTGCGACTGCTCAAATCGAGTCGCGTGAGTTGCGCGAGATCGTTCGCGCGGATCGCTCCGTGAACGATCGGCAAACCGTCAAAGCCCGCTGTCACCGGAAGACCGAGTGCTTCGGCCAATGCTCCGCGCAGTCGCGCATCGGGAATGGTGATGATCGGATTCGTTGACGTTGCGGTTGCTTGATTGATGAGATCAGTCGCCGCAGCAGCCGTGACGATCTCGGTCGAAGTTCCGTCATGCACTTCAAAGCCTTCGGACACAAAGCGGTCATTGCCACTGCGTCCAAAGAGCCGGTCAAGATTGCCGTTGCCGATCAGCACGTCATCGCCGTCACCGCCTCGAATGAGATCGAAGTCGGTCGAGGAATACGCATTGCCTCGAATCGGTGCGTTGATGTCGATCGCAAACGGCAGCGTGCTTGAGACTGTCGCTCCCGAGCCATTGCGGACTCGCAAGAAGTAGGTCCCGGCTTCGACGTTGCGGAGATCCAGCAAGCTCTGCCCGCTTGCTCGCACGTGCCCCTGCGCGTCGTAGAGATCGCCGACGACTCCGTTGACCGCCGCCGTTGTGACTTCAAGACGCGAGGCCGTCGTGCTGTTCGATCGCAGCTTGTAGACCGAATAGCTCGTCGTCGCGCTGTTCACGCTGATGTTCTCCAGTCGCAGAGTCAAACGCGTCTTGCCGCTGCTGAGCGCGGTGCGCGCGGTCGATGTGAGATCGACGGTGAACTTACCGGCGGCCCGAGTGATCGCGCCGGCTTGTCCTGCAGTCCCATTAGTTGAGAAGTAAGTTGCCGCCGTTGCCGTGCGATCGGTCGCGACAAGCAGTGCGTCTCCCTTCGCATCGAGCACGCTGACCTTCAAGTCGATCGACCATGAAGTCGGATCGGTTGAAGCCGGGGTCGCGAGCACCAATTGAATTGAAGTCAGGTCGGTGAGATGCGAGCGGTAGTCGAGGAACTCGCTGAGATCGACTTCCAGCAAGCCGACCGGACTGCCCGTTGAACCGCCGAGCGTCAGCGTGTTGACCGTGTCCGATGTAACGATTGCTCCACTGAGATCATTGGTCGAACTCATCAAGACGTTGAAGCTATCGACCATTCCGCTGCGCCCGCCGAGCCGATAGGTCTGCTGCGGAACGAAGCCGGTGCTAAGCGCAATGACGTTTCCGGGAGTGCCATCGCCGAGCGTTGTGAACTCGAACCAGCGTTCTTGATGCGTCGCATCAAGCTGCACGTCGTTGCCCGCGACGTTGTCGAGATTGAGATTGGCAAAGTGCTCGCCGCCACTGGCCGTGTTGACGAGAAAATCTCCGGCGCCCGTGAAGGTCCGCGTAACAAGTGGCAGCGCATCGGTCGGCAGAGTGACCTTCGGCTTCGACCCCGAGATCAAGTAGACCTTGCCCGAGTTCGTCGCCAATGCACCGCTCGTGCTATCAACGCCCGCCGCGCCGACGATCAAGTCCTGGACGCCGTCTTGATTGAAGTCGAGTTGCGAACGTTGCGGCAGCGTTCCGAAACGATCCGTGTTGCTCTCGCCCTTGAGCACGACAGTGGTGTCATCGAAATTCCATACGGACTGCGTCTTGCCTGACGCGCTGCTGCCAACGGTCAACGTTGCGTCGTTCGTCCCGCTGTTGACGTGATTTTTGATCGTCGTGCCGCTGATGTCGGCGGCGTCGAACGTGTACCAGATAGCGGGCGCATCGACCCCGGTGAGTTGCCGCAGCAAGTCCTGCTGCAACGCCGAGTGATTGGTGACCGTCAACGCCTTCTTGTAGATCGCGAGTTCAAAGATCGAACCCGAGAAGCGACCGGCATAGCCATCATCCACGAGGCTGCTCGTGCCAACTGTCGCTTGCCGTGAGTCCGAACTGAGGATGTTTGCCACTTGGCTTGCAGTGGCCAATGTGACTCCGACATCGGCACCATCGAGATACAGCTTCAACGTCGCGCCGCTGCGGGTTGCGGTGACGTGATGCACGACGCCGTCGTTGATCGGGTTCCGCGTCTGAATCATCGAGAGATGTCCGGCGGAATCGTCCGTCTCAAAGAGCAATCGCCCGTCGGCCAAAATCTGAAAGTGCCAAAAGCTCGTTGCAGCAGACGACACGTTGCGATTGCCCATCACCACTTCGCGACGCGTCGTCGACGTCTGAAATTGGAAGTCGATGCTGAAGTCGCTCGTCCCCAATGCTTGCGGGAAGTTCGAGCCGTCGTTCGTGATTTTCAGCTCGGTCGATGTCCCGTTGAACTTGATGCCGGACAAAGTCGACTGCTGACCGTGCGCCGCTTCGATGTTGTCGAAGACATGCACGTCGCCTTGTTGGAGCGAGTCGATGATCGCATCGGACGCGGGCGTGACCGACTTGCTGTCCGTCACGAGATAGCTCGGACGTCCGACGGCGAGATCCATCAAACCGTCGCCATTGAAGTCGCCCGAGGTCGCCGTCACGGTGCCGACGAGCGACAGCGTTTGACCGAGGTCCGACTGTTTGGCCTGACTCACAACGATGTCGGGAACAGTTGAGATGGCGATGTTGCTGACGAAGTTCACCGACCCGTGATAGATCAGCAAACTGCCGACCGCCGTCGTGCCGTCTTCACGTGTGCGACTGATCGCGAAGTCGTCATAGCCGTCTCGATTGAGATCGCCGAGCGCCGAGATCGCGCCGCCCAAATTGATGTCCGAGATTTTGGCGACAGAGCTACCGTTCGACAGATTGATGTCCAATCCGGGAATGCTCGTCGGCTGCGTGATCGACACATAGACGCGACCGACATCAGCATTGCCCGCGACGATCTGATAGCCGGAGTCAGCGAACACAACGTCCTCCAGTCCATTGCCATCAATGTCGCCGACAACATTTGCGACGATGTTATGAACCGAGATGCCGCTTGCCGGTGCAGCATCCCCGATGAACCGCGCGAGATACGGAGCACTGTCAGTCGCGATGTTGTAGGGAACAGTGGAGTTGAGACGGCCAATCGAAGTGAGCGTGCTGTAAGACAAGCGGTCGAGATTGCCGCGAGCGATCTCCTGTCCCGAGAAGACATAGCCGAGCACATTCGCCGGTGTATTTGTTGTTGCAGTCGGGTTGCTCGATGTCAGCAGCACATCAACGTAGGGATTGCCCGACGAAGAACGATCGCCGTCCCAGTTGATTGCCGAGACGTTGATGCCGGTCGTTTGAAAGATCGTCGACGAGACCTTGATCGTGCGCAGCGACGCTGTCGGCACCGTCGCTGTCGACAACGTGCGCGGCAGAGCGAAGCCCCCGAGCACGATGCTGATCGTTGTGTCGGAATTGGTGCTTTGACCGTCCGGCTGTCGAACGAAGAGCAGATCCGCAGTGCCGTCTCCGTTGATGTCGCCCATCCGCTGAGCCGGACGTCCGAGCGACGTCGTATCAACGACGATGTCCGCTCGATCGACGATGCTCTGCACGTCGTCGAAGGCGGCGGGGCCGAGCACGATGTAGCTCAGCGCCGGTCCGCTCACGAGATAGTCATCCCGCGCGTCACCGTTGATATCGCCGAGCGGCTGCAGGGTGTTGAGTTCGCCGTTGCCTGTAGCTCCCGTTACAGCAAAGGCATTCGACAAAGCGGGCACGGCTTGCCCCGGAGTCAACGTCGCTCCGCTGATTCCCGAAAACGATGTCGCTGCCGACGCAACAGCGAGTTCATAGTCCGCATACTCAGGCAGCGGAGTTGCTGTGTTGCTGCCAGTCGTCGCTTCGAAGGTCTCGACCTTGCTACCGAGATAGAACCGAGTGGTGCTGCCTTGCAGTTCGGCGAAGGCGACATCGCTCTTGCCGTCGCTGTTGAGATCTCCGACTCCCGCGAAAGCCGAAGGCCTCAACGTCGTGCCCGCCGTCGTGTCGGTGAAGATGGGCCGCTGAGCTTCGATCACCAAATTGGGAGTGCTGAAGGCGTTGCTCGTCAAATTCGCCCAAGAATCCCCGAGGAACACTTCACCGACTTGCTGCTGCAAAAACTGCCCGTCCTCACTGAGCTTCGGAGTTCGCAAAAACGTCGTGACTCCAACATCGGCTTTACCGTCGCCATTGATGTCCCCGAGCGCCGTCACTTGTTGATTGCTACCGAGTTGAATGAGCGAGCCATCGTTGCCGTGAATGACAAGCGCGCTTGCAGTCCCGTTGATCGCGAAGTCGTCAAGCGAGTTGTTGCTGCTGACATCGCCATCAATGTTGCCGAGCGGGCGGATGACCGAATTCGTGAGAGCAAAGCCGACCGGCACCGTCAGAGTTTTGGAGACGGCGAGCGACTTCGAAGTGTCGCCGAAGATCACTGAGACGCTGCCGCCACTGACGTTGATCAGTCCGATGTCTGCTTTGCCGTCGCCGTTGTAATCACCGATGCCGCTGACACTGCTGCCTGCCGCACCGCTAATGGCGCTCGTCGTGTCGGCGGTTGTGCTGAAGTCGTCGCCACTCTTCCCCAAGAACAGCTTCAGAGTGCCATTGTCGTTCACGATCAAATCGTCAATCGCACGAGTGCCATTCGTGTCCCCGTTGAAGTTGCCCGCGCTCGCCGCTTGAACGTTCGAGTTAGTGGCAACGAAGACTCGACGAGTCACTGTCGAATCCAAAACGCTGATCGTGCCCGTCAAGGTGCTGCGGCCATAGATCACATAGACGCCATTGCGACCAGCGTCAGCCCCAGTCAGTCCCGAGACAGCAACAGCGATGTCGGACTTTCCGTCGCCGTCATAGTCCGCCGGTGCCGCGAAGACCGCCCGAGCTGCGACGCTCGTTGAGAACAGCGGAGCTGGCACGCTCAGAATCGGAGTAGTCGAAGGCAGCGTCACGTCCGCCGCCTGACTGTTGCCGAGCACGATGCGGTAATTGGCCACTCCGTGCGTGCCGTCTGTAAGTGCCGCCGCCGTGTTGTCATTCATCGCAACGATCGCATCGGCTTTGCCATCACCGTCGATGTCACCGAGCGGAATCGTGACCGCGCGGTCGGAGAGATTGGACGACGTCGTTGTGTAAGAAGAAGCTCTCTCCGGAAGCTGCACGGTGCTACCGGCGTTGATTTGCACGGTGTAGGTGCGAGCGAGGCCGTCAAACCCCGTGAGCGTGACGGCATCAGCGAAGGCTCGTCCGGTAACGAACACGGGAATTGCCGTTGCACCGCCACTCGTGCCGCCGCCGAGCGTTCCGTTCGTCCCTGAAGAGACGCTGTTGACGGCCGTCGTTCCCGTTGTCTCGTCGAGTTTCCAATAGCCGATGAGGCCCGTTGCCGTCGGCAAGACCGAGCGACCTTTATCGCCGGCGATGCTGCTTGCCGTGCGAGCAATGTTCCAAATCCGAACCTCATCAACGCGACCAGCAAACTGATTGGGAAAACTCCCCGCTGTTGGCACCGCTTGGCGGCTACCAATCCAAAACTCATTCAGTGACGTCACGATGTCGCCGATGTTGCCGAGCGTCGCGCCTGAGTAAGTGTGTTTGAGCGCGCCATTGAGGTACGTCTTGATGGCGTTCGCCGTCGCGTCATACGTGATCGCGATGTGACTCCATTGATTCAGCGAAGTCACGATGCCGGTATTGATCCACTGCCAACCGGGATTCGAGTTCGCGAAGGCCCAGCGAATCGTTCCGTCACCGAAGCGAGCAATCTCGTACTCGCCCTCTTTGTTGAGGATCACTCCTTGCTCGGTATTCCGCGTCGGATAGATCCATGCTTCGAGCGTTCCGGCATTGGTCAGCACGAGTGACGAGAGATTGCTTTGCACGGCAACACGATCGTCAATGCCGTCGAACTCGAGCGCATTACCAATCTTCGGTGAAGTCAGCGCGGTCTGATTGGAAACATGCAGCAGGTAGTAATTCGGCACGCCCTGAAACTGCTCGACCGGAGTCGGTGTAATTTTTCCGTCAACCGAAACTTGATCGGCGGCAAACAGGAATGTTCGCAGCGTCGTCGCTCCGAAAGACGAGTCCGCAACCGAAGTGGCTGTGACGGCAGCATTGGTGAGCAACGCTTTGTGATTGCTCCCGTAAGCCTTCACCGCATCAGCAGCCGGAATCAGATACCAGTCATCGAAGTCGCCGTCATGGAACGTGAAGCCGGTCAGACTCTGACCGCTGGCGCTCAAGGACAGCGTCTTGAGCGACGCGAGATCGAACGTGTCGTTGAAGCCATTCACGCCATTGCGAATGACATGCTCGTCAGCATCAGGCACGACCGAACTATTGCCCGCGAGGACATCGTTATCAGCCCCGCCATCAATGACGTCATCGCCATCACCGCCCGCGATGAAGTCATTGCCCGCCCCGCCATTGATCGTGTCAGCATTCGAACTGCCGTAGATCTGATCCGCGCCCTCACCGCCATTGATCAGCAAGCCCCCGACTGGAGCAGCGGTTTGATGAGCACTGTTGCTGATGCCCCATGATTCGGTGCCACGACCGGCGAACGTGAATCCCGGATCCGCACGCACGACGTCATCGCCGCCTCGTAAGTCGATTTGGAAGCTGCTGACGTCATGTGCTTGAAAGCTCGTCTGATTGATATCGGCCTTGTCTGCCGTCGCTATGTAAGTTTGATTGCTGAGATCCCACTTCTGCGCGGCGACGTCGTAGCGAAACTGACCTTCGTCCCAATGCACGGCGACAGTGTCGGGAATCGGGCGGCCTTGCGAGTCAACGTCTCCGCCTTGAAACAGCATGCGGTTCGTGCCCGTGCCGCCGAAGAAGATGTCGATATTGGTCACTAATCGCGGCAGCGCATCGGGGACTATTTGGAAGGTGTCGTCACCGTCTTCGCCATAGATCAGATCGCCCGCTCCCGAATCGAGACCGCCCGTCAAGACGTCGTTGCCGCTGCCGCCGAAGATCCAGTCTTCGCCAATGCCGCCTTGCAACGTGTCGCTGCCCGTGCCGCCGAGCAGCACGTCGCGCCGCACTTGATCGCTGCGCACAGCAAGACTGAGTGACTCCGCGCCGACGGCATTCTTCAGATCGAACGCGAGGCTATAGATCGTCGGCACGAGATTCGGCGTTGTGACTTTCAGCAAGTACGTCACTCCCACTTGCAGATTCGTCAGCGCGATCGGATTGGACGTTGCTCCCGCCAATGAGGTCGTGCCGTCTGCGGCAAAGAGTTGCATCTGCATTCCGTCGGTCACTGCGGCACTCGTTAATGAGATCGCAGCATTCACGTCGGGAGCAGTCGCCAGTTTGAACGAGTACCAATCTTCGTCCTTCGGGTTGTCTGCCGTCAGTCCGGTGAAGGTCATGTTGTGAGCAAAGCTCGTCGTCGCTTTGTGCGACAAGCTGCCGTCGGCATTGAGCGACGTGCCGAGATCAAAGGCGCTGCTGAATACGTCGTTGCGACCATCGGACTCAGTCTTGTCCGAGAGGATCGCATTGCCGCTCTTCATCGTGACGAGATCGTTTCCGTCACCGGCGTCGATCCAAACAGACTTCTGCACGGTCGGGCCGACGGTCACGACATCGTTGCCGCCGAGCGCGTCGATGAGGATGACTTGAAACTCGCCCTCCGCCGGCAGCAGGTCGTTCACGAGTGCAGTCGGCTCGGTCGCGGCATTCTCCAAATTCTTCTTTTGAGCCAATGGATTCTCGGAGCGCAGTTTCTGCACGTTGAACAGCGCATCGTCGGCGTCCCAAACGGGAAGACCGGCATCATTCTTGGCCCCGAAGTCGAGTCGCACTTGCGCATTGAACGAGAAGTTGCCGTTGTTGTTCGTCAGCCGAGTGATGAGATGATGGTTCTGCAATAAGCCCGGCTCGGTCACGTAATCGACCGTGATGACGTCATCGGCGTTCGAACCGCCGAAGTACCAAACTTGATTGCTCTCTTTCGCGAACTGCTTCCACTCATCCCCCGCAAGCCCGCCATCGAGCGACTCGAACGAGCAGCCATCAGCACGGAACAGCGAATCGTTCCCGCCTCGACCATAGAGGAAGTCGAGTTCCGATCCGCCATAGAGCGAGTCCGCCCTTGCGTTGCCGAGCGAACGATTAAGTCCCGTCTTTTCGATCGCATCGGTGCTGACGCTCGGCGCATTGAGCAGCGTTCCGTCGGTCGAGACATAGACGCCGAAGGAACCCGTCTTGCGCGGCAGCGTCGCCGGATTCACGAGGTAATTATCGTTACTCGAATAAGTCGCGCTCGGATCTCGCGACCATGCATAGAGTTGATTGCTGCCCGAACCGCCGAGGAGATCGTCATTGCCCTGACCGCCAAAGAGCGTGTCGCTGTCCGACGTGTCGCCCGCTCCATTCAACGTATCGCCCCACACACGATCGTCGCCGCCGAAGGCATAGATCAGATCGCTGCCGCGTCCGCCGTCGATCTGATCGCGACCGCTCGTCCCGAGCACGGTGTCGTTGCCCGGTCCGCCATTGATCACCGCGATAAAGTCTGTGTCGTCAGTGGTCAATTTCGAGACATCGAGCGCGTTGCTGCCCTGCGCAAATTGGACGACGTCGTTGCCCGTCAAGCCGGAGATGCTGAACTGCTCGAAGAGTGGCACTGGCTTGCCGTCAGAACCGACTGTCGCCCAAACGGCGTTGATGTTCTGAGTGGGAGCAATGGATGACGACACCGTGACGAGCGCGAGATTCGTGCTCGCTCCTTTCGCGATCGTGATCGAGTCGTCTCCCGCAGTGCCGTCGATCTGCAAGACGTCCGTCGCGTGATCGTCCTCAACGTCACCGGCGGCGTCGTTGCCCGAGTGCCCGTCGAAGTTGTCTCCGAAGGTTGTGTAGATCGGCTTCACATCGAGCACGAGCAGGTCAATGCCTTCACCGCCGCGCAGCGAATCGTTGCCGTCTTGCCCTTCGAGCCAATCATTTCCCGCACCGCCCCAAATGATGTCGCTGCCTCCGCCGCCATAAATCTGATCTTCGCCGTTGCCGCCATGCAGAGTGTCGCTCACACCGGTCGTTGCCGGATTGGCATTCAGCACATAGTTCGGTCCCGCAAGCCAATCACCGGCAATGAAGTCGGCCCCGTCATCGCCCCAAAGAACGTCTTGTCGCAGGTTGCCATAGAGCGAGTCCTTATCCGCTCCGCCGTGCAGTTCATCGCCCGCGACCGATTGAGAACTCGTTGTCGGCGCATAGGCAAAAAGGGCGTCCGAACCGGCATCTCCGAAGAGACGTTGTCCGACTTGATTGCCATTCGCATCGCCCGCATCGCCGTAGAGGAAGTCATCACCGGCATCGCCATAGAGCGAGTCGATGCCGCCATCACCGTGCAGCAGATCGTTGCCGTCGCCGCCATGCACGGTGTCTGCGTCCGCGCCGCCATTGAGAACGTCATTGCCGATGCCGCCATCAACGCTGTCAGCACCGCGTCCTGCATCGACAACGTCCGCATTCGTGCCACCGAAAATGGTGTCGGAGTCGTCGCCACCGTTGATGCTGTCATTGCCATCACTCGACGCGGGAAGCGAACCGTCCGGCACATCGCCGCCGTAGATCAAGTCGGCGCCAGCTTCCGTCGAGATCAGATCATCGCCGAGCCCGCCTGCGACAACGTCAGCATCACTGCCGGTTGTCAGCGAGTCATTACCGAGATTGCCGAGAACGAGATCGGCTCCGCTCAACGAATAGACCGAATCGTTCCCCGCTCCGGCATAGATCGAGTCCGCGCCGGTGTCTCCATAGATGAGGTCTGCTGCAGTATTTCCTACAGCAACGTCCGCCGAGAACTCGGTCGTATCGCCGTAGATCACATTGCTCGGTGCATTGACCGCGCTGCCGGTCAGCGAGCCTCCGGCATAGATCACATCACTGCCCCATCCGCCGCTGATGGTGTCAGCCCCGAAGTCGCCGTAGATCGAATCATCGCCGTCGCCGCCATCGAGCACATTCGGCTGCACGACTTCCGAGCTATCACCAATCGCTCGCGATCCGGCAATCAGTAAGTCATTGCCGGCGCCACCAAAGACCGTGTCAGCGCCAAAGCCGCCGAGAATGGTGTCATCGCCGGCTTCGCCCGAAACGAGGTCGTTATCCATTCCCCCGAGCAGCACATCGTTGCCATCACCGCCCGTCAGAGTGTCGTTGCCGACTCCGCCTCGAACGCTGTCGGTACCTGCGCCCGCATCGACTTGATCGGCCCCTTCGCCGCCTTCGAGCACATCGTTATCCGCATCTCCAAAGAGCACGTCGTTGCCGGTCTCGCCCTGCAACGAGTCGTTGCCGGCGCCTGCTTTCAGACTGTCATTGCCTTCTTCGCCATTGAGCGCATCGTCTCCGGCATCGCCATCAAGCGAATCGTTGCCCGCGCCACCTTGAACTTGATCGTCACCCAATCCGCCGAAGAGGACGTCGTCGCCGCGTCCTCCAAACAGCGAGTCGTTGTCAGCTCCGCCGATCAGCGAATCGGAACTGTCTCCGCCGACGATTGAGTCATAGCCGTCACCGCCATCGAGCGTCGCTGCGCCGCTGCCCGCTTCGAGGATGTCATTTCCACTACCCCCATTGATGCTCGCCCGTCCGTTTGAAGCTCGAAGCCGATCGTCGCCGAGCCCTCCAGTCAGAGTGACGCTCGCCGTCACTCCGTCACGAATCGTGATGACGTCATTTCCGACGCCGCCGTCGGCATAGATCTCAGTCACGTTTGAGAAGGACGACTCAAAGCCAAACGCGGACACGATGACGCTGTTAGCCGTCGATCCGGGTCGCACTGTGAATTGCTCGGCAACGTCCGTCTTGAGCGAACCTCGGCGATAGGCATTCGGCCCCATATTCAGCGTCAACGTCCCGCCGGACTGCGTTGCGAGAATCGGAGTCCCCGCATCTCCCGTCCGATTCGGATACCACTCGCCCAATCCGACGATGATCGTTGCGGAAAAGCTGCTGAAGAGGATGTTGAAATCGGCCTCAAGCTCGAGATCAATCTTTCCGCCTTGATCGTAGAGGTTGCCCGCGCCACTCGTTGTGACAAGACCTTGTGTCACATTGGTTACACTCGCCAGCAAGTCGAACTCGTTCGCCCGGACCTTCTGATCGCAGTTTGTGTCATGCAGGTTGTAGGTATGACTGCCCTGCAATCCGATCTGCGCTCCGCCGCTGAGCAGCCGATCCAATTGGTTGTTGATGAGGTTGTCGAGGAAGAAGCCCGCGACGCCGCCAAGATTGATTTCCAATGGTGCGAAGTCCGCGCGGAGCAATAGTTCGGGACCAATCTCGAACTCCGGCGAGTCCGCACTCGCGAATCCGCGCAGGTTCAAGACGGCGTTTGCTTGAACGTTCGGAATGCCGAGCGTTTCGCCCGTTTCGAGCGTTGCTTCGCTCTCATGCAGTGAGTCACCCGCGCGATCGTCAGCGAAGAAGCCATTCGAAAGGTCGCTTTCATTGCCCGTGCGCTGAAACTGACGAAGTCCTTCTGAGTCGACTCCGAACGCCATATGGCCGCGCACGTGAAAGCCGATGACCAACGAAAGCTCAATCGCATCTTTGATCGCGTTGAGAGTGTCCGCTGACGAGTCAGATCCCGAACTCTTCTCACTGCTGTCATCACCGTCTGAGAGGGCGTCGGGATTGGGCAACGTCACTCCGAGTGCATCAAAGAGTCCCTCAACGGCCGCGCCTCCAACCGCCGTCAGCAGCGAAGTCATTGTGCTAAGAGCATCGAGCGGAATTGAAATGCGCGGATCGAAGTCGAGTGCCGGCATCGACAGCACGAACCATTTCGCAACCGTCGAGTGACCGAGCAAAACTTTGAAGACGTTGATCGGATGATCGAGAGCCGGTGTTTCAAACGTTGCGGGCAGATCCTTCATCAAGAGCAGTTGACTGGCAGAACGATTGCCGCCGTCAGCAAGCCCTTGCAGAAACTCCGTCTGTGTTTCGGCATCGACTTCATCGACGGACAACGGCGTCAGCGCAGTGCCTGATGGCGATGTTCGAGCGGCATTGCCGTCGACCGCGAAGCTCCCGAGATCAACCCATGTTTCAGGAAACGCCTGCGTCGCGTTGAGCAGCGAGTTGAGTGCGTCGTAAGTCGCGAAGTAGTCCTCTGCCCCCGTCGTGATTTGCCGATCGAAGTATTGCAGTGCCGAGTTCAAGAACTTGAGCAATGGCAACTCAGTCAACGTTCTTAAGAAGTGCAGATCGCCATTCAGCGGTTCGAGGGATTGAATGACTCGTCGAGCGACCGGCTTCATGAATTGATTGAGCACCCCGCCGACGTCGTATTGCACGTTGTCGAACGAGATCGTCGGAGTGCTTGTTCCAATGCTGCGATCAGTGCGAGCGAAGTCCCAATCGATGCCGATGTCGGTTCGCAATGGCGGCATCAGCGCGTCGCTTGAGAACGCGGTTTCGACTTTCAAATGAATCGACGACTCGCCGCTCAACGATGCCTGCAATGGTGAGTTCGATCCGCGCAGCGTCGCGAGGCTCAGTGGCACCGATTGACCATTCAGCCGTGAGGCCACTGAGAACGTGCCGCTAAAGAAGCTCCGTGAAGTGCTGTCATCGCGAACTCGCACGGGCAAGAAGCCGAGCTTCCCATTCGCGTTGTCCGGGAACTGAGCCATTAAGGGCAGCGAAGCTTGCGTTGTGACATCGAGCTTCTGAATGTCGATCGTCAGTCCGCCGTTCGCGCTGAAGATCAACGTGAAGTTCCAATCAAAGCCGACAAGCAACTTCACGACCGCATCAACGGTCAGCCCCAGTCCCGGAAGTCCGAGATCGAACTTCACCGGCACGCTCGATTCCGTCGGCTCGGAGTGCAGTTGCACGGCGAACTTTGTCTGAGTCGCGCTGCTCGTCACGACAATGTCAGAGGGAGTGATCGTACTCGCGTTCGTCGGGCTCTTGAGCCAGTTGCGACCGCTCGGCCCGAGCGCGTCAAAGATCGCGCGTTGAATGCTGCTGACTGTCGGAGTGCCGGAGAGATTGGCGGCCACTCCCGTGCGCACGTCGGTGATGAAACGCACGGCGTTCGTCAGTTGCTTGCCAACAAGCGGCAGTGCATTGAGGCCGAAGACATCTTTATCGAGCCGCGTATCAAGCCGATCGAGCAACGCGTTCCAACTGGTGCCGAACGAGCCGAGCGCATCCTGCACCGAAGCGTTCCCGAGGAAGCTCGACACATTCGGTCCAGTCAGTGTCGTAGTTATTCCATTCGTGATCTCGACAACGAGTGGTGTCTGACCGCTTTGCAACGTCGCCGGGAAGATCAGCGGCAAGTTGATGTTGGCCTTACCCGTCGTTGTGACCGTCATCCGCGAACCGATCGCGCTGTCGAGTGGGATACGACCGGGAGTAAAGGCCAGTCGATATTGAGCCGGATTCGTGCTGCTTCCCGAGCCGTCGCTATCGAACGTCAAACTGCCCGCCTGCACGCGCACCTCAACGGGACCGAGCATCGTCGTGAAGTTGAGGTTGCTGTTGTTGACGCGCGCAGTGAGGTCCAGTTGCGTCGTGTCTTCAAGGAACGGCACCGGATGCGTCGGGTCGGTTAGATCGAATGCGAGATTCAGTCGGAGCGTCCCGCCCGCAGTGAGCTGCAGCGGGCTTGCTGCGAGCAGATCCGTAATCAAGCTCGTGTTTTGAAAGCCGATCGCACTGAGGTCTTGTCCGAGAGTGCTGAGATCGAGATCAAGCGGCAGATCGCTCTGATGAGCCGGCAGCGTGATGAGCAACGGCACTCGCAAGATCGGCGCAGTGCCCGTTGTGTCGAGCGTGACCGACGGCAGTGAGAGTTGCAGTCCGGATGGATCAGTGACTGTCGGGGACTCATCTGCAATCACTGCATTGCCGTCGAAACCGAGGCCGCTGAGGGCCGCAACGAGGTACGGCACTTCGACGTCTCGAATCGCAGCTTGTCCGAGCAGATTAGGATGCAATGTGCCGGAGTTATCTAACTGCAACGCTTCAGCGCGAGCGGCCGTTCGGAAGAAACTTGCTTCATCAACTTCATCGTTGCAGCAGCAGTCGGCATCGGTTTCGTCGTAGCCCGGAAGTTCAATCGGACCGAGATCGTTTTGCTCCGGGTATCCGTGCCCGACGAACGCTGCATCAATGCCCGTGATGACCGTAAAGGGCGAAGCCAGCATGGCCGACTTCAATTGGGGAATGATGTTCTCGTTCGCCCATTGAATCTCAGCTCCCTCAACTTGCACGAGCGACTTCCCATTGAAGTGCACGAAGTCTTTCAAGTCGTAGTAATCACCCGCGCTATTGGGGCCCGATGTCGGATACTCGGACAAGAAGATGCGATCATGAGTCGGGATTGTGATCTGTCCGGCTTGATGCAAGCTCACCAGTTGGTTGTCGAGCCGTTGATAGCCGCTGTGAAGTCCGCTGATGCCTGAGATCGAGAAGGTGTCGATCGCTCCGAGAGAATCGAGGATCGAAAAGACTTTGTCCCAATCGGCTTGCTGACCGGTTTGCACGGCGTGAGCGAGCACGTCGCGATCATCGTGAAGCAAGCCTTCGTTCGTGTAGTTGCCGGCAGCGAGCGCCGTGACGATGCGATCCAGTCCCATATCGTTGCCGCCGAACGACAACAGCATTGATGAGATCGGACGATTGCCGACCGTCGTCACGAACTGATTGATCTCAGACGGCAAACGCATCGGATTGGAAAGCGAAATGTGACTGGCAAGCGGCACTCCCATTTGCGCCAACGCTTGTTGGAAGAGGACTTCTTGCTCGCCTCCGACGCCGAAATAACCGTGCGTTGGATCGTTATCGAAAGCACCGACATCGATCGTCGCTTTGCTTTCTGCGTATTGCATGAAGGTGACCGTCGAGTGCGGATCGCGTTCCTCAAGATTCAGTGCCGTCAGTGCAGGAGCGGCGTGCGATGAGCGATGCCCGAAGCGATGAAAGCGATTCACGAGCGTGCGATCGTCACCGATGTCGTTCGAGACTCCGTTCTTGTTGCTGTCCGCAGGATTCGAACTCGGGTCGACGGTCCATTGATAGAGAGTCCGTTCCGCAGTCGTGAGCACGTTCCACTCGGGCAAGCTGTGAGCATTCGAGCTCGCGGCCCATTCCTCGGGATTCGCTCCGGCTGCGATGTCGGGATTGCCTTCACCCGACGAATAAGAATCGCCGAGCGAGACGATCAAGAAGTCTTTGAAGTTGACCGGCAGTCGAACGATGTCGCCGTCGGTGCTGTGTAGTTCGATCGAGTAGTGGCCCTCAGCAACATACTTGCCGTTCACGCGCGCTTCGGGGGCGAGATTCACGAGGAACTGCACGGCATCTGATTGCTTCACAGAATCCGGTAACTGCGTTTGATCGGCGGAGGTCGGCACGGCGGGCTCGGCGAGACGCAGCGTGCGACCGGCGCCGGCGAAGTTTGACGCAGCCACTGTTTGATCGTTGTCCGAGTCGATGATGCGCCATGAGTAGTTCGCCGGGTTGAGCGACGCGCCCGTCGTGCCGTCGCGCACGGTCAGCATCACTTGATAGAAGCCCGGCTCGGCATAGGCCCGTGAGTTCGGCATCGCGATGCGACCGTCAGCATCAGCAACCGTGCGCGGCACCATTTCCCAATCGAACGAGAACTCGCCCGGATCGCCCGTCATCACAGCCGGAGTGATCGGAGTGGTGCTCGTCACTTTGCCGGACTGCGACAGTGCCGTCTGCAACGCCGTGCCGAGATCTGTAAGACTTGTTGCAGGGTTTGCGGCATAGGCATTTGCGGCCTCTGCGAATGCATCGCCGAGTCCCAAAAACTCGGCGACGTTCGTGCCGAGTCCCGGAAGTCGCTGCGATGACATTGAGGACTCGACGCCGCGCAAGAACGACGCGATGCCATTCAGCGCGGTTGTGAAGTCGCTCGCGCTGATCGCTCCGGCAGCGAAGAGCGGGTCTTTCGCCGAATCGCTCGCCGTTGAAGTCAATCGCGCAGACAGCGAGTTCGCATCGGAGAGATCTCCGATCGTCGCATTGAATGTCGCTGTTGGCGGGCTAGTCAGTCCGAGGCTGCCAGTCGTCAGTTTCAGCGGCAATGTGAAGTTGATCGTGCCGGTCGGAGTCGCTGCACTCGCAACATGACTCGGCGACGAGACATTCATCAGCAGCTCATCGAACGTCGCTCGATTCGCACTCGGTGCCGAAGCGGGATCGGTATTCGGATCAATGAGCGAAACCGTCAGCGTCTCTGATCCCGTCAACGATCCGTTTGTGAGAGTAATTGGCAGCAAGCCGAACTGACCGGTGCCATCAAGATCGGCAGCGCGCAGGTTCGTCGTCAGATCAATCGTCGCGCCGCTGCGTATCGCGAAGTGAGCGCCCGCCGAATCGCCGTTGATGTCGGAGCCTTCGATGATCGAGGCACCGGTGCCGTCTGCACTCTCGGCCTCGCTGCTTGCTGTCAGTCCGAGAAACAACGTCACGCCGGACCCATTGAGATCCGTCAGACCGAACGTCGCAGTGCCCGTTGTGTGATCTCGCAAGTCGATGCCGTTGTGAGCGGCATTGATGCGAGCTTCAAACTTATTCGTGCCCGGTCCCGCTGCGTTGATCTGCGTGATCAAGCTGCCGAGCGTCGTTGAGTTGTCTGTTGTGAGATCGACCGAGAACGTCGTCCCGTCGCGCAACGTGACGTTGAAGTCCGCTCCGTCGGCGACGCTCGCTCCCGCCCCGTGATTCAAATCGCTGACGAACGTGCTGCTCGTGAAAGGCACTGTGCTGCCATTGAGAGGACGACCGAAGAACGACGTCGTGCTGCTCGTCTCTGTAACTTCGGTGACATCCGGTGCGAGACCGCTAAAGCCGAGATCGGTGCTCGCGAACGAGCCATTGAGAGCACTGACAGAGAAGCTCTGATTGCCCGTCGTCTTGTCGATCAACGTGATCCCGCTGCCGTAGTCGTTGATGACGGCCTCGAACTTCGTTGCTCCCGGCGACGCGGCATTGAGTTGATCAAGCACGTTGCCGACGTTGCTTGATCCCGTCACTGAAAGATCGACATTGAAAGCAGTGCCGTCGCGCAGGGCGATCCGCAGGTCATTGCCCGAAACCGTGCGGACGCCCGCGCCGCTATTCAGCGTGCTAAGCAGCGTCGTTCGAGACAGCGGCAAGCGCGTGCTGCCAGTCGGAGTGAGCGAGATGCTCACGGGAAGATGAAACGTCGCTGACGGACTGAGCGTCACGCGACTCGCTGATGTCAGCGTGCTCAACGCACCGAGCGTGACGTCATAGGAGAACCCGGCGGTCGTCTTCGCGAGTTCGCTGCTGACGTTGAGATCGAATGACAACGTCCGCGCTGCCGGGTCGTAAGCAAGATTCGTCAGCTTCGAACCGAGCTTCGCTGCGAGCTGCTGAATGGTCTCAAAGTCCGGGACTTGAAACGGCTCGGCATCGCTCGCGTTCGACGTCTCAGCAGACGAACCGTCCTTCTGAATGAAGTCGAGCACCGCTTCCTTAAAGACCGACTCGAAGTCGACGAGGTCGCCGAGTTGCTGACCGTTCGTGAAAGGCAACGTGACGTCGTAAACCGATGACTCATCGAGCTTGCCGAGGAACCCGCCGAAGTCCGTGAACTGACTGAGCACGATCGACGCGCTCGTCACTTCGAAGTCCGCGAGTGATTGCAGATTGATCGTCGATGTCGCGGCGGTTGCATCGAAGATGTCGGTGTCGAGGAAACGCAAACTCGGCGGGCTTGCCGGACTGATGACGAGACCCGGCACATTGCTTGTCAGCAGCAAGCTGACGTCAGTCGTCTTTGACGTTGCCGTTTGAGTGATGAGGCTGCTCGCCGAACCATTGAGTTCAGTCGCCGACAGCTTGCCGTCTGAGTTCGGATCGTTGACGGTCAGATTCACGTTCGCATTGAGCAGTCCGGTGCTGTTGGTCGTCGTGCCGCCGTTCGTGATTGGTCCGACGTTGACGCCGATCAAACCCACTCGGCCCGCCGCTTGAATGTTCGGCAACGACAGTGAGGCCGAGATGCTCGGTGTCGGAGACGAACTCGCAATCTGCACGAAGAACGCATCGCTCAGCGACGGCAGCAGCGCGGTATCGACGCCGAACGTCAGCTTCATTTGAGCCCGCGTCGTCAAGCTGCCGGTCAGAGCATTGTCGAGTTGCAGATGACTGTTGATGTCGTCGCCGAGGTCGAGTTCAACCGACGTCGTGCGCGTTGCATCGAGAGTGACATTGAAGCTCAGCACGCTACCAACAGTCGTCGACGTCACCGCACTCAATTGGAAGTTGAGGCCGTCCGCATTGCTGCTCAGTCCCGAAATGAACGTCGTCAGCGCCGTTCGCGTCGCCGAGGGATGCTGCTTCAAGTAGTTGCTAATCGGCTGAGCGAATCGCGAATCGAGGATGCCTCCGAGATCAAGCTGCTCGCCGATGCTGCTGTTGATGAGCGCAATGTTCGACCCGAGTTCTGCTGACTCATCGAGCCGCTCGCCGAAATCTCGCAGAGTCTCAAGCCCGAGCGTCAACGCATCGCGGGTGCCGCCCCGTAACAACGATGTTTCTGCAAAGTCTGCATTGGCGGTGAGCGACGGCACGCCGCCGAACACTGTCTGTGTAGCAAGGACTACAGCCGGCGAGGCCGCAGAGCCGGCATCCGGTTCAACGGCAAGCCGCGCTTCCGCATGACCGATCTGCGAAAAGCTCGTGATCGACGTCACCGCTTGCGCCAGTTCCGAGCTACTGAGCCGACCGTCGGCGTTGGCTGCCGTACCGGGATCGGCAATCGAGAGCTGCGTCGTCCCATTGACGACCAATGCCGAACCGGGCGCTGAAAGATTCACTCCGCCATTCGCGAGCGGCACGGTCAACGGCCCACTCGCCGACTGCCCGCCTTCTCGAAAGCCGAGCAAGCTCGCGTCATAGACTGAGAGCGACGAAATCGAACCGTTGAGACTGTGAAGTTCGAGCTTGCTGCCGTTGGATTGGAACTCAAGTTGGCCGCTGCGTCCGCTCTTGCTGAGCGGAGTCGTGAGCGCTGAATTCAGATCGGCAACGAGGTCCGCGAGATTGGTGTTCGTGTTTGTCGCGGTTGTCGTGATCGAAACGCCGATCGGATTCTCGGCGTCGCCATTCACGACGATCTGCATCGCGACATCATCGACCGGACGGCCATTTGTCGGTGCATTCGCCAGCGCGAGGAGCTGCACCGACCGATCAACACTCACCGAGTAATTGAGGTCTTGCCGATCGGTGCCCGGCAAACTCGGATCGCTATTCGGCACGGACTCCATTGCCGGGCGGATGAAGAAACTATTACTCGGTAGCTGTAATCCAAACTTCAGCCCCGCATGAAACTGCACCGTCATCGGCACCGTTGTCGTCGACGAGATTGAGAGACCCTCGTTGTCGGCGTTGCTCCCGAGATCAATCGCTGCCGACAGCGAACGCGACGCATTCAGATTGAGCCCGAAGGTCAGTTCGCTGCTGTTTTCTGTCACCGTCGGCGCGCCCGATTGACGAACTCGCAAGCCGCTGCCGGTCGTCACATCAAAGGTCGTGAGGTTCGTCAGTAACTCCTCAGTGGTTGGCGTCGCGTCGCCAGTGAAGTAAGCCGCAACGCGAGATCGCAGTTGCTCAAAGACGGCACCGGTATCGAGTTCTTGTCCGACCGTCGTATTGAAGAGGCCAATCTTCTCGGCGAGGTCTCCGCTGTTATCGAGCCGATCGCCGAAGTCTCTGAGATCCGCAAGCCCCGTCGTCAGCGCTGTCTGCTGCCCGACTGTGATCGCCGACATCAGCGTGCGATCTTCAAGTCGCTCGCCCCTCGCGATGGCTCGCAGAGCTTGTCGAAACTGCTTCCGCTCTCGACGTCGTCGCATTGCCTGAGTTCGAGATTGCCAACAACGACGACCGACCGACTGAATCCAGGAAGCGAGCAACATTGAGGAGCCTCAAGAGATGAAGGTGTGAGATAGACCGTCGTCTGAGGAGGCAATTGGATCTGTCGTTGCTCAAGCGCCCGAGTTGTTCGAAAGCGCGTCGGTCAGTTGCTGATCTGCGGCATCAAAGTCATCCCAATCTCCCGCATCGCAGCCCTGCGAATGGCAGCCGAATCAAAGCCCCTCAGACGACGACCAGTTCGCACTGCTCTTACGGGGCGAACATGCTCGACCTACCGGAATCTCAAAAGATTTCTTCAAGAACGTCGGCGACGCGCGGCGAGCAGCTTTTCACCCTATCGAACTGCTGGGGCACGCTCTCCACTGACCCTGCGTCAGTGGAAGCAACGACTGGCGAGCTAACAACGCACCCGACAAGCCTCGCTACTCGTGTTCTCCGCCGAAGCGGGCCGGCGGAGAGCTTGCCACTGCAATGCGCTAGCGCCGCCATTTTCCTATTTCCCGGTAGGTCGGCAGAGCTGTTGCCGTACTGACTCTCGATTGCAGGCTCGACGCGGTCGTTGAGTCGCTCGCTCAAACACTCTGTACGACGGCTCGTGATGACTCAGACACTCGAAATTCACTGCCCTAGCGATGACGAACTGTCCTTGTTGCTCCTCGAAGCGCTGCCGAGTTCCGATCGTCTCGTCGCCGCGCAGCACATCGAAACTTGCATTCGCTGTCAGCAAGCGTTGGAGCGGCTCACGAACGACACGCTCATGAATGCGTCGCGCGGACTGAGCACCCTCAATCATCCGCAGAAAAAAGCGGAGCCGTTCCCGCAGCGTTTTGAGACCAGTGGTCGCAGTTCTGAAACGATCACAGAAGCGTCGCTTCCTCGGCAGTTGGGGAGCTATGTCATTCAAGGCGTCATCGGACGCGGCGGTATGGGATTGGTGCTCAAGGCCGAGCATCAACGCATGAAACGAGTGGTCGCGATCAAGCTCTTGGCGCGGGACTCAGTGAAGTCGCCGGAAGCCGTCGCGCGGTTTCATCGAGAAGTCGAAACGGTTGCAAAGCTCTCTCATCCCAACATCGTTGCCGCGCATGACGCCGGTGACATCGACGGACTGCATTACCTCGTGATGGAGTTCGTGCGCGGCGTCGACCTTTCAGCGTTGATCATACACAGTGGCCCGGCTTCCGTCGCTTCGGCAGTCGACTGGATTCGGCAGGCAGCGCGTGGGCTTGAGTACGCTCATCAATGCGGCGTCATTCATCGCGACATCAAGCCGTCGAACTTGCTGCTGGACGAATCGGGCACCGTGAAGATTCTCGATATGGGATTGGCTCGGATCGCCGACGATCCCGAACAAGCAGAACTCACCGGCACCGGCGTCATCATGGGCACCGTCGACTACATGGCTCCCGAGCAGGCCGTTAGCACAAAGGCCGCCGACGTTCGCAGCGACATTTACAGTCTCGGAGTCACGCTGTGGTTTCTGCTGACCGGCAAGTGTGCTTACGGCGGCGAGACGCTGATGGCGAAGATGATCGCACATCGCGAAGCAAGCATCCCGTCGTTGATCAACGAACGATCTGACGTGCCGGTCGAACTGAATGCGCTCTTTCAAAAGATGATCGCGAAGCAGCCGAGCGATCGCTTTCAGTCGATGTCGGATTTATTACAGGCAATCGACGCACTCGGCCTCAATGCCGACGGCGATCGAACTGATAGAGCGAGCCGCCAATCGGCTCAGCCGCTCCCGCAGGTGCTGCTCGAAACGTCGGAGATTTCTCGCACCGCGATCCTTCCGATTCCGGCTCTCGGCAACACTGTTGCCATTTACTCCGACAAACCCGCGCCGAGCGACGCTGCATCTTCCGCGACGGCTTCGACCGAGCATAAGTCGCGCACAACAAACGTCGCTCGTCGGCTCGTCGCGTTTTGCCTGCTGGCGCTGATTGGTGCACTCGCCGTCGTTCTGTTCTTCAAGACGCCGCAGGGCACGCTGCGAATCGAGATTCTCGATCCCGACATCGTCGTCAGCGTCGAAGGCGAAAACGCGACGCTGACAAAGGCCAATTCGAAGCCGCTGACGCTGTCGGTTCGAGACCGCAAGCTCGCGATCAAGCACGGCGACATTGAGTTCGAAACGAGTTCGTTCTCGTTGAAGAATGGCGGCGACGTTCAAGTGCGAGTCGAACTCGTCGACCAAAAAGTCGTCGCAACCGCCGACGGACGAGTCATCGGTTCGAAGCTCATTCCGGCAAAGCCAATCTCACCGAAAGCCGCTCCTGCAACCGACGAGATCTCGTCCACAGCGGAGAAAGAACCGATATCGAAGCCGCAAGAAACGACCCCGGCATTAAGCGAGGTGATGATTGCACAACATCTCGTCTGCGTCAGACGGGCGGATCTTTTCGTCCGCAACGAGCAGGGCGATCGGCGACTCTATCGCATCACTCCGGAAGAAATCGAAGCAGCGTTCGATGAGAATACTCATATCACTTCGATATCACTCAGGCACGGCTTCGGGCCGCGCGCTGCCGAACAGACGGATGCGATCAATGATGCCGATCTAAAGTTGATCGCGCAATTAACGCATCTCGAAGAATTGAATTTGGATTATCAACCGAAAATCACAATGGACGGGTTTCGGCAGCTCGTCAATTGCAAGAAACTGAAGAGTCTCAAGTTCTATGCATCAAACGTCATCTATGAAGCCGCCGAGATTATTGATCAATTTCCCAATCTGGAGTTCTTTCAACATCCCGGTCAAGGAAAGGGATATGCCGACCAATTACGTAAGCTTTCTAAGTTGCGGGTCATTACGGCTTATCGCTGCGCGTTCAATGACGACGATCTTGTTGTGCTTTCACAGATTCCAACCATCGAGCAAGTCACGATTCAGGAATCTCGCGAGATCGGAGAGCGCGGCTTACTCGCGTTGCTGGAAATGAAATCGCTCCGCAAAGTGACGCTTGAAATGAGCCTCGCAAAGTTCACCCGAGCGAATGTCGAAACCTTGAAACGCAAGCGACCGGAGTTGATCGTGATCCTCGACGATCAACCGCTCGAACTGACGACGGACGATAGCGGAAGTTGATAAAGTAAGCGGCAGATGAGTTTGTACTGGTACGACGGACTTGCAGTCCGTCGAAAGCGAGGCCCGACGGACTACAAGTCCGTCATACAAGAATTCGCTGGCAGTTTCTCGGCTGCCGCTCGCCTTGTTTCAACCTCATTGATGATAATACCTACAAAATCCGGCAGCCCGTCTGGAGCGCGATGTGCCTAATCTAAATACCGATGACACGAGCGAAACATTGATGCTCCGCTTGCGTCATCATCCTGAAGATGGCGACGCATGGGACGAATTGTCGCAGCGGTATCGACCGCGCATTTATCAATATTGTCTTTCATGGCAATTGCAGCCGTCGGACGCGGAAGATGTCACGCAAAATGTGTTTCTAAAACTGTCATCGAAGCTCAGAACCTTCGAGTATGACCGCAATCAAAGTTTTCGAGCATGGCTGCGGACGGTTACTCGCAATGCACTCGCTGATTATCACGACGAACGCCGAAGGGCTCATCACGGCAGCGGTGACAGTGAGGTTCTGAAGTTGCTGCAGAACGTCGAGGCGCGTGAAGGATTGGCTCAGCAGCTTGAAGCAGAGTTCGATCAAGAGTTGCTGGAAGTCGCTATTCGCCGAGTCAAACAAGTGACGCCGCAGCAACGTTGGGATGTCTTTCAATTGACGACGCTCGAAGGCGTCCCGGCAACCGAAGTTGCCGCTCGCTTAGGCATGCTGATCGCGACGGTCTACACCGCGAAAAGCAAAGTGCAGAAACAAATCCGACACGAAATCGCGCGGCTCGAAGCAGCGTTGGCTTCTGACTGAGAGCAATGTTTGCCATCTTTTTGGAGTGCGGTAATTCATTACCGCTTTGCATTTCGCCGGAGGCGTCTTTTTTAGAACGACAGCATCTGCACCTTTTGATGAAGAACGTGCATCTTTGGCCGGCGCAAATCGCAGGCGTCGATAAATCGACGCACTACGAACAGCAAGAGTCGAACTAAGAGCCTGTCCTAAGACCTCTTCGCACAGACTCTGAATGAAACCGTTTCTATGTCCTCATGCCCCGACAGCGCGCTGCTCGAACGCTTGCTCGCCGAACAACTCGGTGACGCGGAGCGCCGCGCTGTTGAGCAGCACGTTGAAGGCTGCGCTGACTGCCAATCGACGCTCGACCGTCTGACGGCAGATACGCTCGGTGCGCAGGGAGTTCGTGAAGCCCTCGATCGTTCGGAGCATCTCGCGCTCGGGCACGCGCTGCAGGCTCCCGTAAGACATGTGCAACAACAGTTACATCGCCGCCGAGTGATCGACGTCTGCGTGATCTTCGCGCTCCTGCTTGCCGTGATGCTGTTGCTCGGACTTTGGTTGAAGCGGGACGAGCGAACGCAGCGACTCGATCTGCCGCCAGTTGCGATCTCAAACGACGCGACCGAAGAAACGCTCGATCCGATCTACGAAAACTCGATCGGCATGCAGTTCGTCTTAGTCCCGCTCGGTCACGCATGGCTCGGCGGATCGGCAGGACGAGCAGGTGAGCGCGAAGTGGTGATCGAGCACTCGTTCTATTTGGGACGGTTCGAAGTGACGCAGGCTGAATGGCAAGCTGTCATGAAGTCGAACCCGAGCGCGTTCTCGCGCGACGGCCGGCAACGTCGAGAAGTCGATGGCGTTTCGGATGCTTCGTTGCACCGATTCCCGGTCGAGTCCCTCTTCTGGAGCGAGGCTCAACAGTTTGTCGCGCGACTCAATGAGCAACTGCCCGATGACGACTGGGAATATCGATTACCCACTGAGGACGAGTGGGAATACGCCTGCCGAGGCGGTCGAATGGCTGCAGCGAGTGAGAGTGCGTTCGACTTCTACTCGCCGGAGCCATCAAGCGCGTTGCTGCCGCAGCATGCGAACTACCGCAACCCCGACGGCCTGCATCGTCCCTGCGAGGTCGGTCGCTATGCCGCGAATTCACTCGGTCTGCACGACATGCACGGCAACGTCGCCGAGTGGTGCGAGCGGATCATTGACCCGAACGGCCAAACTCAACTCTTCGTGCAACGCGGCGGCAGTTGGTTCTTCGACATCGAAGACTGCCGAGCCAAGACGCGTCGCGCAGTGCGATCTGACTTGCGACTCAACTCAGTCGGATTGCGCATCGCTCGCGTTCGTCGCAGGTAGGTTGCGATTCGACTCGCGACGAGCGCGGAAGAGGCGAGGGATTCGGCTGTATTCCGAAGCGTCAGTTGCCCGTCAGTTCTGAAGTTGCGCAGTTCGAGTGCCCCCTGTCTTCAACCCGGAGGGTTGATAGCCATTAGCCGGTGGTTGAGCGCAGCGACACCACCGGGATTCGCGGCAAACACAACGTCGCATCCCGGAGGGATGCCAGCCGCCGTCATGCTGGCATCCCTCCGGGATGCTAAGATGTTTGACACTGACAACCGGTGGTGTCGCTGCGCTCAACCACCGGCTAATGGCTGAAAACCCTACGGGTTACAGACAAGAAATTTCGGCTCTCCGCCATTCGTGTTGAGGGGAGTGAGCGGCAAGGCGCTAGCCGCCGGTTCTGAACCGATGCAGAACCCGCAGCTAGCGCTTTGCGGCTCACTCAGCACAAGATCCAACATGAATGACGCAGAGCCGAAATTTCCAAACGGCGCAACATCAAGAAAGCGTCAGCGAGGGAGTGAGCATGATCGTTGCCCGTTCAACCGCCCTCGCTGAAGCAGCGGGTTACAGGCACTGCTCCGCACTCAATCGCAACTTACTTCGGAGAGTGCCATTTCAGCAGTCACGCATTGTCTTCAAGATGCCTCATCCTCATCGCATGTCTGACGCAGAAAGGGCAGCTTGAATCCGACCACTTTCAGTGACTTTGAAATCGTCCGCGAACTCGGACGCGGCGGAATGGGCGTTGTTTATGAAGCTCGACAACGATCGCTGCTGCGTCGCGTCGCGTTGAAGGTTGTGCGGCCGGAGATTGCTGAATCCGAATTGCAGCTCGAACGGTTTCGTCGCGAAGCCAGTGCGGCCGCGAAGCTGCATCACACCAACATCGTCCCCGTCTTTGGCATCGGCGAGGAAAGCGGTTCGCACTTCTTCGTGATGCAGTTCATCGACGGCGTGCCGTTATCGACCGTCGTTCGAGGTCTTGCTGAGCAGCGTCGGTCCAATGCCGGATCGACTGCTCGCAACGAGCCGTTGCCGGTCGCTGCTCCGCATGATGCCGCCGCTAAGCCGCGAGAGTCTGAGCCATCGCCCCCGCGCGAGAATCCGAATGCCGCTGACTCAGAGACGATCCTGTTTGTCTCAGGCAGCGCGCCGACGGCTCCGATGACAACTTCAGCGGGAGTTGAATCCGAGTCGTTCGCGAGCATCGTGCAATCGCTCGGCCTGCCGGGGACGCAGTCGTACTTTCGAAGCATCGCGCAGTTGGCGGTGCAGGTTGCTGATGCACTGGCTTACGCGCATCAGCACGGCTTTCTGCATCGAGACATCAAGCCTTCGAACCTGTTGCTGGATGCCAGTGGCATTGTTTGGGTCACGGACTTCGGGCTCGTGAAGCACGTTGATGAAAAGGGAGTGACCGAGACCGGCAACATCGTCGGTACTTTGCGTTACATGGCTCCCGAACAACTCGAAGGCAAAGCCGACGCGCGGTCGGACATCTATAGCTTCGGACTGACGTTGTTCGAGTTGCTGTCGCTGCGGCCCGCGTTTGATGCCGATCCGTCGCTGATTCTCAAACTGCGGCTTGATCGCAGTGAGGTCGCGGCTCTGCGAACCGTCGAATCAAAGATCCCGCGCGACCTTGAGACGATCGTCTTGAAAGCCGGAGCGCTCGAACCGCAGGCGCGCTATCAGTCAGCCGTCGAGATGAAGGAAGACTTACAGCGGTTTCTCGACGATCGCCCCATCCGCGCGCGACGAGCGTCGCTCATCGAACGCTTCGGACGTTGGGCGCGGCGCAATCCGGCAGTTGCGATGACCTCGACCGTCATCGTGCTGTTGCTGGCGGTCATCGCGACGCTTGCAACGATCAGTCGTCTGAAGCTCGGTGCCGCGCTGGACATCGCGCAGGTTGAGCGAGTGCGAGCGGAAGACAATCTCGGGCTCGCCGTCGAAGCCTTCGACAGCATTCTCAAGAACGTGACCGCGCGAGGCATCCCGCGCTCGCTGACGAATGATCTGTCCGCTCAAGAGGCCGGTCTGATGCAGGCCGACATCGTTGATGCCGACACGCAACTGCTCGAACAACTGCTCTCGTTCTATCACCGTTTCGCGCATCAGAACTCGAACGACGCGCACGTCCGTCAGAAGATCGCGTCGGCACATCAACGAGCGGCGACGATTCAGAGGCGACTCGGCAAGCTGTCGTTGGCCGAAGCCGAGTTTCGCGCAGCTCTCAACATGCTCGACGAACTGAGAGAGGATCGACCGCACGATCCCGAGCTGCTCGTGCCAATGGCGTCGATCGCGAATGACATCGGCGAGTTGTTCTTCCGTCGCGGCTTCATGCACGACGCAGTGCTCGTGCATTGTGAAGCTCGCGCGCTGCTAACACTGGATCTGCCCGAGCCCGAGCGATCGCGCGAGCAAGCTCGCTATGAACTCGCGCGGGCCAGTCATCTCATGAGTTGGGATCACGGGCGCGTCGCGACATTGGGGCTGCTCACCAACATCGACGAGCCCGGTTCGCGAGGACCGGGTTATGGCCCGCCTCCGAACGGCGGTCCTCCGTTTGGCCCGCCGCCGAATGGTGAAGCCGGTTCGCCCGGAACGGACGATCGACCGCCGCGTCGTCCGCGCGAAGGCGGTCGACCTCCAGCCGGACAAGAGCGACCTCCGCGAGAAGGCTTTGATCCGCAAGGCCCGCCGTTTGGACCTCCGGATGGCAGACGTCCGCCGATGAATGGTCCTCATTCGGGACCGCCGGGAGGTCTCTATCAAGCACCGGGACGCCCGGCTGATTCTCCTGAGGAACTCTATGCGCGACGTCCGCTCGCCGAAGATCGGATCGCGCGCGTCATGCCTTCGGGATCAGTTCCCGGAGCCGGCGATCGTTCAAAGATTCGTAGCGATCGGATGGCGCTACGAGACGAAGCCATCACGTTGTTGCGCGGATTGGTTCGCGACTTCCCGAGTAATTTCGATTACCGCCTGCGTTTGGCCGAGGCGTTGCGAGCGGCTTACGAACGCGTGCATCCCGGCGAAGAAGAAGCCGCAATGGCCGCCGTCCGTGATTCGATCGCGCTGCTGGATGAAACCTATGCCCGCAACCCTCACGACCCGCGCGTCGTCTATGAGTTGACGGACTCGCTGTTGCGAACGTCGACATCGCGCTTGCCGGCTCAAGACATCGAAAAGCATCTTGATCGTGCCATCGAACTCGCGCGGCTGCTGTCAGCGAGATTCCCTCAGATTCCCGAGTATCAAGTTCAACTCGGTCGCGCGATCGGCATCCGAGCGGCCTTGCATCAAAGCACCGATCCATTGGCCGCATGGGAGAATCTCAACGCCGCACTCGACCTCTTCGAGCCGTTGATGAAGAAGTACCCCAATCAAGCAACGACTCAAGTACCGCTCGCCGAAACTCGCAAGCTCTTGGCCGAGCTGCTGCGAGATCAAGCGGCCGCGAACGAACCAACATCGCCGCAACTCAAGCAATCACGCGAGTTGCTGGAGCAAGCCATCAACGACTTCGACGTCTTCCGCTCGCAAGGAGAAATGGGCAACCGCGTGAATCAGGGCCTGATCCGCGCCCTGCATGAAAGTCTCGCCGAGACGCTCACCCGTATGAATCTCCCCGCAGAAGCCGCCGCCGCCCGCGAGAAAGCCCATCAACCGCTCCGACACGAGATCAATCGCTGACTTCTGAAGATTGCCGAGCCAATCAACGTTTGGCATTCGTTTGGGCGTTGCTGCTATTTACCTGTCAGATTGAAATCACCTTGGCCTGTACTACGAGTTGCACCGTGACTGACATCAACCTCAAAGCCCTTACCGAACGCGATATCTGCACGAAGCTCATCGTCCCGGCGTTGGTGTCCGCTGACTGGAACATTCAGACGCAGGTGCGCGAGGAGTTCTTCTTCACGGACGGGCAAGTGCTCGTTCGCGGCAAGACGGCTCGACGAGGAGCCCGGAAGCGCGTCGACTTCTTGCTCTTCTACAAGCCCAACATCCCGATCGCGGTCATCGAAGCGA
>CAZNMS010000010.1:0-9838 GCA_964573505.1 uncultured Planctomycetaceae bacterium | reverse complement strand
AAGGACAACAACCACTCGCTGGGCGACGGCATGCAGCAGGCTTTGGGCTACGCTCACTCGCTCGATGTGCCATTCGTCTTTAGTTCGAACGGCGACGGGTTTCTCTTTCATAACAAGCTGGCCAAAGACGGGCCGGTCGAGACGACGTTGGGGCTCGATGAATTCCCATCGCCCGAAACGCTGTGGCAGATGTGGTGCGAGTCACGCGGCGTCACTGCGGCTGAGCAATCCGTCGTCAGTCAGGACTACTTCTCGGATGGCAGCAGTCGCACTCCGCGCTACTACCAACTGATCGCCATCAATCGCACGGTTGAAGCGATCGCTCGGGGCCAGAACCGAGTGCTGCTCGTCATGGCCACTGGCACGGGCAAGACCTACACCGCGTTTCAAATCATCTGGCGGTTGTGGAAGTCGAAAGCCAAGCAACGCATCTTGTTCTTGGCCGATCGCGATGCCCTCATCAAGCAGACTCGCAACGGCGACTTCCGGCACTTCGGCAACGCGATGACCCGCATCGAGAAGCGGCAGATCAATAAGGCGTTCGAGGTCTACTTGTGCCTCTATCAAGCGGTCTCCGGCAACGATGAAGACAAGAACGTCTACAAGCAGTTCACGTCGGACTTCTTCGACTTGATCGTTGTCGACGAATGCCATCGCGGCAGCGCGGCGGAGGACTCGGCTTGGCGCGACATCCTGAGCTACTTCGAGTCCGCCACTCAGATCGGTTTGACTGCGACGCCGAAGGAAACGGAAGACGTCTCGAACATCAATTACTTTGGCGAGCCGGTCTATACGTACTCGCTGAAACAGGGCATCGAAGACGGCTTCTTGGCTCCGTACAAAGTCATCCGCGTCGACATCGACAAGGACTTGCAAGGCTGGCGTCCTGAAGAGGGCAAGACCGACAAGCATGGGCAGGCCATCGAAGACCGCGTCTACAACCAGAAGGACTTCGATCGCACGCTCGTCCTTGAGCAACGCACAAAGCTGGTCGCTCAAAAGGTGACTGAGTTCCTCAGGGGCACCAATCGCATGGATAAGACGATCGTCTTCTGCGAGGACATCGACCATGCGGAACGCATGCGGCAGGCGCTCGTCAACTTGAATGGGGACATGGTTGCCAAGAGCCACAAGTATGTCATGCGGATTACAGGCGATAACGACGAAGGCAAGGACGAACTCGACAACTTCATTCATCCCGAAGAGCCCTATCCGGTCATCGCCACAACTTCCGAGCTGATGACGACCGGAGTCGATGCCAAGACGTGCAAGCTGATCGTGCTCGACAAACGCGTGCAGTCGATGACCAAGTTCAAGCAGATCATCGGACGAGGCACCCGCATCGACGAAGAGTTGGGCAAGCTCTACTTCACGATCATGGACTTCAAAAAGGCTACCGAACTCTTCGCCGACAAAGACTTCGATGGCGATCCGGTGCAGATCTACAACGTCCCCGCAGACGGGACTTCGATCGTGCCCGACGATGAAGACGAAGAGACGCCCGAAGATGGTGACGAACCGACTGATGAAGTTCCCGGTTCTGAGACCATTATCGAGCACGAACCGCCAACTGGCGGCGACGATCCACCGATCGACGGTGAGACTGGCGGCGGCATCACGATTCCCGAACCGCCGAAAGGTCCGCGTCGAAAGTACGTTGTCGCCGACGTCACCGTCACGGTCGTCGCTGAGCGAGTCCAGTACTACGGACAAGACGGCAAGCTCATCACAGAGTCCTTGAATGACTACACGCGGAAGACGGTGCTCTCGACATTCCAGTCGTTGGACCACTTCCTGCAACGCTGGTCGACGAGTGCCAAGAAGGCCGCCGTGTTGGCGGAGATGTCAGAGCAGGGCATCTTGCTGGAAGAACTCGCGGAGCAAGTTGGCAAGGACTTCGATCCGTTTGATTTGGTCTGTCACGTTGCGTTCGATCAACCGGCACTCACTCGCCGCGAACGAGCCGCCAACGTCAAGAAGCGGAACTACTTCACGAAGTACGGAGACAAGGCCCGAGCTGTCCTTGAAACGCTGCTCGACAAGTACGCCGAAGAAGGCATCGAGCCAATCGAGTCGATGGACGTGCTCAAGGTCCAACCGCTGAATGCGTTCGGCACGCCTTATGAAATCGTCAAGCTGTTCGGCACGAAAGAAAACTACCTTGCGGCCTTACGCGAACTCGAAGCCGCCTTGTATGGGCAAGTGCAGTAATTTTTATTTCACACCTTTGGCTTATCTCTGAAACCTCATCCCGATGCTGAACTCCGCCACGATCAAGTCCATCCAAGACATCATGCGCAAAGACGCGGGTGTTGATGGCGATGCTCAACGACTCGGCCAACTCACATGGCTCTTGTTTCTCAAGATCTTCGATGACCGCGAAGTCGAGTGGGAGCTGACGATCGACGACTACCGCTCGCCGATCCCCGAAGACCTGCGTTGGGGCACTTGGGCGAGCGACCCAGAAGGCATCACCGGCGACAGCTTGCTGGAGTTCGTCAACAACAAGCTCTTTCCGGGACTCAAGGGGCTGTCGCCGAGTGCGAGTCCTCGGCATCAGGTCATCCATGATGTCTTCGAAGATGCGTTCCAATACATGAAGAACGGGACGTTGCTGCGGCAGGTCATCAACAAGATCAACGAGAGCCTCGACTTCAATCGCTCGGAAGATCGGCACGTCTTTGGAGACCTCTACGAGCAGATCCTCAAAGACCTGCAATCCGCCGGAAACGCGGGCGAGTTCTACACGCCGCGAGCCGTCACGCAGTTCATGGTCGACATGATCAATCCGCAGTTGGGTGAAGTGGTGCTTGATCCCGCTTGCGGCACGGGCGGCTTCCTGACTTGCTCCATCGAGCACTTGCGGAAGCAGGCCAAGACTCCGGCTGAGGAAGAGTTGTTACAGAAGTCCGTGCGAGGCATCGAGAAGAAGCCGCTGCCGCATCTGCTGTGCGTGACGAACATGCTGCTGCATGGCATCGACGTGCCGACCAACGTCCGGCACGACAACACGCTCGCTCGACCGTTGCGCGACTATGGGCCGAAAGACCGAGTCGACTGCATCATCACCAACCCACCGTTCGGTGGCATGGAAGAGGACGGTATCGAAGACAATTTTCCCTCGGCCTTCCGCACGCGCGAGACTGCCGACTTGTTCTTGGTGCTGATCTTGAACTTGCTCAAGCCCGGTGGCCGAGCCGCGATCGTCTTGCCAGACGGCACGCTGTTCGGCGAAGGCGTGAAGACCAAGATCAAGGAGAAGCTGCTGACCGAGTGCAACTTGCACACGATCGTGCGACTGCCGAACGGAGTCTTCAATCCTTACACGGGCATCAAGACGAACCTGCTGTTCTTCACGAAGGGCGAGCCGACCAAAGAGATTTGGTTCTACGAGCATCCCTATCCGCCGGGAGCGAAGTCCTACAACAAGACGAAGCCCATCCGCATCGAAGAGTTCGATGCCGAGAAAGCCTGGTGGTACGGCGAGCAACCCAAGAAGAAGGGCAAGTCGAAAGCGGATGCTCCTGCCGAGCCATCGCACGCCGCGCGCACCGAGACGCCTCAAGCCTGGAAAGTGCCGATCGAGCAGATCGTGGCCGCTGGCTACAACCTCGACATCAAGAACCCGCACGACACCGGAGTCGCTCAAGCCGATCCCGACGAACTGCTCGCCGCGTATCAAGTCTTGATGACCGATCTGCAACAAACGCGCGATCGGCTGAAGAACGAACTCTTCGCGGCACTCAGCCAAACGGCAGCGACCGAGGGTTCGCAGCCATGACTCCTGACGAGCTGAAAAGCATCCTGCTGGAACTCAAGTCGTTGCCCACCGAAACGGAGTGGGTTGAGTTCAAGCTCAACGATCACGGCGAAGCCAAGTACGGCGAGATTGGCGAGTACTTGTCGGCCATCTCGAACTCGTTGGCGATCGTGCGTCGCGAGCGGGGCTACATCGTCTGGGGCATCGACAACATCACGCACGAGTTGGTCGGCACTGACTTCCGACCGAGGCAAGCTCGTGTCGGCAACGAAGAGCTTGAAAACTGGCTGACCTACCGGCTGAGTCCGCAGATTCGGTTCTCGTTCCATGAACTGGATTGGGACTCGCGGCACTTCGTGGTGATCGAGATCGCTCCGGCGACTCACACGCCCGTGAGGTTTTCGGGGGACGAGTACATCCGAGTCGGGAGCATCAAGAAGCGGCTCAAGGATCATCCTGAAAAGGAACGCGAGCTATGGCTGAGATTGAGTGCTTCCGCTGACTGGTCGGCAGAAGTCTGCCCCAACGCGACGCTCGATGATCTCGATCCGGCGGCGATCGCTTTCGCGCGGAAAGAGTACGCTCAAAGGAACCCGCACTTGGCTGACGAAGTCGCCGGTTGGACCGATGCGACGTTTCTCAGCAAGGCGAAAGTGTGTGTCGACGGTCGGCTCACACGCGCGGCGATCATCCTGCTGGGACGCAACGAGTCCGAGCATCACATCGCGCCGGGTTTGGCTCAGCTTTCGTGGATCCTCAAGACGCAGGCGGGCGACTCGCTGGACTACCGGCACTTCGGGCCGCCGTTGGTGTTGGCGGTGGATCAACTCTTCGCGCGAGTCCGCAATCTGACCTGCCGCTTCCTGCCGTATGGGACGTTGTTCCCGGTCGAAGTGCCGCAGTACGACGAATGGTCGTTACGCGAGATTCTGCACAATGCGATTGCCCATCAGGACTACTCGCTGCGCGGGCGGATCTCGGTGGTCGAGTCACCGGATTGGTTGTTGTTCTCGAACCTCGGTGAGTTCCTGCCGGGCACTGTCGAGGCGGCCATTCGCAACGACGGCCCGTCGCAGCACTACCGCAATGCGTGCTTGTGTCAGGCGATGGTCAACTTGGGGATGATCGACACCATCGGCAGCGGCATCCGTCGAGTCTTCGCGAAGCAGCGGCAACGCAATTTCCCGATGCCCGACTACGACGTGAGCAGCTTCGCCGGTCGGCCTGAGTTGCAGGTCCGAGTTCACGGCAAGGTCTTAGACGAGCGTTACACCCGCATGCTCTACGCGCGACCGGATCTGGATCTGTGGGATGCGATCGGTCTCGACAAAGTCCAGAAGAGCAAGCCGCTGACAGACGCCGAGTTCTCGCCGTTGAAAGACAAGAAGCTGATCGAAGGCCGCCGTCCGAAGCTCTTTGTCTCAGCCGAAGTGGCGGTGGCAACGGACACGGTCGAGGACTACCTCGCCAAACGCGGCATCGACAGGGAGTACTGCCGGAAGATGGTGCTGGACTTGTTGAGACTCAGAGGCAGCGCCACTCGAAAGCAGATTGATGGGTTGCTGGTCGACAAGTTGTCGGATCTTTTGACCGAAGCTCAGCGTCGTCGGTTTGTCGAAAACGTCTTGCAGGACATGCGACGAGACGGCGTGATCGAAACGGTGGGCACGACTCGTTGGGCTCAATGGCGTATCCCTAAAGCTGCCGATGAACCTCAGGTTTAGGGATAGTCGGAGATCATTTCGCCTACGGGATCCCCAGCGGCGCCTTGTGGCGCAACGAGTTACGTCTACCTATAACTTGCCACCATTTCGCGCGATTAGGTTGAGAGTTAGACAATTCGGGACCGCTTCGATTGCACAATTCGCCTGTATTTTCGGGCAATCGAATTGTCTAAACGTCGGTGGCAGAAGTGGAGTTAGACAATTGCATTCAGCACAGGCCGAACCGGCGTTTGAGTCCAAAACTATGCAATGCGTAGGACGCCATGATCGCCGGATTTCCCGCCACACCAACAACTTGTGAATTGCATCGCTACGGATTGCACTTCGTGTCTACGCATAGGCCTCAGGGTTTCTATGCGTAGTATGCGTAGCCACCGACCGTCTGTAGTCCCGCCTTCAGGCGGCTCATTCCGTTGAATTGCCCGAAGGCAGGACGACGAACTTCGGTGGCGCGACAGACGAATAACGGTTTCACGCGAAGTCGCGAGGGCGCGAAGGTCAAGCAATGACTCTTGTCTTTTTCGCGTCTCCGCGCCTTCGCGTGAGACCTTGCCTTTGGAAAGTGGAAAGCCGGAGATGACCCCCGAGACCTTCATCGAGCAATTTGAAACCTTCGCCGAAGCCCCGAACGGCGTCGCGAAACTGCGCGAGCTGATCCTGCAACTCGCCGTCCAAGGCAAGCTCGGCACGCAGGATGAGAACGATGAACCGGCGGGTGAGTTGGCTAGACAGATCGTCGAATATCGGAAAGCAACGACCGGACGGACTGGTTCGATCGCGTTGCTGACCTCGAATGAGATTGGCTTCGCATTGCCATCGGGATGGATCGCGGCTCGATTCGGTGATTTGGTGGTCAACCGCGACGGCGAGCGAGTTCCCGTCTCGCGAGAAATTCGCGAAGGGCGGAAAGGACCATACGACTACTACGGCGCGTCGGGAGTCATCGACTGCATCGACGATTTTCTCTTCGACAAGCCGTTGCTACTGATCGGCGAAGACGGTGCAAACCTCATCAACCGTTCGACGCCGATCGCCTTCATCGCGCAGGGCAAGTATTGGGTCAACAATCACGCCCACGTTCTCGACGGCATTTCGCTCGACTTCCTGCGGTACATCGAACTCCACATCAACGCCATCGACTTGAAGCCGTTCGTGACCGGAACGGCTCAACCAAAGATGAATCAGGCGAAGATGAACTCGATCCCCGTCGCACTTCCTCCGCTGGCGGAGCAGCGGCGGATTGTTGCGAAGGTGGACCAACTGCTGGGGCTGTGTGACGAGTTGGCGGCGCGTCAGGCGGCTCGGCGCGAGGCTCGTGCAGCGTTGGTGGGGGCGACGCTCGACCGCCTGGTCTCGGCCCGCTCTTCCGCCGATCAGACATCACGCCACCCCGCTTGCCGGGGTGGTTCAACGGCTTCTGCGCTACTTGATCCGGCGGCAGATTCGAGTGGTGCAAAAGCCGTTGAACCCCTGGGACAAGCCCAGGGGCGGTTGATGGAAGACGACGCTCACCGCCTCCGCGACCACTTCGACCGCCTCTTCGACACCCCCACGACGATCCCCCAACTCCGCCAAGCCATCCTCCAACTCGCCGTCCAAGGCCAACTCGTCCCCCAAGACCCCAACGACGAACCGGCGACGGTCTTGTTGGCACTGATCAAGTCCGAACGTGAGCGACGCGCTCTCGCCAAGGAGATTCCGAATCAAAAGGCGGTTCCGCCGATTACCTCAGAAGACAGACTGTTTGCATTGCCGTGTAGTTGGACTTGGGCGCGATTCGGGGACCTTTGTCTGTTCATCGAAGCAGGGTTGAGTCCAACGTGCGAAGCTCGTCCGCGAATTAACCATGAATGGGGCGTGTTGAAAATCAGCGCGGTGACTTGGGACACGTTCAATCCGGACGAAAACAAAGCCCTGCCATCAACTGTTGAGCCGCATCCCGAATGTGAAGTGCGCCCGGGCGACTTCCTCATGACTCGCGCAAATACGGCTGAACTCGTCGCGAAAAGTGTGGTCGTCGAAGAGACGCCCCCTCGTCTCTTGCTGAACGATAAGACGTTACGTGTCGTCTTCCCGGACTCAGTCAATCGTCGATACGTCAACCTGTTCAACAATGGGTTAATCGCCCGTCAGCACTACATGCGAGTCGCGTCTGGAACTAGTGAGTCGATGCGCAACGTCTCGCGTGACAACATTCTCGTTATGCCGGTCCCCGTCCCGCCGCTCGCCGAGCAAAAGCGGATCGTGTCGAAGGTGACCGAGCTGCTGTCGCTGTGCGACGCCTTGGAAGCCAAGCTGACGCAGGCCGAGTCCGCCAGCACCCAACTCCTCTCCGCCGCCGTCCATCACTTGCTCAACCGCGCCGTGGAGACCGCCTCGTGATGACATCGCTCGACCCGGCCAATCGCAAACGCATCGAGACGTTCCAGGCGATCGTCGCCGACTTGAAGGCGGGCAAGGACTATCCCATCACACGACTGACCCCGATCAAGTCGCTGTGCAAAGACCCGGCCGTCGCGGCAGCATTCACGAAGTATCTGGCCTCACTGGCGGCTGAGAAACTCGCCGCACGCTCGCGCCCCAGTCATCTGTCCGACGAGCAGTGGCGGACGTTTCAACGTCTCTCCGACGAGGGCATGGCGGCCTTGGAAACAGGCGGATCGAAGAGCGAACTTCATCGAGTGCTGACCAGCGTTCGCAACTCCCAGAATGTCCTCAAACGCATTCATGGAAACACGGTCCGCATGATTGAGTGCGGCGACTTGTTGCAGATTGAATTCGCACTGGAATGCCTGCTCGCAGATGGCGATCCATCGCGTCTGGCGTATGAGGCGGCCCGTCGCCACGCCGAACGATACGACTCCCGCTACGGCACCGGATTGATCCCCAACTCAGCCGCTGCTCTCGAACAAATCGTCGCGTTTTGGACCGAATCGTGAGGCTCCCGCATGCCATGCCTCAGTGCATCGTGTCGAAGGCGACCAAGTTACCGTCGCTGTGCCTGCGACAATCGGCTCAGCGGAATCGTCAGACATCGAGGCTCAGGACTTCGTGAAAAGGACTGACACTGCGTTGCTTGTGGCGGCCAAAACTGACGTTCTGAAAGTCGTTGCTATGCAAAGAAAAACGGCTGCATGCTTTCGCATGCAGCCGTTTTAAGGTGGAGGATAGGGGACTTGAACCCCTGACCTCTTGAATGCCATTCAAGCGCTCTCCCAACTGAGCTAATCCCCCATGACTCTTCCAAACGCCCCGAAGTTATCGGCGGTTTGGTTTCCTACTCTTAAGCGGGACTTAGGGATTTTGACGAGAACGTCGGAGCCTCAATTGCGTTTGGCTCGGCTGCCCTAAGTTGCTTCTGCCAAAGTGGTTGAGTGCTGTGCGACTCTTCCGAAAGATGGGACTGGCGAAGCGGGCGGGAAAGTAGCGGCGGGTCTATAGCCGTGCAAGCTGACCTCACAGAGCTCGATGACGACCGGGTTTTGGCAGGCGGATTAGCAGAACTCGGTCGCTGTCGACCGGTCGAGGCGGCTCTTACTCGCCAGCTTCTGGAAGTGTTGTGCGGAAAAGTCTCGGCTCGTAAGTCGCGTGTCCGAGGAGCGGGGTGGCCTGATGAAAACTTCGCCCCCGAGTTCACCTCAGGGGTTTAACGGCCTGTGCGCAAGTTGAATTCGAACTGACTCGAACATACGCAAAGGCCGAAGTCGAAGTTTGGCGAGGTTCATTTCGGTCTCGCGTTGGGTCGCAGAGCCGCGCCCGTTAGGAAGCGGAGCTTTGGCTATTTCGTAGCGGATTCCGCTTCCTGACGGGCGCGGCTCTGCAACCTCATCGTGAACCATGCCCGTAGTTTTCATCGCGCCAGGAGCGGGCGTTTGAGCTCGCAGGATGTTTCGGGGGCGAGTCTGCGTTTCGGGCGGCGGTTGAGCACGGACGGGAAGTCCATGCTACGGCGCGACTCAGAGAATTACCGACATCGGTGTCATAAGACCTACAGCCACTCGCGGATTCGCGTGCCTTGCTTGAGCGCGGAGCCGGGGCGGGCGTCTTGACGCTGTGGGCGAAATGTCGTTTTCAGAAAATCGCGACTCCGAGTGAGTGGCTGGCGCATATCGGTTGTGGTCGACTCGGGGGATGGACTGCGGGGCGTTGTTGATATCCCGAGTGAGTTGGATGCGGGATCACGGTTGCGGGGCTTGCTTGCAAAAAAACGCGGCCTGATGGGCACGCGGTTAAACGAGGGCGGCACGGTCTCGGTTACGGGCGGACTGGAATCACAATGGTCATTGAATCGGAGCAGGAAGCGGTGCTTCCTCGCGAGCGGACTCATCGACAGCACGGGCTCGAATTCGGAGCT
>CAZNMS010000009.1:35021-48248 GCA_964573505.1 uncultured Planctomycetaceae bacterium | reverse complement strand
AGCTTTTGCGGAGCAAAAGCCGACAATCCCTTTCGCAGAGCGAAAGGCGACTATCAGCTCGCGCGACGGCCAAGAGTGGCTGTCCTACAACGCCTATCCGAGCAACTCTGAGACGACCTTCGAGCCAAACGGAGCGAGTGGCACGGGGCGGACTCCGGCGAAGTTCTCGGTCTTTGGGTCGATCGACAGTGCGGAGTAGATCGTTGCGAAGAAGTCGCCTTCAGTGACGGGATTGTTCTTCACTTCAACGCCGTCAGCATCGGACTCGCCGTAGACGAGTCCGCCTTTGATCCCGCAGCCAGCTAAAGCCGTGCTCCAACTGCGGACGTAGTGATCGCGTCCGGCTCGATTGTTGATCGATGGCGTGCGACCAATCTCGCCGGTCCAAACAACGAGCGTCTTACTCAAGAGACCGCGTTGTTCGAGATCTGTCAGCAGGCCCGCCCATGCGTGCTCCATCGGCGGGACAAGACCTTTGTGCCAACTGAAGTTGTCGGCGTGCGAGTCGTAGCTGCTCTGACCGACCTCAATGAATGGCACGCCCGTTTCGACCAATCGTCGCGCTAACAGACACCGCTTGCCGAAGACACTGTCGCCATAGAGGTCGCGATGCTTCTCCCATTCAGAGTCGATGTTGAACGCACCGCGCGCTGACTGCAGACGACGCGCGGCCTCATACGCTTCGCGATGCATACGCGCGACTTCCGACTTGCGGTCTGTGAGGAAGCGGTCTTCGACGAACGCTCGCAACTCGTGCCGCTTCGACTCAATCGGTGACTCCATATTCGAGACCGAGAACGGCGGCAGGCTGCCCTCGGAGCCGATGCCGAATGGCTGATACTTCGGGCCGAGGAACCCGGCACCGGCATCCCCCTGCGACGAGACCTTCACGAAGTTCGGCAAGTCGGCAGCGTCTTGTCCCTGATACTTCGCGATCACCGAACCCATCTCGGGGTAACGCACATTGGCCGACGGGCGATAGCCGGTATGCATCAAGTAGATCCCGCCGGGATGATCGACTTCCGAAGTCTTCATCGAGCGGATGATCGCAATCTGATCGACCTTCTGAGCCATCTTCGGCATCAGTTCGCAAATCTGCGTGCCTTCAACATTGGTGTTGATCGGTCGAAAGAGCCCGCCGGTCGGTCGTCCGGGCTTCATATCCAGCGTCTCGAACTGGCTAACTCCTCCGTTCATCCAGAGAAGGATGCAGTGCTTCTTTTCGCGTTTGAGTTGCTCGGCGAGCACCGCGTTCTGCAAGCCGCCCCAGTTCATGACGACTCCGCCCGCAGCCGTTGCGAGCGAGCCTTTGAGAAACGCACGACGCGAAAGATGTTCGTTGCGATTACAGATCATGACGACCGCCTTCTTTGCATCAGTGAAGGATGAGACGCAGCAATGAGCGATTCGTTTATCGGCTGAATCAAGAGGCGTCTATGGATGCGTCGGCGAAGTTTTTTGTTGGCGCTGTCAGGGGACTTGCGACGGAGTGACATGCAGTTTCTGTTACAGCGAATTGGGTTCTGTCCTCGCGGGCTGCTCGATGATTGGGGCGACGGGGCCAGTGACTATGACGCGGAGCAGCGAGGGGTCGGGGCTACGAGATTTCGAAATTGGGCGGCGGACACCGTTTCTTCGAATGACACTCTTGCTCCGCCCAATTTCGAAATCTCGTAGACCCGACCCCAAAATCAGGCGTGCCCAGCGCGAGCTAATTCAGGCTGAATGTCGGAGGGAATGGGCGACCGATTGAGGTGCGGGCGCGGCGGTATTGCATCTTCAAGAGTTCAAGCACGAGATCACTGCGCTGATCAACGTCGGCTTGCTCGAGCAACCGCTTCGCGATCTCCGCATCGGGCCGCACGGCGTGAGCGATGACGTCGCAGAGTTCTCCGAGCGGCACGCCGGATTCCAATGCTGCAATCAAGCTCGAATCGAGATCGAGGTCATCGAAGATCTGCTTGAAGTAATGCACCAGTTCTTGCTGCCGATGATCGCGATCAATCACGGGCTCGGTCGGATAGATGTCCTTGCAGACGCGAATGTGACCGACGCGATAAGGACGATCGGATTCGATCTCGTAGTCGAGCTCCGCTCGGCAAAGTCCCTGCACCAACAAGAAGTAACGACCGTCGTCAAGCTGCTCGTCAGCAACGATCTCGCCGAGGCACACCATCTTGTGAACCGGGCACTTCTTACTTTCGTAACTCAGCTCCCAACCATCTTGCAGAACGGCCATCGCAATCGTGCGATGACTCTTCAGCACATCGTCGATCATCGCGCGATAGCGCGGCTCAAACACATGCAGCGGAAGCATGACGTTCGGAAAGAGACTGACTGACGGCAAAGGAAACAACGGAACGGCGCCAGCGAACTCAGAGGCATTCGAAGCAGACGTCGGGAACTGCATAACCTTAGTCCTCGCTCACAAACTGGATGACCGGAATCCGTTCGTCCTGCATCGCGATGCTGCCGGGATTGCTAATTCCGGCAGCAGTCAATTCTTCGAAACAGTACTCGTAGTCGATCACGAACTTGAGGACATCAATGCCCATATAAGTCGGGGGGAACTTCCCGAGCTTCCTGTGAGCTGACGCATACAGCTTCAGCGCTCCTCCATAGTTGTCGTTCCCGAAATGGAACAACGACACCGACGCCTGAATCAACCCCTGCAAGAACTCCTTAGGCTCGCCCATTGCTTCGGACCAAAGCTCTTCAAGCTCATCGTGAGCTTCGAAAAACTCTTGATCGTTAAAGAGCTGAATCGCCTTCAGGTACTGCTCCGGCAAGTCGTCCATGCAAGTCGTCTCCATCAGCAGCAAAGGAATTACATCCCGAGTTCGTAGCATGGACGCCTACGTCCGTGCTGCGTCGCTGTCGGCGTCCGACCTACGCGCCGCCAAATCGGGAGTGATTCCTCGACGGTTCCGTAACCCATTCGCGAGTGAGTGCGGACTGACAATTCGAAGTCATTTCGCATGTCAGGGTCGCGGTTCGAAAGCGCTTCGAACACAACTCACGGGTAGCCGCGAAGGCGCGGAGTCTTAACAAGCAAATTTCGAACAACACACTCTCAAAACCCTCGACATCATCACATTCGGTATCACCGCTATGTCCTCGCCCGCACTAGCTGACAAACAGAAAACCGCGCGCAAAGTCGTCGCTCAACTCGCGAAGACTTACGGCGACGCGACCTGCGCTCTCAATCATTCGTCCGCTTACGAACTCGTCGTCGCGACGATCCTGTCGGCGCAATGCACGGACGAGCGAGTTAACTCGGTCACACCGAAACTCTTCGCTCAATACCCGACGGCAGAAGCGCTCGCCGCATCGAAACAAGAGGACGTCGAAGCCATCGTGAAACCGCTCGGCTTCTTCCGAAACAAAGCCGAGAACATTCGCGGAATGGCAATGAAGCTCGTCAATGACTTTGGAGGCGAGCTGCCTCGGACGCTCGAAGAGATGACGTCTTTGCCGGGTGTCGGACGAAAGACAGCAAACGTTGTTTTGGGAACATGGTTCGGATTGCCGACCGGCGTTGTCGTCGACACTCATGTGAAGCGCATCACGAACTTGCTCGGGCTCACTGCGTCGAAGAATGCCGAGATCATCGAACGCGACTTGATCGAGATCTTGCCGCAAGACGAATGGATCAACTTCTCGCACCGCTTGATTCATCACGGTCGGCGCATCTGCACCGCGCGGCGACCAAAGTGCGAAGAGTGCCCGCTGCTGAAGTACTGCCCGCGCATCGGGCTCGGCGAACTCGACGCAACGGACGAATGAGCAAGGGATCGTCGAGGAATCACTTGCCGATTTTGGGCATGGTTCACGGTGAGGTTGCAGAGCCGCGCCCGTCAGGAAGCGGAATCCGTTACGACATAGCCAAAACTCCGCTTCCTAACGGGCGCGGCTCTGCGCCCCCAATGTGAGATCGAAATGAACCTCGCCCGATTTTGCGTTGCTGTTGAACGCCTACGTCAGTGCTTCCCGTCGGTCGCAAGTCTGCGCGGGTTGATCTCGGCCATTGGTGTCCGAGCTTCAGCCACGTTGTTTGCAGGAGTAGCGAACGTCGCTTAAAGATGGATGGCCCCTTTCACTGCCTCATTCACCGAGAGGCTGCAATGAAGTCGGGAGCCATTCGCTGAGAGCGAGTTTGAATTGTGCTCTGCGAACTGATGACGGCTTTGGAGTAAGGGCAACAACGGCATGCGAGCAGCGCTCGCGTCAGAAGTTCCCCAACCGGGGGCGGCCACAATCGGTGAGGAACACTGGTACGACGGACTTGTAGTCCGTCGATCGTCGTGAGTAGCGACGGACTGCAAGTCCGTCGTACCCAAAAACGGTTCTGTTCCTCAGGAGAACGTCGATGAGTTCCGAGTTGCGACCGCGACGCGTAAAGAAGTTGGCTTTGCCCAAAACGATCCTGCAGCGGTTAGGGCACGAGTCGGATGAAGCGCTCGCTCAAGAAGCCGATTGCCGGATCGAAGACATTCGCCGCGCTCGTTATCTCAGTCGTCCCGAGAGCAGCCGCAGCATGCGCTGGACGGCAGAGAATTTGTCGCTGCTCGGCACGATGTCGGATGCTGAATTGGCGATGCAGCTCGGCGTTCATGCCTCAGCCATCGAACGGCAGCGTCGTCGTCGAGGCATACCGTCGTTCGGCAAGTCGCGGCACGAGATCAAGCATCGCTGGACGAAACGCGAGATCGCGTTGATCGGCAAGATGACCGACGAACAAGTGGCACAGCGACTCGGCATCTCGAGGTACGTCGTGACGTCGAAGCGGCGGAGCATGGCGATCACTCCGTTGCGTAGTCAGCGCAAGGCGCGCGAATGGACGAACCGCGAGCTGAAGTTGTTAGGCACTCTGCCCGACACCGAAGTGTCGCGGTTGATCGGCGTCTCTCGTCACATGATTCAGCACAAACGCGAGTCGTTAGGCATCCCCAATTTCACTCGTAAGGCCGCTGCTGATTGCTGGACGCCGGAGATCATTAAGCAGTTGGGAAAGGTGTCCGACGAAGTCATCGCGAAGAAGATGGGCATCTCGAAGCTGACCGTGACGGCCTATCGCAATCGGCACGGCATCAAGATGCAGGCCGGCAATGAGCGGCGTGCTCCTCAAACATGGAAGCCGTCCGAGATCGCGCTCTTGGGAACGCTGCCCGACAAAGACATCGCAGAGCAGCTCAACCGCTCGCGGCAGTCAGTGACGCAGATGCGGCGGTTTCTAGGTATTGAAAACTACACAGCTAAATAGCGATCGAAGACAGCAGCGCGAATCCTAGCGCGGCAGTGCCGCAACCAAAATGTACGACGGACTTGTAGTCCGTCGCCGCCGTAGATCGACGGACTACAAGTCCGTCGTACAAGGGCCACAAAAGTCTTCTCGTTCCAACACGCTCTTCACCGTTTGCAGAGCAGAGCGACTCGCGTAAGTCGCTCCGCGATTGAGACCATTCGTCAGACAATCACCGAGAAGGTCTCGCTGAAGAACGCGTCGTCGGCGATGCCGTTCGCACCGCGCCAGTCGTCATACGAGAGCCGATACTGCCGCACGGTGATGCCGAAGAGATCGACGTCTTGATGAAAGCGTTCGCCGAGATGCTCTGCGACGCGAATGGAGGCTGCGTTGTTGGGATCAATGAGCGATGTCACGTACTCGCGCCGCAACGTTGTGAAGGCGTAGCTCAGACAAGCACGCGCAGCCTCGGTCGCGAAGCCTTTGCCCCAGTGCTCGCGAACGGTCGTCCAACCAATTTCGAAGTCGGGCCAATCTTCGGGATCCCAAAAGCCGACTCGTCCGACGAAGCGTCCGGTTGCTTTCTCTTCGACAGCAAAGAAGCCGTAACCGCGAAGCTGCCAGTGCCCGATGATCGACGCCATATGGCGCCATGCTTGATTGCGATTCATCGGCTTGCGGTCACCGAGAAAACGCATGATGTCGGTATCAGCGCACATCGCCGCGTAGTCCTCGAAGTCTTCGTTTCGCAGCATTCGCAACAGCAACCGGTCGGTCTCAAGCTGAATCATTCAGGCATCCTCCATGAGTGACATATCAATTCGGGTTTCGACTGCGAGCAGCGTCTTCCCCACTCCCCCGACGAGGCCGCTCTACGAAACAACGGAGCTCACAACGCCGCCGCGCGAGATCGGGATCGGGCGGTTCTCGACGTCGTACACGAGCGTCTCAGGTTCGAAGCCGAGGCAATGAAAGACCGTCGCGAGGTAGTCGCTCGGACGCACGATGTCGCCCAATGGGTCAGAGGCATTGCGATCGGTCGTCCCGTGAATCACTCCGCCTTTGATGCCGCCGCCTGCTAACGCGATGCAGAACGCTCGGCCCCAGTGATCGCGACCGGCGCGGGCATTGAACTTCGGCGTATGTCCAAACTCAGCAACCCAACACACGAGCGTTTCATCTAAGAGACCGCGTTGATCGAGATCCTCAATCAGCGCCGAGTAGACCTGATCCATCACCGGCAGCAGCCATCCTTTGACGCTCTCGTTGTGCTTCTCGTGAGTGTCCCATCCGCCTGAGTTCGGCTTCGCTTTATCGAGGCTCGCCCAGTTGACCTGCACCAGTGAGACGCCCGCTTCGACCAGTCGTCGCGCCAAGAGCACGCTTTGTCCCTGCTTGTTGCGACCGTAGCGCTCGCGCACCGAATCGGGTTCGAGACTGAGATCGAAGGCCTTGCGCGCCTGACCTCCGGCGATCAAGTTGATGGCCTGCTGCTGATAGCGGTCATAGCTCTGCACCGAAGCCGAGCGTTCAAGGTCATCAACTTGCCGACCGAACTGCTCAAGCAACGAAAGCCGCGCATCAAGCCGAGCGGTCGATAGCTCTTTGGGCAACTCGGCACCGGGTGCTTGAAAGTTCGGCTCAGACGGATCGCAGGTCAGAAACCATGGATCGAACTTTCGGCCTAAGAACCCCGCATCTGTTCCCGGCCACGGATCTTGTCCGCCGTTATTGGCCATCTTGCGAGGCAACGAAACCGATGCCGGCAGACCCCCGCGCGAAGGTCGCAGTGCTTGCACATAGGCATTGAGCGACGGCCAATCATTCGGCTTGCCGGGACCGGCATTTTCTCGATGGAGCGGGATATGAGGCATGCCCGTCAGCATCTGATAGCCGCTCGTTGAATGAGCGTTATCGCCAGTCACCATCGTGCGAATGACGGCCATCTTGTCTGTGAGCAACGCCGTGCGCGGCAACAACTCTCCGACGAAGTAACCCGGAGTCCGAGTCGGGATCGCACCGAAGATGCCGCGCGTTTCCTTCGGGCCATCGGGCTTTGGATCGAGCGACTCGTGCTGCGGAACTCCTCCAGAATTGAAGAGCACAATCGCCGACTTCGCTTTGACCGGCAGCGTCCCTTCAGACGCATGAGCCCGCTGCTGTAACAATCGTGACAGCGTTAATCCGCCGAGTCCGACCCCGCCGACCCGCAGCCAATCTCGCCGCGAAAGCCCATCACACAAATCCGAATTGGCACCGTGAAACTGCAACATGGTGAGTGTTCCTAAGGTGGTGCGACCGCAATTGCTCGTAGCCGAAATCGTCAGATTTCGGGGCCGCAGCGCATGCGTCCGAAGTCTCACGACTTCGGCTACAAAGATGCGCACGACGTGCAGGAGTGACGAAGGGCGAATCTAAAACGGCTCATGAGGCGAGCAAGCACCGCGTTCAGCGTTGAATCAAAGACTCTGAAACCGAAAAGAGCAGCGGTCCTTATCGACCTCCGCAACCCGACACAACACTCGCTCTACGGACTTCGCATAGCGGCAGCGGAAGACGGCTCATGGAAGTCGGAGCGATCTGCTCCTGTTGCCTCTCAGGTTCGCAATCCGGCTGCTGAGTAACGCTGTTCGATCCATCGAGCATCTTCTGGCGGCAAAGCCGGAGCGGGCAGTTCGCGATGACTCACCTGCCAGTAACGACCAGTGCGATAGACGCGGTCAATCAGCGACTGAAGTTCGAGAGTCGCGTCAGGATCAGTCGGCCTCAGCGGAATGCGAATCGTCGGTAACGCTTCCTGTAGCGGGCAGTAGTAGACCTCGCGCTGAGTCGGCTTCTTCGCTCGACTAACCATGATGAGATACCGCGTGCGATCCGCCGGTTTCAGTTCGCGCAGAATGTCGCTCGACCATACGGGCTGCCCGGATCGCACGAGATCGATCTCCACAAGGTTGACTCCGGCGCTCAGCAGGTCGCGCATCTTCTCGATGTAATCGGCACGGCCTCGTCCCTCTTTGTTACTCGGGCTCACGACCTCAATCACCGTGATCAGCGTGCTGTCACTATCGCGGATCTCGACCCAGCGATGCGGCAAGGCATCGACTTCAATGATCTCAGGCTCAGCGACTGCGGTTGCTCGCTCAGGGCTACGCCAAAAGTCAGGAGTAACAATCGGCTCTTCGTGAATGGCGACATCGGGGCGATAACGAGTAAGCGGCGGTTCGTAACCGACTTCAACGTCCTCTTCGCCGCGCACGCGCAGGTCGAGGGGTAATTCTTCCGCCAATGCCTCACGGATATAGCCGATCAACGTCACGTGAGTGTCGGGCCATGACGTTTCGAGATACGGATTCATGCCCGGCAGCGGATTCGTAGTTTGCATAGCTTCGGCTTCTGAGTGAGTTCCATGCGTCGACGGTCGTGACATCTCGCTCTATTGCTGAGACGCACGACGTTTTTCGTTCTTCAGTGAAGCAATGCGTTCGCCGCCTGAAGGCGGGTTTACGAACGGCTCGCTTCGAGTCCTCAAAGAGTAGTAACAAACCGCGCGAGCATTCGGCGAGAGTCGACAGGTTGCAGGGATGCGTGACTTCGACGCGCGGTTGATTCTCCTGACATTGCTGACGCGGTGCTCGACAGGTCGTTGCGCCGGTCCTCAGAGTCCGCGACGAATTCATCTAAGGCAGACTCTGCTTGAACGTTCTGAAGTAACGCGGCGGCGTAAGGTGCCACTCGACAGAGCGCGGCGCATCGGGCACTTGAATGCGTGCGAACTCATCAAACGGGCTCGACGAATGCCGATCGAAGTGCGGCGTCATTCGTCTGATCGCGCAACAATGGCGCTGGCACATTGAAGTTACGAAGTTCGAATCAAACGCATCTCAAAATGATCGCGATCCATTTCACGGAGAACCCAATATGCGGACGCCCAACATGCTGAAACGACTCTTTGTCCTCGGAGTTTGTGTACTGCCTATTACATGGCAGGTGTCGATCGTCCGGGCTCAAGAGATTGGGTATGTCGAAGACTTTGCTCTCGCGAAGGATCGCGCAGAGGCGCTGAAGTCGCTCATCCCCGGCACGGATGATTTTTATTACTACCACTCGCTTCACTTTCAGCACACCGAACAGTTTCCGAAGGTCGAGGAACTGATTCCTCAGTGGGTGCAGAAGCACGGACACAATCAACGCGTCAATGAGATCCTCACGCGGCAAGCGCTGCTGCTTTATCCCAAAGATCCGCAACGCGCTCTCAATCGCATTCGAGAACGACTCGGGTTGCAGTGGCCTCATCAGAAGGAAGTCGTCGGGGCGAAACCCAATCTGCCAACAACGCTCGACGACAAGCTGTTCTCGCGCGAGAGCTTCATTGCCGGAGCGTTCTCGCGGCACGGGAATTTGGACGGCTTCGAAGACTCGGCGTTCGATTGGCTCGTTGCTCGACCGCTGAATAAGGATCAGCGCCGACATCTGCTGTCGCGACTGCAACGGCCCGATTATCCGCAAGTCGTTGATCTCATTCTGGCCGACATGAAGGAGCAGGACGCGCCCGGCTTCGGGGCTTTCGGCATTCATAACTTGCTGTTGCCCGAGCAACTCAATGCGTTGCAAAAGGCGCGGCCGGAACTCGTCAACAATCACAACTTCGTCAATGCGCAGCTCGTCAAGTTGCAGCCGCCCAGTCATGTCGATTGGCAGAACGATCGTGCCGAGCGAGACAAATATCTGACGCGACTTTGGGACTATGTCAGCACGCTGAACCCCGTCTTCAATTCACTCAAAGCGCATGTGCTCTATCAGCGACTGGCGTTTGATCGCGCGGGCGGCACGTTCGATCGCGACCGCTTCATGGCCTACATCCAATTGCCGCGTCGCACGGGCTACGCCAATCCGCAGTACTTACAAAAGGCCGAGCAAGAAGGCCGCGCGGCAGATCTCAATGCGGGCTACACCGGGCAAACGGCGCTGCAACCGGTCGGAAACGACGAGCCGCTCGTGCGCAACTACCTGCTTCACTTCTTCCTCAAGGATGCCGACGCAAAGGCTTACGAGCCCTTCCTGCATGACGGCTATCTCAAGCGACAGTTTGCTGAGACGAAGATCGTCAACGGGCTCGGGAATGCCGAGCAGTGGTCGGCGATGCTGTCTCCTGAAGAGTTCAAGCAACTGCAAGAACGCATTGATCTCGACTTCGCTCCGACCAATCGCGCGGTGCTCGGAGTCGATGAGCCCGTCAGCATTGATCTCGCCGTAAAGAACGTGAAGACGCTGATCGTCAAAGTCTTCGAGATCAATACGACGAACTACTACCGCTCGAACCTCAGTGAGCTTGATACCGACATCAATCTCGACGGCCTCGTTGCAAACGTTGAGAAGACCGAGACCTACAACGAGCCGCCGTTGCGACGCGTGAATCGGCACTTCGAGTTTCCGCAGCTCAGCAAGGCCGGCGTCTATGTCGTTGACTTCATCGGCAACGGTCAGAGCAGCCGCGTGCTCGTGCGCAAAGGCAAGCTGCGGCACCTTGTAAGAACAAGTACTGCCGGGCACGTCTTCACGGTGCTCGACGATCAGAACCGACATCTCCCCGAGGCAAAGTTATGGCTCGCGGGGCACGAGTATCTCGCGGACAAAGAAGGCCGCATCACCGTGCCGTACTCTGCGACTCCCGGACGAGTGCCGATTGTGCTCAGTCACGGTGAGTTCTCGTCGCTCGATCACTTCGCGCAAGAGGCCGAGAACTATTCACTGACGGCGGGCTTTCATGTCGATCGCGAGTCATTGATCAAGCTGCAAAAGGCGACGGTCATGATTCGACCAGCGCTGTCGATCAACGGCACTCCGGTGTCATTAAAAATACTCGAAGACGTGCGCTTGCGAATCACATCGACCGATCACGACGGAGTGGTCGCAACGAAAGAAGTGCGAGACTTCGTGCTGCTGCCGGATCGAGAGGCCTCTTACGAGTTTCAAGTGCCGCCGCGCGTGCAGTCGATCAACTTCATGCTGCAAGCGAAGGTGCAGAATTTAAGCACCGGGCAGAAGCTCGATGTCGTTGCTCAGAACAACTTCGCGCTCAACGAGATCGACCGCACGGACAAGACCGAAGACCTTTATTTCGGAGTCGCTGACGGTGCGTACTTCGTCGACATCTACGGTCGCACGGGCGAAGCGTTGCCCGAACGAGCTGTCCGAGTGCAGCTCAAGCATCGCGGCATTCATCAACCGTTGACGGTGATGCTGAAGTCGAATCCCGCCGGACGAATCGCCCTCGGCAAGCTGACGTCTGACATCGAGTGGGTTGAAGCCGCGTCGCCTCAAGGCGTCACGCATCGTTGGGTGCTGCCCCGCGATCAGCAGACGCATTACGCGAGCGTGCATGGGCAAGTCGGTAAGACGATTGAGATACCCGTGCCATTCGTCGGGACAATGCGCCGCGATCAGAAGATGGCCGCGCTCGGTGCGTTGCGATTGAACGATCACTCGAAGTCAGAGCCTCACGTGCGCGTCTCATTGATGAGCAACGAACTCAATGGTCTTCGTCCCTCGTATACCGCGTTTGGTGAGTTCTCGCGTCCGTCTTCTCTGCGTTCTTCGTTCCTCGGCGGTTTTATGAATCGTCTTGAAACCGCAGAGGAGCGAACGACGCAGAGGAATGCGTCACCGATCAATCCGTTCGCGAATGTGAATCTCATCGCCCGACCCTTCGAGCAATTTGCGTTCGCCGATAAAGCCGCAGTTGATCCGCAGGTTCCTGATCGCGCCGAAGTTTCGCTGCTTGAGCGCCGAGGCAGCTCGTTCGTTGCCGATCGCTTTGAGGCACTCAAGCTCGAAGGCGGGATTCTCAGACTCGAAGGGCTTGCTGCGGGGGAATACGACCTTTGGCTCAAGCGGACCAATCAGCACATCAATGTCCGAGTGCTCGAAGGCGAACCGCGAGAAGGCTATGTGCTCGGCAAGACTCGGCATCTCGAACTGCGCGGCAATCAGCCGTTAGCGATTGCGTCGGTCACCGCGAATGAGAAGTCGGTGCAGTTAAAATTACAGAATGTCTCGCCGCTGGCGCGAGTGCATGTCATCGCGACTCGTTACTTGCCGACGTATGCACCGTTCGAAGCGCTCTCGGTTGTACGTGATGTCGAGCCGTACTTACTCACAAAGCCGGCCATCGAGACGAAGTACATCTCCGGTCGTAACATCGGCGACGAGTACCGCTACATCATCGACCGCAAGTATCAGCCGAAATTCTCGGGCAATACGGCAACGCGTCCGAGCTTGCTGCTCAATCCATGGGCCGTTCGCGAGACGCAAACTGGTCGGCAAGACGCGGCGGCGGGCGATGATTTTGGCATGAGCGGCAAGCCTCAAGATGCTCAGGCAAAGCGCGATGCCGGACTCAATCAGCAAGCAGCGCAACGCTCGGGGGCTCAGTTCAGCAATCTTGATTTCCTCGGTGCGCAGTCCGCCGTGCTGCTGAATCTTGTGCCGGAGAAAGATGGCACGTTGACGATTCCGCGCGAGCAGCTCGGGCCGCATTCGTTCGTGCAAGTCATTGCCGTTGATGCTCGTCAAACAGCGTCGCGCGTGCTGACGCTGCCGGAACCCGAAGCGACGTTCCGCGACTTGCGGCTTGCATCGAGTCTCGATGTCGAGAAGCACTTCACCGAGCAAAAGCAGGTCAGCGTGCTGAAGGCGACGGACAAGATTGTGGTGCCGGATGTCACCAGTTCGAAGTTCACGACTTACGACAGCTTGTCGAAAGTGTTCGGGCTCTATGCGGCTTTGAATCCTCAGCCGCAGCTCATCGAGTTCAACTTTGTGTTGCGCTGGCCGACGCTGAAGCCCGAAGTGAAGCGCGAGCTGTATTCGAAGTACGCATCGCACGAACTCAACTTCTTCCTCTTCAAGAAGGATCCCGAGTTCTTTGCAGCGGTCATTCGACCTTATTTGAAGAACAAACACTCGAAGACGTTCATGGATCG
>CAZNMS010000009.1:0-35011 GCA_964573505.1 uncultured Planctomycetaceae bacterium | reverse complement strand
GTATCGCGCCGCATGGGCTTACGAGCAACTCAATGCCGTCGAGCGAATCCTCTTGTCGCAGCGACTGGCCGATGACGCGAAGTTCACGCGGCAATTGATCGGCGAGCAAGTGGCGATTCTGCCGCCGAATTTGGAGCGCGTTGAGCATCTCTATCGGTCAGCGGTCGCGAGCAATTCGCTAGAGTCGAGCGATGAATTCGGAGCGAATGCGGCGCGAGCATCCGTCGCGGCAGAGCAGTTTGAGGCACGATGGGCCTATTCAGGGACGCAGAACGGACAAGCGGGTAAAGGCTTTGCCGGACGCGGCGCGATGAGCGGAGGCGGCGGATTCGCTGCGGGTGCAGCTCCGGCTGCTCCGCCGGCGGCAGCGGCGGCTCCCGGACTCGCGAATCGCGAACGGCAACTCGCGGAGCAAGATCGAGCCGCTGCCTACAAGAAGAGCGCTTCGATGGACGAAGCTCGCAAGTCCGTCGAGCAAAGGGATGCTCTGGCCCGCGACGGCAAAGAATCGAACTTGCGTGCTCGGCGGCAGTTGTCGAACGAGTCGCTCGAAAAGGCGAAGCAATATCGCGGCGACGATAAGGCCGACGCGAAAGGCAATGCGAAAGCCGAACGCGCAGAGCTTGAGATGCTGGCTGATCTCGAATCGGACGCTCGAATGGATCTCGGTCGTCGAGCGAATGCGCGGCAGCTTTATCGCAAGCTCGAAGCAACGATGGAGTGGGCCGAGAACAACTATTACCGCTTGCCGATCGAGCAACAGAACGGCGCGCTCGTGACGTCGAACGCGTTTTGGAAGGACTACGCCGACTCACAGCAAGGGCCGAATCCTGAGGTCGATGCCGCGAAGAACCCCGGCCCGCAACCGTTCTTCTCAAAGCACATTGCGGAAGCCTCTCGCAACTTCACCGAGATGATGTTCGCGCTCGCCGTGCTTGATCTGCCTTTCGATGCGAAGGAGCACAAGAGCGCGTTTGACGGCGCGAAGATGGAACTCGCAGCGGGCAGCCCGATGATTCTGTTTCATCAAGAAGTGAAGGCCGCGAACTTCGATGCGAACGCGCCGCGAACGGTGCTCGTCAATCAGAACTTCTTCCGCAACGGCGACCGACATCGAGTCATCAATGGCGAGCAAGTCGATAAGTACGTCAGCGACGAGTTTTTGACGCACGTCGTTTATGGCTGCCAAGTAGTGGTCACAAATCCTACATCGACTCGGCAGAAGTTGTCGGTGCTCGTGCAGGTGCCTCAAGGAGCCGTGCCGGTTGCGAACGCGCACTACACGCGGAGCCTGCCGCTCGACCTGCAGCCGTATCAAACGCAAACGATCGAGTTCCACTTCTACTTCCCGGCGACCGGCGAGTACTCGCACTACCCGGTGCATGTCGCCAAGAACGAAGCGATCATCGCCGCTGCGACACCGAAGCGTCTGAAGGTCGTCGATATCCCGACGACGGTTGATAAGCAGTCATGGGACTACATCTCGCAGCACGGTTCGAACGAAGACGTCTTGAGCTTCCTCGCGACTCAGAATGTGTTACAGATCAATCTCGAAAAGATGGCGTTTCGATTACATGACGCCGCGTTCTTCAAGCAGGCGATTGATCTGCTGTCGAAGCGGCATGTCTATCAGCACGCGTTATGGTCGTATGCCGTGAAGCACAACGACCCGGCGACGATTCGACCGTTCTTGCTGCACGCCGATGGCTTGCTCAACGAATGCGGTCGAGCGTTCGACAGCGCGCTGGTGACGGTCGATCCGGTCGAGCGAAAGCAGTATCAGCATCTCGATTACACACCGCTCGTGAATGCTCGAGCGCATCAGCTCGGCAAGCGTCGTCGCATCCTGAACGACGCGCTGTATCAGCAGTATCACCGTTTGCTGGCCGTGCTCGCGCACCGTCCGCAACTGGACGACAACGACCGCATGGCCGTGACGTACTACCTCTTGCTGCAAGATCGGATCGACGAAGCGCAGACGTTCTTCAACGCGGTCAATGCCGAGCGACTGGAATCGAAACTACAGCACGATTACTTCGCCGCTTACTTCGACCTCTTCAGCGCCGAGCCCGATCGAGCGAAAGCGATCGTCGCGAAGTACCGCGACTTCCAGGTCGATCGTTGGAAGAGCGCGTTTGCCGGCATCGCCTCGCAGCTTGAAGAAGCGGGAGTGAAACCGCTCGCCGGAGCGATCGGGCCGAACGCCGTTGCGTCCGCTGATCGCACTGCCGCCGTCTCCACCGGGCTTGTCCCGGTGGTTTCACGCCTTGCTGCTACCGACTCGCAAACCGATTCCGGTAGCCAAAAGGCAGATAACCATCGGGACAAGCCCGATGGGGATTTGTTGGCGGCTAATGACAAAGGACCAACGACCGCCGACTCCTCAACCGCCTCCAACACCGCGCTCGCCGCAACCGAGCCGTCCTTTGACTTCGCGGTCGAAGCCAAGAAGGTGAAATTAAAATTCCAGAACCTGAAGAACGTGCGCGTCAACTACTACGAGATGGATATCGAGCTGCTCTTCAGTCGGAATCCGTTCGTGCAACAGTTCTCGGGCGAGTTCAGCTTCATCCGCCCGAACGAGACGGCAGAAGTCAAACTGCCGGAAGGCAAGCCGGACATCGAGTTCGATTTGCCCGCGCGGTTCCATAACAGCAACGTGATGGTCGAGATCACCTCAGCCGGAGAAACGAAGCGTCAGACGTATTACTCACATGCCTTGAACGTGCAGACGATCGAGAACTACGGGCAAGTGAGCGTGACTCACGAGAAGTCGAAGAAGCCGCTCGCGAAGACTTACGTGAAGGTCTACGCGAAGCTCGGAGACGGCAGCGTGAAGTTTTACAAAGACGGCTACACCGACATCCGAGGCCGTTTCGACTACGCCTCGATCAACACCGGAGAACTCGACAACGTGCAACGCTTCTCGATCCTGATCCTGAGCGAAGAGCACGGAGCCATCGTGCGAGAAGCGGCTCCGCCGAAGCGATAGAACTAGACGCTCTCCGACAGTCCATCCTGAATTCGTAAATGTGACAACGCAGCAATGAGTGAAACCAACTTTCGAATACCGAAGCAGACAGACGAAGCTCTTATCCGTGCTCTAATTGCAATCCGAACGGAGATCGCGAAGGAAATTCATCTTCAGATAAAAGTGGTTCCTCACGAGGGAGCCCAGAAAGTCTCATTTTCCGGTGATGACCCGTTTCAGGATGCAAACCTTAAATATGTAGTCTCCGAAGGTTCTCACCTGATGCCGACGCTTCGGCTGCAACGGCAGAACGAAGACAATAAGGACGCATTATTAATCAAACGTGACCGCGCCGCAGTGACTGACCTTGTCTCTGTATATTGGGATCAAAACCCAAATTGGTTGTCGGAATATGAACCGCTCAAGCAGTCGCAACTTTTTGTGCGATTAAGTTCGATTGCCCGGAAGCATCTTTGTGCTTGCGATGCTGACGCGAGTCTTAGTGGAACTTCGGCATCTGAATGGTCTCGATACCGCGACTCTCAACAGGCGATCTTGAACAGCTTGGCGGAGACACAACGCACTGCGATTGCGGAGTTCCAACGTAGAGCACTCGAAGCAGACGCAACCGCGCGAGCCAAATACGAGAAACTTGGAATTGAACTGAAGGATGAGTGTGAGCAATGCAAAACTGAGTATGAGCAATTACATAACACGAAGTTGAACGAATTGGTGGCGCGTGAAGCCGCACTCAAGACCAAAGAAGAATCATTCAATACACGGGAAGCTCGATACGTCGCTCGCCAAGAACAACAGAAGCAGATCGACGACTTAAAAAGTTGGCTCGAGGAGTGGTCGCTGACGAAGGGGACGACTTCAAAACGTACTTCGGTCAGTTGGGCCTACTGGATTGGTTTGACTGCGACCGGGGGATTCACAATTTGGTTTGGCGGACAGAGCCTCGAACTGCTCAAGGACATAAAGCCGTCAGACATCGCTTTGTGGCAATGGACATTCTTGGCCTTGAAGTCAGTCGTACCATTCGCGGCATTCACGTCATTTCTGATTTACTACATCCGTTGGTCATCAGCTTGGGCGAGACAGCACGCGGAAGAGGAATTCCGAAACAGGTCGCGCCTTCTCGATATCGGTCGATCAGCTTGGCTATTGGAAGCTGTCCGCGATGCGCAGGACAAGGAACGCGAACTTCCACCGGAGTTATTGAAGGAACTCGCGCGAAATCTGTTTACGACTTCGGAATGCGGGGGATCGGGCGATACTCATCCTCAAGCTTTAAGCGAGTTGCTATTGCACGGACTCGCGTCGATTCGAGTGAAGTCGGCCGACGGCTCCGAAGTCGAAGCAAAACGAATTGAGAAGACCAAGTAGAAATCACTTCCTTCTGGCTGCGGGGAATGCGCGGCATGATCACTGTGGGAAGTTGAACGAGAGGCAATAGCCGACAGGATCGCATCGATGCAGAACCCTTTTCCCGGCATGAATCCGTTCTTGGAGCGGTATTGGGGCGACGCTCATTCGACATTGATTACTTACTCGCGCGACCGACTCAACGAGCACTTGCCAGTTGGTCTTAAGGCGCGGTCGCAAGAAGCAGTTGCTGTTCAGGCCGAGAGCATTGAGCGTTGGCTCGAGATCATCGACCTCGAAGCTCAAGAACGCATCGTGACGACGATTGAGGTCCTCAGCCCGGCAAACAAAAAGAGTCCCGGCAAAGAGGCGTTCAAGCAGAAGCAACACGAGTGCATTCAACAAGGCATCAATCTCGTCGAGATCGACTTAATACGCGGCGGCGAATTCGTGCTGTCGGTGCCTGAGTCCGAAGTGCCTGATGATGACTGCCGACCATATCGCATCTGCATTCGGCGCCTGCGTCGTCCTGCCATCGCCGAGGTCTATCGAGCGACCTTTCGCGAGCCGCTACCGAACATCCCGATTCCGCTGCGACCGCGAGATCGCAATGTCATCGTCACTTTGCAATCGCTGATCGACGACGTCATCCGCAAGGGCCGCTACTCGAACATCAACTACCAGTTGCGGCTCACAGACCCGCCGCTATCGGCGAATGATGAGCGCTGGGTCGACGACTTACTGCGTCAGGCAGGACTGCGAACTTGACCGCTCACCATCTTTGCAACGTTGCAGGAACTCAAAGCATGGGTGATTCAATAGGTCGAGGAGTTCAAGAAGTGATTGACGACCCGTCCGAGCGACGATGCTGAATGCTTCGAACGAGACCGCTTCATTGCCTCCGAGATGCGCGATCTCGAACTCAATATTCGAGGCTGCTGCGGTGCGCTAAGTAAGACATTGCGTCACTTCCATTGTGACAGATTTGTTACACAGCGAGATCCTGAATCTGAGGCTACGTGCGGCTCAGAGAATGGGATCACGAATGATCCTGTCGAGCGTCCGGCTTGACGCGAGAAGTCGGCGTTCAGCCTTCAAAAACAGGCTTTTTCGATAACGGTTTCGATCGCATCAACGTCCTTGAAGCGTCTATCTGGCCTTGTTAGCTTGCCTGCCTTCCTTCGGTACGGGGTCTTACTTCCTTCGAAAGGGTCTTGCATGTTGGCTTCGGGCGTTGTGGCTAGACGTGGCGTTCTCTGCCTGTTGTTGAGTCTGCTGTTGGTGATCGGCGGAACGTGGCTGCAACCCACGGTGGGGTTTGCTCAAGAACAAGAAGGTGGCGGAGGGGGCGAGGTTGCTGCTCCTGCCGCACCGGCTGCCCCAGAAGGAGGCGGGCATGGTGGCGGCGGGCACGGGTTCGGTGCCCAGTTGATGTGGGTCATCCACATGTCGGGCTTGATCGGCCTGTTCTTGTTCATCCTCTCGACTTACTTCGTCGCGGTTTGCGTGCGTTTGTTCTTCGAGCTGCGTCCTGAAGTCGCGGCTCCGCCGACGTTGACGGCCCAGTGCGATGACCTCATGGGTAAGAAAGATTTCATGGGGCTCTTCAACCTCGTGAAAGCTGACACCTCGTACTTCAGCCGCTTGCTGACGACCGGCATTAACGAGTTGCCGAATGGTCTCTCGGAAGCGCGTGAGTCGATGGAAGGCGTGAATGAGTCGGTCGTCGCTGACATGGAGAAGCGAATCGCCATTCTTGCCGTTATGGGCTCGGTCGGCCCGATGATCGGTCTGCTCGGCACGCTCAAGGGCATGATTGCGAGCTTCGGCGAAATTGCGATGAGCGATCAGCAGATCAAGGCGAGTAAGGTTGCTGAAGGTATTTCGGAAGCACTGCTGCTGACGTTCGAAGGCGTCATCCTCGCTGTGCCCGCGATCTTCTTCTTCTCGTTCTTCAAGGGCAAAGTTTCGACGATCTCAGTCAACACGCTGTTGAAGGCCGACGACTATCTGCGTCACTTCGCTCACGCCGCTCGCAAGAAAGCACCGGCTCCCGCGCCTGCAGGTGCCGCCCCTGCTGCTGCCGCTCCGGCAGCGCCTGCCGCACCGAAGCCTCAGTAGGCCAAACGGCAGAACCTGTTGCCAATGCCGCCGTCGCGAGACGGCGGGCACTCAGTGCGAATGCACGTCTTGGCAATCGCGGCTACCTATCGGGCGATACTGTCTGCTGGTCGTCTCTTCGCTCGCCGACTTCGCTTCCTTGTTCTTGGACTGAGGCTTTGACATGTCTGGTTCGTCAGCCGAAGGCGAGAGTGATCTCACACCGATGCTCGACATGGTGTTTCAGCTCATCACCTTCTTCATGCTTGTGAGTAACTTCAAAGCTGCGTCGATCGACATGACGTTGAAGTTGCCGGTGGTAGGATCGGCTCGTCCGGTTGACACCAAAGGGCAAGAAGAATTCATGGTGCTCAACATCGACAAGACGGGCGACCTCAAGCTCTACGGGGCATCGAAGGACATCGTGCCGTACATCGTGGGCGAGGCCGAAGGTGTTCGAAGGAAGAATCGTGACCTCGGGCCGAAGGATGAATTGCCCGTCACTGTCGTGATCCGTGCTGACCGAGCGACGCCGTTCAAGAAGCTCAACGTGATCATCAAAGCGTGCCAGGACAACGGCTTCCTCAAATATGCCCTCCGTGCAATGGATACCGACAAATGAGCCGCAAAAAGAAGAAGCACGGTGGTGATGACGTCAAGCTGAATCTGGCAGCGATGCTCGACATGGCGTTCCAGTTGCTCACGTTCTTCATCCTCACGTTTAAGTCACCGCCCGTTGAGGGACAGGTCGATCTCAGACTTCCGCCGCCTCAGATTGTCGCGACGGTTAAGGGCGACCCAGCGGGCAACAACGCCAACAACACCAATCCAATTCAAGGCGTTGAGACGCTGACGATCACCGTGACTTCGACGCCAAATGGGTCGATCGACCACATGGCAGTCGGTGAAGGCGGCGTTTCCGATTTGCGGAACCTCGATCAACGCTTGAAGGCCATCCTGCAAGACCCCGTCAAGCCGTTCGAGCAAGTCATCATTCAGGTTGGTCCGCAACTGCGCTACGAAGAGTTGATGCGAGTGATTGATGTCTGCACCAAGCAGACCTTCGCGGACGGCAAGCCACTGAAGAAGATCAGCTTCGTTGAGATCCCTGAGGGCTAAGCCGATCGATAGTGCGAAATCTACGAGCCGAAGAGTTCGAGATTTAGGCAGCAATTCAAAACACTGAACTCTGACGAGTTCTGCTACCGGAACTGCTGACTCTCCGCTCGTCGGAGATAACTCCTTCATCAGCGACGGTTCCGAACGGGATGGAGCCCTGAATTGAGAATGCGGCGGGACGGACTCCCGACCGCCAAGAGGCTCAATATGTCGCGCTTTCTCAAGCACCGCCGAAACAGTGGCTTTCGTACCCGAGACATCATGCGCCTCATTGCGATGATCGGGTTCTTGGGAGTGTTGGGCTTATCGTTTGCGAGATTCCGTGACGCGCAGATGTGGCGCTGGATGTTCTCGACAGCCGCCGACAGCGAAGGTGCTGAAGCCGATGAGGCTGCTCGACAAGCGATGGTCGATGCTCAGAAAAAGAAGCTCGATGTAGGAAATGCTCCACAGAGCAAAGGCGCTGCTCCCGGAACCGACAAAGCAAAGGTGAGTGCGACGCCCGTCGTGAAGGTCTCGGAGTTGATCGCTGAGGAAGCTGAGATCCTCAAGCAAGAGCTGGAGCTTGTTGAGGACAAGGAGCCCCTTTCCGCGATGGAGATGGGGGCGTATTGGCGGCTCGTAAGTTGGGCTCGCAGTCAGACCTCAAGCGAAATGGATCAGCGGGCTCGGCGAGATATTCAGTTCACGCATTTGTGGGAGCGGCCTAATCGCTATCGCGGGCAGTTGGTTCGGCTCAACATGCGATTGGTCCGCTCGTTGAGATACGAGGCCGAGAAAAATCGACATGGCGTTGAATGGCTCTATGAAGGATGGGGCACAACGACCGATTCAGGTTCGAACCCTTATGTCGTCGTCTTCGCGGACTGGCCGAAGGGCATGCCTTTGGGCGAGGGGCTCGAAGAGGACGTGACCGTCGAGGGGTACTTCCTGAAGTTGTTCCCTTACAAAGCACGAGACGGAAAAGGTCGCTTGGCGCCTTTGTTGGTCGGACGACTGAATTGGCATCGAGCAGAAGTGAATCAGAGCCAGATTTCGACGAACTTTATTTGGACGGGGCTCGTTATTGTTTGTGGTGCAGTGGTGATGGGGCTCGGAGTCTGGGTCTTTCGATTCACGACGGGGGCTCCTAAGCTCGCAAGCATGACTCCGGTTCTCACCGATAGCGACAAAGTTGACGATTGGCTTTCGGCGGCTCCCTCAGACGCCGAGACGTATGACCTCGAATCATCTCCGGTTTCCGCTTCAAATTCGGATCCGGCCCATTATCAGCGGAGTGACTCACAATGAGCCAATTTGAAGAGACAATGAAGTTGATCAAGCAGTATCGGTTGCCTTCAAGCACCGAACTGACTCAGTCAATTAAGAAGTGGTGGGCCTCGGATTCAAAGTGGTTCGGCATCAGTATGGCCGCACACGGTCTTGTGCTGCTGGCTGTCGCGTTCGTCCCGATGACGCAGCAAACGAAAGAGAAGACCGAAGCTCCTTCGTTCGAGTCGACTCAGGTTGACACGACTCAGACTGAAGCCGACTTCACACAGTTTGAACTGGGTGAAGCGCCGATCGAGCCGACTGAACTTTCAACCGAGTCGCTCACGATTATGGAAGCGCCGGCTGTTGAAGCTCAGACCGAACAGTTCAACGACGATAGCCCGGTCTTCGAAGCGCGCGGCGGCGGCAACGCGAGCGGTGATGCGACGGGTGTTGGTGACCTCGGCGGCTTCAGCATTGCGGCGGTTGGCAATGGTCCGATCGCGACCGGAACGGGAGCAGGGCAAGGTCAAGGCGCGGGCGTCGCATTTGGTGCAGGTAGCGGCGGCGGAAGCGGCTTTGGCGGTCGAGGCAAAGGCAGCCGCGAGGCGATGTTGGCCTCTGGTGGTGGCACGAAGCAGACCGAGAAGTCAGTGCAAGCTGCGTTGATTTGGTTCCATCGTCATCAGAACCCGGACGGAAGCTGGAGCTTGCACAATCATGTCTGCAAAGACGGCCCGGCCTGCTCGTGCGGCGGCGAAGGTGATGTGAAGTCAGATGCAGCTGCGACCGCGTTTGCGTTGCTTCCGTTCCTTGCTGCAGGTCAAACACATCTGTCGGACGGCCCTTTTAAGGCGACGATCGCGAGAGGATTAGGCTGGCTCGGCAGCCATCAGAAGCCTAACGGCGATCTCTCGGCTGGCGGCGCGCAGATCATGTACACGCACGGTTTGGCTTCGATCGTGATGTGCGAGGCTTACGGCCTCTCGGGAGATAAGCGAGTTGGCCAGTCGGCTCAGCAGGCTCTGAACTTCATCATGGCCGCTCAAGGTAAGACGACCGGAAGCTGGGTCTATGGTCCCGACCCAAACGCAAGTGGCGGCGATACGTCGGTCTTTGGTTGGCAGTTGATGGCGCTCAAGAGCGGTACGATGGCTGGCTTGCAGGTCAATCCGCAGGCTTACGCCGGCGCGAAGAAGTGGCTGAATACCGTTTCAAAGGGCAAGGCGGGCGGTCTTTTTTGTTACAACGAAGGTGCAGGACCGTCACCGACAATGACCTCAGTCGGCTTGCTCGGAACGCAGTATCTCGGTGCTCAACGCAACGACCCGCGAGTCGTTGAAGGCATGAATTACTTCATGACACTGCTGCCCAATCCTCGCTCGCGAAACTGCTACTACTGGTACTACGCGACGCAGGTGATGCATAACTTGCCCGGCCCTGAATGGGATCGCTGGAATCGCGAGATGCGCCGCGTCCTCGTTGAGAGTCAGGTGAAGGAAGGCTGTGCGATGGGAAGTTGGGATCCGAACCTTCCGACCCCTGACCCATGGGGCAAGCACGGCGGACGGATCATGGTTTCGAGCATCGCGGCACTGACCCTTGAGGTCTACTACCGGTATCTGCCGCTCTATAAGACGAACCCCGAAGATACTGCCGGAGCAAAGACGGCAATGAAGTAAGTGGTTCTCAGTTCGCAAAGAAGCCCGCACTCCTGATGGAGTGCGGGCTTCTTTCGTTTCTGCACAGTGAGTAAGGGCAGCAGGAGTAATCGCAGCAGCAACAGTCGCAAGCTCACGTCACGTGTAGTTTAGGTTGCATACAACTCACGCACTGGTTCGCCGCCGTGAGCGATGTGATTCGGTCGGCCCGTGAGGTCATCAATCGTTGCATGCGGATCGAGTCCCAGAAGGTCGTACATCGTCGCAACGAGATCGCCTGCAGAGACGGGGCGTTCAACCGGGTAAGCGGCTTGCTCGTCGGTACGGCCGAGAACAAAGCCGCGTTTCAGCCCTGCTCCAGCCAACAGCACGAATCCGCATTGCGGCCAGTGACACGTCCCGATCGACCATTGATGCGCGGCGTGCGTCCCATTTCTCCCATCACAACGACGAGCGTTGAGTCGAGCAGGCCGCGTTGTTCGAGGTCAATGATGATGGCCGAAGCGACGCGATCCATTGTCGGTGCGAGTACGCGGCACATGCCGAAATTGTTCTCGTGCAAGTCCCAGTGATTGCCGCTGTCGGCCTCTTCCCAATTCACGCTGACGAAGGTCGAACCGGCTTCGACGAGACGCCGGCAGATCAACATGCTGTCGCCCCAAACGGTGCGACCATAGAGGTCTCGGATCGCAGTCGGCTCAGTCGAGATATCGAACGCAGCACGCGTCTTCGTCGATGTGAGCAGCGTGAACGCCTTCTGTTGAAAGTGCCCCATGCTCTCGACCGTGCGTGCTTTTTCGGTCGCGGCCAAACTCTGATCGAACTGATCGAGCAGCGAGCGGCGGCGATTCAGTCGATCGGCAGTGACGTCTGGCAGCGAGTCGAGCGACGGCAGCACTGGCGTGCCGTAAGCGTCAACCGGTTTGTAAAAGGCGCCCTTCTCTTTGAACTGCTTATCCCAAAGCGTGAAGAGCGGGTCGTACTGGCTGCCGAGATACCCGCCATAGGGACCGGCTCGACGCAGTGCCTGAGAGAATCCCGGATACGACGGCAAGATGACATACGGCGGAACATCCGACGGGCCGATCCCAAAGTGCTGAGCGATTGACGCGACCGACGGATGATCGGTCCGCTTCGCAAAGTAGTTCTCGCGATCATTGCCGCCATCGAAGCCGGTGTAGACGTTGTAGGGATTGTGGCTGTTGTATTTGTGAGAGTAAGTGCGGATGAGCGAGCAACGATCCATCACTTGCGCGAGTTGCGGCAACAACTCACCAATCTGCAAGCCGGGCACGACGGTGTTGATCGGTTTGAACTCGCCGCGAACCTCAACGGGTGCAGTTATTTTTACATCGAAGAGGTCTTGATGCGGCGGTCCTCCGAATAGGTTCAGCAGCACAATGGACTTCGCTCGAGCAGGCCGAATCACTCGCGATTGCTCGCTCGCTGCGAGCAATCGCGTCTGCGTCATACTGCCAAAGAGGCTCAACCCGCCGACTGCAATTGCGGTGCGTCGAGATATCCCACTGCCGCTTGAAGCACGCTGTCCGAGCATTCTGAGCATGACTGACCTCTGCCGCGTTTAATGTGGCGACTAAGGGATAGTCGGTAAAAAACTTCCCGAGTTCGTAGCATGGACGCCCACGTCCGCGCTGCGTCGCTGTCGAACGTAGGCGTCCGAGCTACGCGACGCCAAACCGGGACGTTATTCCTCAACTGGTCCTTAACAAGTCGACCGAGCAAACTCACAAAACGATTCGCGCCTGCAGTCTGTGAACCGGGTTTAATAAATCATTCAATGAGCACTCAAGTCGCACTCGTTATGAAGCTCTGTATTCAGCAGATGCTGGCGCGCGGCAGTTGCAGCTCGGAGAAGCCTACTTCGCTCGTCGCGAATAGAACGGCAGCGGCACGATCGTCGCAGCTTCATTCTTGCCGCGAATGTCGACACTGACTTCGCTTCCGAGTGCTGCGTTCTCGACGGAGACAAAAGCCATTGCGATTGCCTTTTCGAGTGTTGGCGAGAATGTACCGGAAGTTACAGCACCAATGGCTTGCCCGTCTTTGAAGACTTCCGCGCCCTCGCGAGCAATACGTTTCCCGGCGAGCAATAACCCGACTCGAGTCCGCTTCAATCCTTCTTGCTCGATCGCAGCAAGTGCTGCTTTGCCGATGAAGTCCGGCTTCGACAACTTCACCGCGAACTTCAAACCCGCGCTCAGTGGGTCGATGTCTTCGGTCAACTCGTGCCCATACAGCGGCATCGCAGCTTCGAGTCGCAGAGTGTCGCGGCAACCGAGGCCGCACGGCACGAGGCCCGCCGGATGTCCGTCGCTCATCAAGCGATTGGCGAATGCAAGTGCGCGATCAGTCGGCAAGATGATCTCGAAACCATCTTCGCCGGTGTATCCAGTGCGACTCACGATCGCGGCTGATCCGAGCACCGTTGCCTCTTGTGCCGAGTAGTACTTCAAGGCTAGCGCGTCGCTGCTGCCGATCGCGGTCATGACATCGCCGGACTTCGGACCTTGCAGCGCCAGCATTGCATGCGACTTCGCCAAATTCTCAATCGAGACATCAAAGCCCGCTCGATACTGCTCAAGCCAGTCAATGATCTTGCCTTGATTCGACGCATTGACGACGAGCAAGTACGACGAAGGCAAGCGGCTGACGAGCACATCATCGAGCACCGTCCCTCGCTCATTCGTCACGAGTGCATAACGCACTTGCCCGACACTCAGCTTCGAGACGTCATTGGTCAGCACATGATCGAGCAGTCGGCATGCATCGGGGCCGCGAAAGACGAGCCGTCCCATATGCGAGACATCAAACAGTCCGACTGCCCGACGCACGGCATGATGTTCTTCAACGATCGTTGAGTATTGAACCGGCATGTGCCATCCGCCGAACTCGACCATGCGAGCTCGTCGAGCCACATGCCAATCGTGAAGAACTGTCTGCTGCAACGCGCCGGAGTCGGACATGACCTGCATCCATTTCGGAAAGACAAAGCGAAACCAAACTGCGCCGGTAGCGTAGACGGCCCGCCCGCGAAGCCCCACTGCTCGACTCACGGAGGACGCTTTCGCGAAGAGCGTTTGCGTCGAAACACATGCAGCCGTCTGATCGCGACTGAAGGCGGCGAGGAACGACCGTCCCCGAGAAGTGCAACGAACATTGCCTCCAACCTGTCCGGCGAACGAGTCCGTTACACCTCTTAATTCGCGAAGGCAGGACTCATCTCGCCTTTCAAGAATATCCGCGAGCGTCTTCAAACTGCGTCGCGTTCGCACCGAGTCGTTCAAAGCTGAGCAGCTACTTCTTCTGCTGCGACTCGAGCCATTTCGCATATTCCGAATGCGCGTAGAAGATGACGTTGGTGCCCAGTTGGTAGCAGGCTTCCCAAACTTCTCGCGGCACGCCGGCATGATCGTCGGACCATGCGTCGCCGATGTCGCCGGGGTGATAGTAGCAAACCAAACGACCGTCGACGCGCCAGCCATAAGCTTCTTTGCCTCCGTGTGGGGCGACGTAGGGCAAGAACGGAATCTGATACGGCGTCCGATGGATCACATCGTCGAGCGGTATCTGTACCGGCTGCACGTTCGGCAAGATCTGCTTCATCATGGCAAAGAATTGGTTATGCCAATGAGCACTCCCGCCGTTATCCGCAAATAACATCCCGTGCTTGTCGAGGATGTACTCTTTGAGGATCTTCAGCTCTGACGACGACAATTGGATGTTCTTCTGGCCGGTCATGTAGACGAACGGCGGAGATTTTCCGATCGGAAAATTCTTCAATTGCGCGACCGGGCGGGACTCGACAGTCTCGTTGATCTTCTGCTTGGTCCGCAAACCGTATTCAAGCAACATCAAATAGTCACAACCGGCGTTTGTGCTGAATTCTTGGTCCCAGTCACCGCCTTGATACTCAAGCCGAATGAAACGCACCTTGCCCGTCTTTGTTCCACCAGCAAAACCGGCTCCGGCTCCGGCTCCGTAACCGACTGCGTATTGATGCGCCGTCGCTTCTTGAAGCTGTAGTTTTATTTCATCAATTGGCGGCACTTTGAAGCTGATCGCGCTAAATGGATTTACGACAAACTTCTTCTTGATGACTTTCTCGACTTTCACCGTCTGAGGCACCGCCATCTGAGCTTGCCCGCCGCCTGCCGGCATCTCGTAGATCTCTTGGCAGCCGCCTAACTGAGTCGCCAACCAAAACAAGATCAAGAACAGCAGCGAGTAAGTCGTGAACGCGGTCAGCGATTGGTTCAACTTGTTGGCATGTCGGCCATAGAACCATGCTTCGGGATCGAGCGGATTACTAGACCGCAGCCGCTGCTGAGCAACCGCCCCACTCGCCATCATCGCGATCAGTTGATCGGCGCTGGTCGGGCCAAATTCAGCCCGACGTTGTCGTTCGATGTGCTGTGCCGCTTGATCGAGCCACCACACAACCCAACCGAGCCCGATGCTGTAGAGCGCGAACGTGCCCCACCAAGCGAGTTCGACCCGCAAGCCATCAAGGTTCATCACATCGCTCAGCAGAATCGCGGCATGCCAAACGGGTGCATAAGCCAGACTCGCAGCAATACCGATTCTCACCAAATTACGGCGATGTTGCCGATACGCCGCCACAGTCCAAGCAACCGTCACGATGGCCGCCAGTAGCGCCGTTACCAACGCGAGCAAGCCATCAGCTAGCCCCAAGAATTTGTCAAACTTCTGCGTCCACATCCAATCCGCCAATACGACAAGCCATACAACGATCACGACGATCGTCGCCATGTGAGCAGTTCGTTTGGGGGGATTCGCAGAAGTCATGTTGATGAATAATCTGAAGTTGCAAGTTTAAAGTAGTTATTGACGACAACTCGTCAGATATCGAAATAATTCAGCATGGCCAGTAGTAGCAACATAATGCCAAATCACTTCATTACTGAGTTCATCCATGCGTCCGTCGCGCCGCGAGTTGTTCGACGAATTGAGCATACTCTCCCGTCGCGAGACCTTGCTTGAGCACTGACAGTGCTCTCCGAATGTCTCGACTGACAATGGCCGAGGTGTCGAGCCATAACCCCGGGAACACACTCGATCGAACAATGCCGTCGGCCGGGACATCGCGCAATTCAAGCCGTCCTTGATCGCGCTGAAACCAGCGAACTTCTTGTTCCCACATGAGAACGACGAGGTACTCGTCAACGCCCGCGAGTTCATACAACGCCAACTTTTGATGCAGATCAAACGAGGCCGACGAACCACTCACTTCAACCGCTAATTCAGGCGCTCCGTGCAAGTAATTGTTCGCAATGTGCGAGTGTCCGCCACATCCCGTTTCAATTCGCAGGTAGCAATCCGGTTGAGGTGCGTCTTGCAGCATCAGCCAGGTGCAATTCGATCCAGAATCTACGCCCTCTGTTTCAGCGACGTATGTCGTCAATAACGTAGAGGCACGAACGTCCGTAGTAGCATGATCAAAACCCACCGGCGAAGGCATGAAGACAACTCCTCCGATGAGCTCAGCAAACTTCGTGTTTGGCATGCTCTCCCAACGATGTAAGAACTCATCGCGCGATAGCACGTCTCCTGTATGCAACTCCGGCGGAGATTGTAATAAAACCGACATAGCACATCCTTTGAAGAAGTGACCTCGTGCTAGCGACTACTTGAGGTCGTCAAGCAACGTGTCGAGATCCTTCTCGCGCGGATTCTTCTTCGCGTCCGCCGATTTCACTTCGTCGAGCCCCATTGCTTTCGCAGCCTTCTGCACATTGTCAGCACTCGGCTCACCAGTTGCGGAAGCCGCTGCGGTTGCAGGCTTTGGCTCTTCTTTTTCGGGCTTAGCCGCTGCCGTCTCAACATCACTCTTTTTGGCGAGCGACGCTTTGCTGTCGGCCTTTGCATCTCGACGCATCAAGTACGGCCCGACGGTGAATACGGCCAGAAATACTACCGTTCCAATCGTCGCCGTAAGAGTTGCCTTCACGAGACTGCTCTCGGCAATTGCACCGAGCATTTCTTGCGGCCCCTTGCCGCGCAATCCGTTGATAAATTGACGAATCTCAGTGGCCGATGCAGTCGCCTCTTTGCGGACTCGAGGTGCATCCGCAATGGCCTTTGTGAGGTAATCATTTTGATGAGGATCAGACATGTATTACTTCTCTTCTTCCAGAATATGAACCAAATCGCCGCCCGCTTGACTGATCGCTTCGATGACGGGCTCAAAGCGTTGAGCGGCGATTTCATGATGCACTTTTAATAACACAGTGCGTTGACCTGCGGGCAAAGTGCCGAGCTGTGCTTCGACGGCCTTTGCTAATTGTCCGACTGGAGTTTCCTGGCCATTGAGAAACAGCTTGTTTTCTTTGTCGATGACAATGCTGATCTTCGAATTGCCCGAGCTTTCAATGTTCTTGGCTTTGGCCGGAGTCCACTGCAAATGGCTGTCGTCTTGAGCCCGCGCAAGGATCACGAAGAACACCAGCAAATTAAATGCGATGTCTCCCATCGCCATGCTGGGCACTTCAACCTTCAGACGTTTGCGTTTCATCTTCATTGTGATTCGGACGCTCCGATTACATGTCTTCTAAGAGTTCTTGCCAATCTAAAACGTCCAAAATGCGTTCTACCATCGCAGTCCCTTACTAAGCGTTCTGAAATCGATCCAGTTAGGCATCCTGTCTGTCGTCTGTGAAACTATATTGTAATAAAGCTGACAGACTGAGTGCCGGCCCTCACAAGTATTTCGTGAGTCCACAAGGTCGGTTGGGCGGCGGCATTTCTACTCCACAGTCACTTGTTTCTCCTCTTCCAACTGCAGTGTGACGATTCCGCCGGCTTCTTCGATCCGCGTCGTCACAGCGATCCAGTGGTGATACGGAGTGTCGGGCTTACTCTTCACGACAACGATCTTGTCTTCAGGTCGAGCCTTACCGGTCAGCTTTGTCTTCATGCGTTTCACGAAGTCCTTCATCAACGTCGGCTCGCCATTAATGAGCACGTTTTGACGAGTCAGCTCGACCTGCACATTCTCCTGTTTCTCTTCAGACTTCTGCGTCTGATCGCTCTTGGGCAATTGTTGCTTGCGACCACTATCCGGCTGAGTCGACGCACACACCAAGAAAAACACGATTAAGTTGAAGGCAATATCGCCCGTCGCGGCTGAAGGCGGCTCAACAAGCAAGCCACCGTTGCGTCGTATCGCCATGAATTAGACCCCTACCGACTCTCGGCTTTCGAGCGCCATTTGCAACGTCACCGTCTCAATGAGTTCCGTTGAAGTCTCTTCAACATCCAACACGAATTCATTGATAACGCTCGTGAAATAGTTGTAGGCACTAAAGGCGGGAATACCGACAACAAGCCCCAGCAGCGTTGTCAGCAACGCCTCGCCGATACCGGCTGCCGCTGCTTCAACGATGTTGGTTTCACCGAGTTTTGCCACGATGTCGTCGAACGACGAAATCATGCCCGAGACCGTGCCGAGGAAGCCCAACATCGGAGCGACGCTCGAGATCGTTGCTAAGATCGGCAAGTGCTTTTCCAGTGCAGCAACAATGTGAACTCCGTAGTCCTCCATCGCTTTTACAACTTGATCTTCAATCTTGCCGGGGTCGTAGTTAAGCCGACGTAGAACCAGAAACTTTCGAAGTCCCGCACCGAGAATCGCTGGGACGGGGCCGGTTTCCCGATCGCAAAGCTGTAAGGCTTCTTCCACTCGGTCTTGATTGAGTAACTGTCTGACCTGATTGCGAAGTGCTGGCGCATCCGTTGTCAGCAGTTTGAGGGTTCGCAGACGCTCAATAATCACACCGGCGGCGATGACCCCGCAAAGCAAGATCGGCCACATAAAAATTCCGCCGCGAATCATCCATCCGAGTGCTCCGGTCTTGCAGAGATCATCAAAGACCTCCGACATCGTCTTACCAGAAGCAACGGGTTCGGCATCTTCGGGAGTATCGGGTGATTCTTCAGAGGGCTTTGCATCAACGGGCTTCTCACCCTCTTGGCTATCAGCCTTCATATCAGATGGCTTCGCCGTTGCGGGCTTTTGATCTGCCGGAGCAACCGCAGCCGGAACATCAGGTTTGTCGCCAACAGTCGGTGCCTGCTGAGGAAACAACAACGCGAGATACAGTAGAAATGACATCGATCAGTTCACTCTCAAGATGGGAAATCTATAGGTTGGCATTGAGATTTGGCAGCACTGGTATAAATCGATGCGGATCAACTGCCTTAGTTATTGTTTTCGACGGCATTCGCTTCAGCTTCGAACTGCTGCAACATTTCGGGCAAGGCGAGACGGCCTCGGGCGTACTTTGCACTTTCGCTCGCGGGGTAGTCCCAACGACAGCGGTTGTAGCGCCGGAAGGCTTCTTTGTTGTCTTTTGCCTGACGGAAACTCTCGCCGGACCAGAACAACGAATCCGATGCCAGTCCGTCGTCCGGGAACTTCTTCACGAAGTTGTCGAATGACTGACCCGCTTTGACGTACTCCTTCGCCTTGAAGTAGCACTGACCAATGCGGAAGGCCATCTTCGGAGCGTGCTGATGACCGTCGAACTTCTCGACGAACTTCTTGCCGACCTCAGCCGCAACGATGAAGTCTTCTTGCTTATAGAAATGGTCGCTGATGCGGATCATCACGTTCGCGATCAGCGGACTCTTCGGATACGTCGCAGCGAGTGTTACATACGCCTCGAGCGCCTGATCGAAGTCACCCGCGACTTCATACGATTGAGCCAATTTGTACTGAGCATCCGCCGCAAGCGGGTGCTCGGGATATTGTCGCACGATCGTTTCATAAGACTCGACCGCTTCTTGAGTCTCGCCGAGCTCCTGCGAGAACTGTCCCAACAAGTACAGAATTCGCGGCTGATACTTCGGATCCGGGTAGTCTTCCATCACTTCGCGCAACAACCGACGGCCGGCAGCGAGATCTTCTTTTTCCTCAGCCGTTCGTCCGAGCGACTTATGACTCTTGAAGAGTTCGAAGTAGCTCTCCGCAATATGGAATTTCGTTTCGACGGCGAGCTTCTCGTCGTTGAACGTCTTGCTGAAAGCTTGCACGAGCCCGTCAGTGCCGATCACGACCGGCAGTTGGCGAGTCAGCTCAAGCTTGCCCGATTCAGTGCTTGCTGCCGGATCGACATAGGTAATCGTGAGGTTATCGCCGAAGAAGGTTTCGATCGTCGGATCTTGCGGGTCGATGTTGCCGGGCTTCGGCTTCTCGGCTGATTTCAGCGCGACCGATCCCGTAAAGATGCCGCTATGAGCCAACGTTTCGACGAGCGGCACTTTTTCGTCTTCGCCCAGTTCGCTGCGGATCGAAACGGTGATCGAGTCACGTTCATCCGACGAGTCTTGATCCGGGTCGTTCACAATGAGGAACAGCTTCTCGCCGACATGCAGTCGTTCGAGCGGCTTTTCATAATCGCGATCGGTCGACGCCAATGTGCCATTCGAAATCAATCGAGCTTTCGCACCGATCAACGTCGCCTTGCTCTTCGGACGCAGCTTGTCTTCATAGCCCGCAACGAGCCGATCTTTACCGGTCAGATTCAGAACTCGTGCGACCAATCCTTGATCGCCGCCGTCCTTTTGATCTTCGGGCAACTTGCCGCCACCGATGAGATTTCGCGGCATTTCCGCCGTCACCGGCACAACGCTCGCGCTGCTCTTGCTTCCCAATTGCATGACGATCTGACCGACGAATCGCCCCTCTTCGAGAGCCCACTCTTCGGCGTCTGCTGCAGGCACCGCCGTAAATGCTGCCGACACAACGCAACGCACTTCCGCAGTCGCGCCGTCGGTCGTCTTCAAGAGGACCGTCACCTCGCTGCGCGAATCCTTCGCAGCATCGGGATCAACGACCTCGATTGCGAGCGGTGCTTCGAACGCGATGTTCGTCATCTCGGCATCGGCTGCCGGACTGTGATAGCTGACAGTCGGCTTCTGATTCGAATTCTTCGGCGGCGGAGTGACTCGAGATTCGAGAATTCGGATCTTCGCTTCCGTCGGCTTATTCACATAAACGATGGACTCGCGCGGCACTGAGTGACCGGGGAAAGTGTTCTGCTCGTCGAGATACCGCAAGAAGATGCGATCTCCCGATTTCACAACAAGCTTGTCACCGTCAGCGGCCGCAGCCGTATCAACTTCCTTCGTAAAGGTGCCCGAGTTCTCTTGAGTCTCGGTCGCCGTCAGCTTCACGGGTTTGCCGTCATTCACGCTGACTTCGAATTCGAGAGTATCCGCACCGAGCGTTGTATCTCGGTCGTAGTCCGTGATCTCAACAACGATGCGGTCACCGGGCTCAATGCGCTTTTGTCGTTTGCGAACATTGGCCACTTGCCCGTTTTGATAGCGGACGAAGTCATACGAGATCGGGCCAACGTTGCCGTTGTAGTAAGTCGCAGACAATGTGCCTGTCAGCAAGCGACTGCCGCCGGCATTCACTTGAGTGGTGTCGTCGGTATAGCTCGCTTTGACTTGATCGCCGCCCGCAATTTCGAGCTTCGTATTCTGCGACAATGCGAGCACGTCGGCTTCCGTCGGGATGTACGGCTTCGACAGATCGTCGCCGGTGATCTCAACATGATTGATCGCGACCGCTTCGCCCTTGAACTCTTGAATGACGAACTTTGCATAGCGGACATCGACGGCCGGGAATCGGAACTCCCATGCTTTGTCCGAGATCACCGTTCGCGAACCGCTTGCCGGTACGAGCGAGATGCCGCGCAGGTCCATCAAGCCGCCGCCAACAACTTCAACCGGTTTAATGGTGAGCGTTGCTTTGCCCGCTTGTTCGACAACAACCGAGCCAATCATCTGCGTGCGAAACGTCGTCCATGCACCGGTATTCGGAGCCGTGCCGTCGATCGTTTGGTCGCCGACTTGCAGCTTGTATTTTGAATTACCTCCGCCGCCATGCGCGACGTCGAGCACGATGTCATAGAGGCCCGGCTGAGCATCGAACTCCCAACTGGCGATGTCTTCGGCAGCTTGCCAATAGCCGATCGTTGCGGGGATGTTCGCTTCTTTGCGGATTCCGAACTGCTCGGTCTTCTTCGCGAACTTCGCAGCATCGGGACTGAGTGCAATCGAAGTTCCACTCGTCGGCTTCGCGGACTCATTGAGTTCCGCAGCGTTCGTCAGATCAAAGTCAGACGTCAAGAAGGACGACATCGTGACGTTCTGACGATTGAGGTCCGCTCGAGCGCGCGTTGCAGTGACGTCTTTCGTCGCCGTGACGCCGCTTGCATAGACCGTCAAATCATGCGTGCCTTTTTCAAGCCAAACGTCGCACGTGCGATTGCCCGGCCCGAAGTCCAATTGCAATGAGCCATCAACAGCAATTGCTGAGCGATGCCCGTTCGCACCGAAGCGAACTGCACCGGCTCGAGGCTGCACGAACTTGCCGAACCAAACAACGCCGAAGTTCTTCGGGAACGATTCTTCGCTATCAGCGGCCGGACGTTGAATGCTCAGCACGCCGTTTTCGACAAGCGTTCGATTGGCGTCGGTCGTGCCTTTGATGATCGCCGCCACTTGAGCCCAAGTGGTGTATTCATGAGCGTTCGTGACGATGCGATATTGCATCGCGCCGTACTCAACGGGAACGGTCGCTTCAGGCAAGTTCGGATACCCCGCCGCGCGGAACCAAAACTCGCCGTCGTAGCTTGCTCGCAGTTCGCCGCGTACTGGCGTCTTGCCCGCGAGATCACCCGTAAAGAACTTCGCGCGGCTGATGCGACGCAAGTCCTTCATATCGACCGTCAAGAACTTCGGAGCCGCTCCGTCGGGCTCACTGAGCCAGTAGGACTTCGGATCCTTATCAATCGCCATCAGCGGGTTGTGATCAATCGAGGTATCGCTCGCGAGCGCGCCCGCCGGAAGTTCGCCAGTCTCTGACGAGCCTTCAAACACTCCGGTATGCGGCCCCGTTTCCTTGAGCGGCACTTGCACTTGATCGCCGCTATCGGCAACGAGCTTTGCTAGGACCGTATCGACTTCGTCCGTCAGATCGCGGTCAGCATCCTTCACGCGCAGGTAAATTGGATTACCCGGCTTGATTTGATTCTTCGGACGCAAGAGCGAGCGTTGCGAATCGCGTTGTTGATCTCGCTCGCGGTTCTCGCGCTCAAGTCTTTGACTAAAGGTCTCTTCTTCTTCATCGACGATCTTTGAGCTTGCGACTTCGAACATCGCGTCCGCTGCAATGCGGATTTCGACGTCAGACAACGGCACGCTCTTGAACTCTTTCTTGAAGCTCTCGGGATAGTCCGACTTGATTGTGTCTTTGCCCGTGAGTTGCAGGACTCGATCGCCCTTCTTGGCCGGGCCGAGTGCCGTATCGAGATCGACTCGGAACAATCCTTTGCCCGCGCCGCCGCTTGTGAGGAAGACGAGTTCTTCATCTCCGCCCGGCTCCGTCTTCACGATGACCGGGATCTTCGTATTGCCTCGGCTGATACCGAGATCGCTGTCTTGCACAACGATTGAGAGCGGCGTTCCGGGAGCATGAAAACGCTTGCTCGTGCGACCGAGTCGACCGACCGTCATCAGCAACGAGAGCTGATCCATATAACGCTCTTCAGCGCCGTAGACTTCAGCGAGATTGAACAGCGCTTGATTGGCGAGCTCGATATTCGGCACGCGATCAAGCACCGCTTTGAAGATGCCGCGCGCCTCATCGTTATCGCCGCGACGATGAGCGAGCACGCCGCGCAAGAACTCGGCCCGCACGATGATTTCGGTCTCGCGGCTATTCGCGAGCTTCTCGAAAACTTGCTCGGCCTGATCGTAGACCTTCTGCGCCATGAACGTTTCACCGATGCCGAATTCGGCTTCGATCGCGAATGGCGTTTCTTTGTAACGATTGATGACGGTCGTAAATTCAGACCGCGCGACATCGAAGCGTTGAGCCGAGAAGAACGTCTTCGCGAGCAGGTATTGCACGCGCGCCTTTGTCGTCTCATCGAACTGCTTTGCTTCCGAGTACTTCAGCAGCCATCCGCGCAGCATTTCTTCAACGCGATCGAAGTTCTCGTTACCGCCCGCCGCGATCGTATTCTCAGCAACGAACAGCAGCAGATCGACGGGGACTTCCGTGCGATGCTCATCGAACAGTTTCTTGTTCGCGAGATACGACTCAAGCGCGAGTCGTTCATCACCCAACTTCAAATACAGAGCGGCTTGCAAGAGCGGTGCGATCGGGCTCTTTTCGTCATAGGTCAGACCGACGGTCCCGAGCCGCGAGTAGCACTGACCGATCATGCTGCGAGCCGTTTGCTTGCGAGCCGGATCGACTCCGGGAATGTAACCGAGCAACCCGGTAATAAGAGTTGCAGCCGCGTTGTAGTCTTCGCGCGCCACCATGGCTTGAGCGAACGGCATCAACTGATCCCAACGATGCGCGTCGGGCCACAACTTCCGAGTCACGCGTTGATATGCAAGCAATCGATCGATCGGCTTGCGAGCAGTCGCCGGTTCGGCATCGAGCGCGACCACTTCCGCTTGTTGAGCGACCCAATCCGCCGGCAAGTCCTTAACGACGGCCGTCACTTTGGCCTTGTTTTCGGGAGTGTTCTTCTCGTTGACGCGGTATGCGTTCCAAATGCCCTGCAACTGGTTAGGGTCGTAACCATACGGCGGCCATGGACGCAAACTTCGACGTTGATTCGACGTCTTGAGGATCTGCTCGAACCGCGCGACGTCTCCGAGCTTCAGCACTTCGTCCGCCATCCACAATGCGTAGATCGGTTGAAAGTCGGTATTCGCAGTGAAGCGTTGCTCGGCAAACTGAATGCGTTGTTGCGGATCGGTCAGCCGAGAAAACAATCGCCAGTTGCTTTGATACGAATCGTGATGATTGATGCCCGGTGCCGAATGCTCGGTCATGTATTGAACGGCTTCCGGCTCCATTTTCAGCGTCACTAGTGCATCGCCGATTTGATACGAGTATCCGTGCTCGACGCCGTGCTTCGCTTGCGACGCTCGGATATAGACGAGCGCTCGTTTGGCGAGATCTTGATCGGTATTGCGAACCGCTGCTGTCAGCAGTCGTCCCCATGCATCGGGATAATTCTGCGGTGACTCGAGTCCCATGAAGTGATTCGCAGCCGCCTTCATCACATCCGGTTGTGCGTAGTCCGTCGCGGTCTGCAACCACAAGTAACGATAATTCCAGTCGGTCGGGAATCGCTGCGACAGTCGACCATAAACGGCTGCGGCTTCGGAGCGTTCGGCAGCCGGTGAGTAATGTTGGTTGTAATACCCGAGTGTGTAGAGCACCTCTTTCGCGAGATTGTCATTGAGCTTCGGGTAGTTTGCCGGGTCGATCAGCTTGCGGCGAATCAGCGCGTCTTTGCGATCATGAATGCCGACGTCGATTCCGAGGAACAGCGCAACGATCGGATCGTCATTTGCCTTCTTCAGTTCTTCGACGGCAATGGCGACTCGGTCCTTGAGATCTTTGTTTGGTCGAGCCGCCTTTATCCACTCGCCAACATAAACACGGAAGTTCGTCCAATTGATGTATTCGCGACGTGCAGCCAGTATCAAAGCAAGGTCAGACCGAAACTCCGCTTCATTAGCGGCTGATGACAGCAGCGTGCTAATTACCGAATGCGCGTGCCCGTCGTTTGACGGAGACTTTTGGATGAACTCGCGCAGCATCGCCTTCATCTCGGGTTCGCTCTTTTTGCGATCCCGATAAACGTCAAACGCGAGCGAATACCGAACGTGCCAATCTTGCTCCGGCCTCTTACCGAGCACTGACTTCAGCAACGCTTCGGATTGCTGCCACTGAGCGGGTTCGGTGCCGTTGTTTTGCACGAAGTGAGCAGCCGCGCTATGCGTTGCGGGCGAGTTCTCAACGACCTGCTTGAACATCGCGAGAGCCCGAGGCTTATTTCCGTCGCGATTGAACGAGTGCGCGAGATACATGTAGCGGTCCCAACGATCGTCGCGCGTCGGGTATTTCGTCATGTACTCATTAACGACCGGCTCAAGCTCAACAGCTTTTGCACTCGAATTATAGAGCCGTTCGATCTGCTGATAATGCACGCTCGCGTCGTCACGAATCGCGCGAGTCTTCTTATAGCTCTCTGCCGCATTCGCGTATTGGCCGAGATTGGAAAAATTCTCGCCCATCTGACGATGCAGTTCGCGCAGTTCTTCGGGATTCGGAAACGCGATGCCCGACGCGACAATCTTCATACCCGTCTGATTGGCTTTCGCCCATTGGCTGATACGTCGCCATTCGTAGAAGCCGCGCATACCAATATGCCGCGCGTAATCATCTTTCGGGAGCTTTTCGAACATCTCCTCGAGCAGCGTTGCTCCGTCGATGATCGACTGGTTGTTGCCTTCCGAAAACAACTGAGCCGCGCGTTCGCCGTATTGACGACCATTAGCATTCGGCTGCCGCTTCCAGCAATCGCGAAAAGCCTCTGCCGCGCGTTGCTTCTCGCCGAGCTTGTCGAGTTGCTGAGCCAATCGAATTTCAACATCCGCCGCCTGAGCCGCTTGCGGATAGCGGGTGAGATACTGTCGCCCGACGACAGTGAAATCCTTCGATCGCGTCAGTGCTTCAAGACCATCAAGCAACTTCAGCATGACATCGGCATGTCGCGGATCACTCGCCTGCGCCGAGACAAATCGTTGTCCCGCGCGCACGAGTCCGAAGAGTTGCCCATTCGCGTGATAGAGGTTCGTCAGTCTGACGAGTGCCTCAGCCGCTTCTGGCGACGAGTCTTTATACTTACCGACCTCCGCCTCAAGCGCCGCCGCTTCCTTAGCAACGGCCTCATCCTGAGCCGTCCGCGCCGCCGCCTTCGGAGCCGGCTGAGCATCCTGAGCGAACGCCGTCGCCCCAAACGACAAACTAAGCAACGCAATTGCCGAGAGTAATTTCATAAGGGTTGTCCTTAGGGGTTTCACTCGTTCCCAAGCGCTGCTTGGGCACGCACGATTGGGAAGCTCATGCTTCCCGTCCGGTTCTATTTGTCGTTTAACAGCGGTTCGTTCGAAGCAATGGGACTCATGCGACCGATGGGACGAATGCGATTGAACTTCTCTTCATTCCCATTCGTCGCCTACGTCCCATTTCCCATTCATCCCATCGCCGCTTCGGGACGGGAAGCAAGAGCTTCCCGAAGACGCGTTCCCAAGCAGAGCTTGGGAACGAGTGCGCGATTACTCCCTCTCACATCCCCGATTTCGCGAGCGCTTCCGAAATCTTCTTCGCATCCGTCGCGAGCGGGCTTTCTGGGTAGTCGCCGATCAACTGGTCGAACCGTTGCCGAGCTTCCGCGCGGCGGTTCATGCGGTAGAGGCAACGCCCGTAGTTGAAGAGGATGACGTCGAGAAACTTCGCATCCGGATGATTCGCGAGCACCGTTTCAAAGGTATCAATCGCTCGCGAGTAATCCTTTTGGCGGTAGTAGTAATTCGCCATTCGAGCGACGGCTTCACCGACGCGACCGCTCTCGGGGAATTGATCAAAGACCTTTTTGAATTCTTGGAACGAGCGGTCGTAAAGCTGATTTGCGGCGGCATTGACCGCGTTCGGATTTTGATTCTGTGCCGATGCAACTTGAGCGTCCGCCATCAATTCGTAGCACTCGGCAATACCAAATTGAGCTTCACCGCGTAGTTGACTCGATTGAATATTCACAAGCCGGGTATAGACGCCGATTGCGCGCGTCAGGTTGCCCTGCTTGCGAGCGACCTCAGCCAATCGCAGCAGCGCGTCATCAACGAACGCGCTGTTCGGGAAGTCGCGTTGCAGTCGCTCGGCCATTGCGGCGGCTAACTCGAGCTTATCCATTTCGAAGTAGATCGTGCCGAGTTGCACGTAAGTTTCTTCGAGCAAGCGTCCGCCGAGCTTCTGCACTTCCTGCATGATCTCTTCGCAGAGTGTCAATGCGGCGGCGTATTTTGCGTCGGCATTCTTCTTGAGTCCGAATTCTTTATACCGATTCGCAATGTTCGTCAGAGCCGCTGCGGTCTTGAGCTTTGTTTTGACTCGCAGTTCTGCGTCTGAGATCTGCGTGCGAGTAACGCGCACGCCGCCGAGATTGCCCTCGATGACCTTTGCTCGTGATACCACTTCGCGCGGGTCGTTCGTCGTATTGAGAGTGTCGCTATAGACAATCTTCACAACGTCGCCGGGTAGTGCTTGCAGGATGTTGTCACCGACAACGACTTCTTCCGCTTTCACGATTCCGATCGTCGAACGGAACACTCCCGAATGCACGCTGCCATCGTTCGCCGGAGTCGCCGTAGCGGCGGGTGTAGCCGTTGTTGCAGGCGCATCGGCTTTCGTTTCGACCTTAGCTGCCGCCGCATTCACCGCCGCTTCCGCACCGGCAGCCGGCTTCGGAGCATCTTCTTTCTTTGCGTCTGTCGGTTTGCCTTCGTCGGCCTTTGAGTTGCCTTCGGCCAATTCGCCGAGCGCGCCTTTGAGTTCAATCACCGCTTCGGTCAGTGTGACTTCAACGACATCAATCGTCTTAAAGCGATCGATCTGAGCTTTCTCTTCGTCGTCGACTTTCGGCTTCGCATTGGGATCGCCGCCTTGCAGCACCTTGATCGTTTCGGCTTCGATCTCAGCATCGGTCTTTTGACGAACCAGTTCGACTTTGACTTTCACTTCGTCAGCAGCGTCCGTCAGATCGCGGTCGCCGTCGATCGCTTGAATGTTGATCGTTTTGCCGAGCACAACGCCTTGCAGCGTCTCCGCAAACGCACCGTCAGTGACGGTCACAATGCCGTTGCCGACGACCGACACTTCTCGCAGGAGCTTGCGATCGAATTGCTTGTCGGCCGTCTGCGAGTCGATGTACGCGATCGCGACTTTGTCATCGCCCTTGAGTTCGAGGGTTCCGTTCCCCGGCACGGGCTTACCGAGTCGCGTGACCAAACTGCCGAGCACAATTCGGACATTGCGACCGACGGGGAAGCACTTGAGCGTCTCGACATCGCCGCTCGTCGCTTTGCACTCGACGTTGACCGCATCACCGGCATTGAGAGCTGCGAGATCCGCGTCTTCGATCTTCACGAACAAACGCTTGCCGGCTTCGACTTTCTCGATCTGAGTATCATTCTCACCGAGCGACGTGCCGACCTTTTCGAGCGCGTCGATCGCTCGCGAGTAGTGCCCCAATTGGAAGTGTCCGAGCCCAATATAATAGTAGGCTTGATTGACGTGCTTGCTGACGGGGAAGCGTTCGATGACATCGCGCATCACCTGAAAGCACTTGCCGAAGTTGCGAGCTTCGTAGAAGCAGACGCCCATCTTGAGCGTTGCTTCGGCGCGTTGATCTTCATCGCGATTGTCTTCATGAGCGACTGCCTCGAATTGCACGCGAGCCTTGTCATAAGCGCGTTCGCGTTCGAGGAAGTGATTGCCCAATCGGATATGCGCTTCATACCGCACCTTGCTGCGGGGATAGCGTTCAACGACCGACTGCCAAATCTCAACGGCCTTAGCGGTCTCATCCGCCGCCAACCGCGCATCGCCCGCTTCGAGCAACTTGCGAGCAGAGCGATCTTCGATGATCGACCCCTGCGACTGAGAAGGCCCTTTAGGCTTCGTCGCGTCGTCTTGAGAGAGGACGAATCCAGAACCCATACACGCTGCGATCACGCAGCTCGCGAGAGCAATTCGTTTCATGGCAGGGCTTGCTGAGGAAGGAAGGCGGGAAAGCGGCGAAGAATAAGTCGCCACTTGCGCGAGGACGCTAAGAAGCCATCCAGCGCGAGTCAATCAGCGCGATGCTGGCAGTTGGCGTATCGCCGCCATTGCTCCGACCGGCTCAGCGCGACGTGACAAAGGCCGAGTCATTCAACTTTGCGGCACTTTGCTCAGCGAGTTTGACTCACTTACCTTTGCCTCAAAGGTCTTCTTCTATCCTCTTTGACGAGAGCCGCGATGAAACGAATTCTTGCTGCGTTGATCGTTCTACTGTCGAGCGGTCTGACAATGGCTGCTGATCAAGCCGCTCGCCCCAACATCTTGTTTTGCTTTGCAGATGACTGGGGCCGCTACGCGAGCATCTATGCTGAGACAGAAACGCGACCGTCTCCCAATCAAGTGGTGAAGACACCGAACATCGACCGAGTCGCTCGCAACGGAGTGCTCTTTCGCAATGCGTTTGTGACCGCTCCGTCATGCACGCCGTGCCGCAGCTCGTTGCTCTCGGGCCAGTATTTCTTCCGCACTGGGCGCGGAGCGATTCTTGTTGGCGCTCAATGGGATTCGAGCATTCCGAGCTTCCCTCTGATGCTTCGCGATGCGGGGTATCACATTGGCGAAACATGGAAAGTATGGAGTCCGGGTAGTCCGAATGATGCACCGTTCGGTGCGGGTAAATACGGATATGAGAAATCTGGCGGGAGATATAACAATTTCTCTGAGAACGCGACGAAGATGGTCGCCAGCGGGCAATCATTCGAGTCCGCGAAAGAAGAATTACTCAGCGATGTGCGCGGCAACTTCGACGCGTTCATGAAGGATCGGCCGGAAGGCAAGCCGTTCCTGTATTGGTTCGGCCCGACGCTCGTGCATCGCTTATGGGAACGCGGTTCTGGCAAGAAGTTGTGGGGCATCGAACCCGACTCGCTCAAAGGCAAGCTGCCGAAGTTCTTGCCTGACGTGCCGGAAGTCCGAGAAGACTTCGCAGATTATCTCGGTGAAATTCAGGCATGGGACGCAGGTGTCGGCGAACTCCTGAAGAAGCTCGAAGTGGCCGGCGAATTGAACAACACCTTGATCGTGATCAGCGGCGATCACGGGGCTCCCGGTTTTCCCGGCGGAAAGTGCAATCTGTATTCGTTCGGCACGGGGGTAACTTTGGCTGCATGGTGGCCGGGTCAAAAAGGCGGCCGAGTCGTCGACGACTTCGTCAACATCATGGATTTGTGCCCGACGTTTCTCGAAGCCGGCGGCGTTGCTCCGACGAAGGACATGACCGGTCGCAGTCTCGTCAACGTGTTGAAGTCCGATAAGTCGGGGCAGGTCGATCCTCAACGCGATTGGGTCATCACTGGTCGAGAGAGGCATGTTGGCAGTGCGCGCGAGGGTAATCTTCCTTACCCCCAGCGCGCGTTACGGACGAAGGACTTCTTGTATGTCCGCAACTTCAAGCCCGACCGATGGCCGCTCGGCAGTCCTTATGACGCTGTGACAGACACAAAGACGCCGCCCTTCACGGCTCTTGAGAAAGAGACTCGCGTTGCGTTTGCGGATATGGACGCAAGCCCGACAAAAGCATGGCTCGTGCATCACCGTCACGAACCGCAATGGAAATGGCACTATGACTATGCCTTCGCAAAGCGCCCGGCAGAGGAGTTGTTCGATCTCCGCAGCGACCCGGATGAGATCAAGAACGTCGCCGCCGATCCGGCCTATGAAGCTCAGCGAAAAGCCATGAGCGAGCTCTTGATGAAGGAGTTGCAAGCCGCCGCCGATCCGCGCGTGACCGGTGACGGCAGCACATTCGAGAACCCGCCCTTCACCGATCCTGAAGGCGGAGCCCGCGCGGCAAAGCGAGCGAACGCGGGGCAGTAATCGCACTGCTCGTTCGCGATGTTTTGTCGGCTTGCGCAGTGTAGCGCGACGCTCCGCGTCGCGACTGCCGACGCGGAGCGTCGGGCCACATTGGTTGCGGCTTCGCCGCATCGCCGTCGGCGTGCGTTCTTTCTGCATGCGGCACTCAACGTCACTCAATTGCCTGCAAAGGGAGCCTGTCAGTGAGCAACACAACAAAGACGATAGGCGTTGTCGGTCTCGGGCTGATGGGATCGGCGATGACGGCGCGGCTGTTGGAGCACGGCTACCGATTGCTTGTTTGGAATCGCTCGCGCGAGAAAGCCGAACCGCTCATCGCTCTCGGAGCCGAGTGGTCCGACAACCCGCTGAAGGATTGCGAGCGAGTCATCATCAGCCTCTACACAACCGCCGTTGTGGATGAAGTATTACACTCATTGAACGACGGTCTGCATCCCGGCTTACTGCTGATCGACACGACAACGGGTGAGCCAGATCAAACGGCTGCTCTCGGAGCACGCATGAAGGAACTCGGAGTTCGCTATCTCGACGCGCCGATCTCCGGGTCGAGCGAGCAAACTCGGCGCGGCGAAGTCTCGATCATGGCGGGCGGTTCTGCGGACGATTTCGCGCGCTGCTCCGATCTTTGGAGCGTGCTTGCCGCGAAGACGTTTCACTGCGGGCCGTGCGGCAGCGCGGCGAAGATGAAGCTCGTCAGCAATCTCGTCCTCGGCCTCAATCGAGCCGCGTTAGCTGAAGGCTTTGCGTTTGCTCGCGCGCTGAATCTCGACCTCAATGCAACGCTCGACGTTCTACGAGGGAGCATGGCTGCGTCGCGCATCATGGACACGAAGGGCCGCAAGATGATCGACCGCAACTACTCCGTGCAGGCGAAGCTCTCACAGCATTTGAAAGACCTGCATTTGATACTCGACGCCGCCGAAGCGCAGGGGCTCAGTCTGCCACTGACGAGTACTCACGCCGGCCTATTGGAACTTGCCGAGCACGCCGGATTGGGTGCTGCTGACAATAGTGCCATTTTCGAGTGCTACCGGATTATGAATGCGCCGAATGACTGAAAGTCATTTGGCGAGAATCACCTTTGATATTCGGCATATCATCAGTAGCAATTCGGTGCGTCAGCGCGGCGGTCTTGCTCGATTTGCGAGGATTCTTGTCTGGCACGCGATGAGCGCAGCCCGATGGGCGTGCGGTTAAACGAGTATCAAATACTTCGATTTTCAATTACCGAATTACGATTGGGCGGCGGGCGACTTCTACTCCGCCGCTGCGCACGAGCAATGTGTGAGTGCCGGGTTTCAGATCGTGCGGCAGCTTGAAGCGCCATTCGGCTCGCATTCGTTCGCGCGTCACGACTTGACCGACTCGTTCAATGAGTCGACCTGCGGGGTCAAGCAAGTTGCATTCGATCCATTGGTCTCCGTGCAACAAGGTCAGATTGGTTTGCACGAGAAACTGCTCGCCCCGAGCGAACTCACTCCGCGAGTTCATCATCACTCCGCCGAGCAACTGCGTGCCGATCGCGACCGTATGAAACTTGTCGGCTTCGCGAATGGACTCGGGCTCTTTCGGGATCTGCTCGAAGAAGCCCGCCTCAAGCAGCGGCAGAGGCAATGGGCCGCCGGCACTCCGCTCGCCGTATGGGTCGATGACGTACTCGGCTCCGACCCCGACAGCCGATGTAACAACAAGCACAGTCAAATAGGCGAAGCCCGACGCTGCCCACTTCGGGACTCGCACCGGTTGCGTGAGTCGACGATTGAGATCGAGCGTCCTCAGCCAACGGCAGATTCGCAGCATGTCCTTCTCACTCAAGAAGCTGACGTAGCTCGAGATCATGACCATCGGAAACACAAAGATGCCGAGCAATGGACCGGTCGAGAGATGAAACGTCGTGCCGAAGCCAATGGCGAAGAGTCGTCCGATTCCGCGCCAACTCACGAAGACGAAGATGATCTGCCAAACGATCGCGGCATAAGCCATTGCGATAAGCAGGCTCGGAAACAGCGAGAGCCATTCGCCGAGCGGATTGGCGCGATTCACGTTCGTCATCATCCACCAGCGCAATTGATCGCTCGTGAAATAGGCTTCTGTTTGCAGCTTCGTTGTCGCCGCTCCGAAGTAAATCAGTCCGATGAGAAGCTGAATCAGACGTCTCGGCCAAACGGGAGCAACCGGTAAGGCGGTCGTCGTACCGAAGACGCTGCGGCGCGGCAGAGTGCTCGGCTTGAGCAGACTGTCGACGGACCAAATGGCTCCGCAGTCCGACAATCCCAACAGCAATAAAAGGTGCGTCGAGATGACCGAGTACTTCGTGATCGAACTCAAGCAATCGAGCAAATTCAGATAGGCAAATAGCGCCGTCGAGATCAGCAGCGACGCGCGCGTCTTCCATCCAACAGCACTCGTCACCAATGAGATTGCGAGGACAGACATCAGTGCGACTGCCGTCGTCCCATTCGGCTCCGGCAGGAATTGGGGCCATCCATAATTAATGGCAAGTTGCGCCGGCGCACCGTCGGTCGAATAGAGCTCGCGGCTATGCCCCCAGCGCGGCACGACGACGATCAGCAGCACGAGCGGCAACATGATCCGCAACAGCGCGAGGCTGAATGGCACTTCTTCCCGATAGAAGAACGAATGCAATGACTCGCGCAGTGTCGGCTGCGGCTTCAGTGGGTTCTCCGACATGAATGACTCCTTTGCTGCTTGCGCGACGGTGATGCTTCACCGGTCTGAACGAGAATCTGCTCTACGAAGAGCGGGCTGAGTTCGTCTCAACTCATGCGTTTATTGAGAGGCCATCGGCGCTCGCGCGCCGATGCCGTCAGCGAGCATGAAAGGCGCGCCGTTACGAGCCTGCGCGTGCAAGCGCGGGTTCTCGGAAACTGATCGACCGGCCTGCAACGAGTGCCATGGAGCGCGGCGAGTGATCGGCGTGCCGTCCGCGAGAAACTCGTCCCGCAAATAGAAGTAGCTGTGCTTCGGATCGTTCGCTCCGACAACGTCGTGACGCAGAGCGGCCGGCATGTTGTACTTTTTGTTCCATGATTCTTCGACAACGATGATGCGACGGATCGGCTCGTGATCGGTGTGCTTCAAGCAGTTCGCGGCGAGTCGACCGGCATGATTGCCGAAGTTGTCGTAGTGGTGCCGACCGATGTCGCTATAGGGCCGATAGTCGCCCCATGGCCCGGGCGCGAGGCGGTAGTAAGTGCCACTCTCGCCTTCGCCGATGATGTGCAGTCGCTGCTCCCAAGTGGACCATCCGCAGAACATGTCCCAAACGACGAAGTACATGCCGGGATGACAACTGTCGCAGTACTTAAAGCAGTGCGACCCGATCCCGAAGAAGAGCAGCCCGAGATACACCGCGATCAAACAATGAGTCAGCCGACGTTTCATGGCGGAATCCTTTCCCCCCTAAGGCAGTGCGATCGCAATCGGTTCGTCGCCTTTCGCTCCGCGAAAGTGCGTCTTCAGATGTGTTGAGGCAAGTGCCGCAGCAACTTGCGATGACGCCTCGCAGCAAACGCTCTTTCGCGGAGCGAAAGGCGACTCAACCAGTCTTTGAAGATGCGGACACGCTGCGTTCATCCCGAAAACGAAGTGCCTAAAAACGAAAAAGCCCTCAGCGCAGAGTTGCCTCCGCGCTGAGGGCGATCATCACCCAGACGACGCCATCACGGCATCGCATCAGCGGCGGGACCGTATGAAGGCTTCGCAAAACGGGTCAATGCGACTTCGCCCTTCTGAAGCGCGACTCGCGCCTTTGAGGCTGTCGGACAACCCTGCATTTTTAATTGCTCACCGCGAGTGCGATGCCGCCTCGCGTGAATCGAGCATGCCGACTGCCGCTTCGGGGTTCGCTCGTTAGACTCGTCAAAGTCAAGTGTTGCCACAGTTGAGTCACGTTTTTGTGGTCGCCTTTCGCTCCGCGAAAGTGCGTCTTCAAACGCC
>CAZNMS010000008.1:0-49339 GCA_964573505.1 uncultured Planctomycetaceae bacterium | reverse complement strand
GTCGCAACGAATCACCGTGTGATTCAAATTCCATACTACTTACTGCCGACGCGGAGCGTCGGACCACACTGTTCGACACGATCTCATCGCTTCGGCTACTCGACGGCGCGGTGTCGCCTTTGGAATCGCGTGCGTCGGCCTGTCGCTCGCGCGAGGTCTCCGGGAACAGCAACTGACGCGGGGTCGGCCCGCCGCCTCCGATCGGCGACTTCTTGTCAGGATCAGCACTCGCATCGGACTCGCTGGCCAACGTCGCTGACTGACAGGCCGACAACACCACCAACGACACGCGCCGCTCATTGAGTTGTTGCCCAAGTGCTCCTGCCGACACGAAGTGCTGCCCGCCCGCGTCGGTCTCGAACAACAAGTAGCCGAGCCCCGCTCCCGATTCTTGAGGCAGCTTGAGAAAGGCATGTCGATCCGACTTCCCCGGTTGCTCATTGAGCTGCGCGACGTGCTGCTCCAGCGCATCGTCACGATCGAAGTAGCCGTGCCCGTCGAAATGCACGATGTCGACCGAGGGCAAGTCGCGATCGTTCAGCCGAGCCGTCAATGCCTCGAACGTCCCCGGACGGAGGAACTCGGTCGTGAAGCGCGGCTCGTCGGTCGCATGCTGTTCGAGAGCCGTCAACACCGCTCCGGGATCAAGTCGCGGATCAATGAAGCCCACGCCCTCGGGACGACTCACTACAAACAAGACATGTAATTTTTCGCGCACCTGCGGAGTGAAGCTCTTCCAGATCTGATGATCGCCGGGAAACTTGCGGCGCACCGAGATCGGCGGATCAGCCTGATTCAGATACGAACCGCCGAACCCGAGCAACTCCCACGGCAAGCTCAGAATGCGAGGATCCTCAGCCGCAATCGTCAGCCGTCGGCCTGCCTCGCGCTGGTTGTAGAAGCCCCCGAAGATCACGCCGCCCGTGACGTCATCGAACACCGCCTTGAAGAGCGCCTCGCCCCAAGCCGGCAACTTCGCGGCCACCGAGTTGGCGCGCTCATCGTCGATCTCGAAGTCGGCCCCGCTGGCATAGGACTCGATGTACCAATCCAAATCCGCGCGGTCCTGATCGCTGAGCGGATTCACGAAGTCGCGTTTCGAAGGCTTACCACCAAAGCGAATGCTGACTTGCTCGGGAGTGGCAAATTCCAATTCCAACGTCGCGGCAGGCATGACAGGCCCCTGACTGAGCGGACTCGAAAAGAACAACGCACTCCGCAGGTCGGGCAGCAAGGGCGTCATCGAGAGAATGAATGTCCGGCAAGTTCTAACGCCGGTCGGGTAACTCGAAAGCTACGTCACGCACTCGTTCCCAAGCTCCGCTTGGGAACGCAGCAGCGAGAAGCTCCTGCTTCCCGTCCGTGCTGCCGATGAGGCGGTCCGAGTAGCATGGACTTCCAGTCCGTGCAGCCTTCATGACGATTCGAAGCTTTTTGTAGGAATGAATACAGCACGGGCTAGAAGCCCACGCTACGGCTTCTCGGACACGCTCCTAGAGGGCTGAAGAGCGTTGGTTCGCGGAGAGGCTGTGATTAAATCGCCCCTGAGCTTGCCTCGGATGTTTAACGGCCTTTGCGCTACTACGATTTAGGGCAAATTCGAGTAGCGCAAAGGCCGTTGAACCCCCGGCACAAGGCCGGGGGCGAAAAGATCACAGCCTCGGAGCGAACCACGACTATCGACGACTCTGGCACACTCGTCGCACCGTCTTGTTGTTGCCACTTCTTCTTTCTCTTTCGTGAGTCTGCCCGAGCGATGATGCCCCGTTTCAGAACTCTGCTGGCTGTCTTCTTCTTTCTGTCTTCGTCGCTCGTGCTTGCTGCGGATGACCCGCTCGGGCAGTTCGACTTTCGCAGTGCCGATGTCTGCAGTCGTTGGAAGCCGCTGCATGACATCTCCGAGTTGAACCATTCGAACGATGGGCTGCGAGTCGCCATTAGCGGCAGTGATCCGTTCTTAATGGGGCCATCCATCGTTTTGCCGAGCGACATGCCGCTGCTCATGAAGGTCAGGCTCAAATCCGATGTCGGCGGGATGGGGCAAGTCTTCTATTTCACTACGGCAACGACCGAAGAGCACTCCGTCCGCTTTCCCGTACCCGCAGGCAAGTGGCATGAAGTGCTCGTCCCCGTTCCGGCACTCGGTCCAATGCGACGCTTCCGCATTGACCCTCCGGGCGATCGCGGCGTCTGCGTCATCGAACGCATGAGCTTTCATCGGCTGTGGCAAGTGACCGCTCCGCAATGGGAGAAGCCGCAGCAACCGCAACTCGGCGATCAGCCCGCAGTGCTTGCTGCTAACGGCATCACGCTGAAGCACGGGACATCGAGACTCGGCGAATTCACATTGGCCTTCAAAGAGCACGTCGTCGCCTGCGGACACAATCGCCCGCAACTCGGCTTGCGAGTGAAGGGGGCAACGCAGTGGATCAAGCTCAATGAGCGGGCTCGTCTCACGGTGCAAAGCGACGAACGATCGCTCTCAGTCATTGCGAAGTTCCGCGATGACGACGGTGCGAACTGGACTCTCTCGCAAACCTTTCAGGTCGGAGTCGGCTCGTCGCTCGCTGTCACTGTCACTCTTCTTACAGATCAAGATCGCGAACTCGTTTTCGCTCCGCTCTTGCTGCTGCATCCAGGACTCGGCTCGCACGGCGAACGCAAGTCGCAGGGACTCTTTGCCGGAGTCGAGTATCTCGACGACGAACCGAGCAGTTCGACCGCTGACCTTGAAGGCCCGGCAGCACGACGTCTCGTCCCCGACGAAATCAAACTGACGTTCCCTCTGATGGCGATCAGTGCCGAGAGGCATGTCATCGCTCTTGATTGGGAAATGCAGCCGCAAGTCGCAGCGCTCTTCGATAGCCCCGATCGAACCTTCGGCTCGGGTTCGCACGTGATGGGGCTCATTGCTCCCGGTTCCGACGGAACGAGGCGCGAGGACGGAGCACTCTTTCCGTTCGAGCCGACGTCGCTCGCCGCGAATGTGCCGCTGACTCTGCGAGCAAGAATGATGGTTGGCCCCGGTGCGACAGTGGTGCCCGCCATTCAAGACTATTGGCGACGTCATCGGCCGCTGAAGCTATTGCCGGAGGCTGAAGCGGCTCGCCTCATTCGCGAGTACGCGCCGCTCGCCGCTGCCGGTTGGCTCGATACTCCGCTGCTGAAGGAAGCTCGCTTCGCGCATGCGATCGGTGCGGGTGACTTTCATCATCAACCGGCCGGCGACGCCGTTTGGATGCTGAATTGGCTCGCTAATCGCGAAAAGGACGACAACGTCGCCGCGCGCTTGCGATCGACCGCCGCCGAAGCCGCAAAGCAGTTCTCCGTGCCGCAGGAATACTTTTCACACATCGGGCATCTGAAGCAACCGGTGCTGCCACTTGTCACCGGGCATGTTGCTGAAGTCCTGCCGCATGTTCGGCAGCACGGATTCAATCTGCTCAAGCGATTCGATGCGGATGGCGTCGTCCGCTACCGACCGACGCCCGGACGTCCTGACTTCAGTCGCACTCAACCGAATCGCGAAGCAAACGGCCTGCATGCGAGCGTCGTCTGCGAACTCCTCAAAGCCGCAATGTTCTCGGGCGATCGCGAGTTGCTGAGCGAGGCATTGAAGGCGCTCCGCAAACTCGATCGCTACGACGGCACCGTTCCCCGAGGTGCTCAAACTTGGGAGATCCCGCTGCACACTCCCGACATTCTGGCGTCAGCACATCTCACTCAGGCTTACTCGCTCGGCTATCAACTGACGGGCGATGAAACGCTGAGAGAACGAGCCGACTATTGGGCATGGACCGGAGTGCCATTCGTCTATCTCCGCAGTCCCGCCGCGCAACCGATCGGCCCTTACGCAACGATTGCCGTGCTCGGAGCGACGCATTGGCAAGCCCCCGTTTGGATCGGCCTGCCGGTGCAATGGTGCGGAGCGGTCTATGGCGCCGCTCTGCAACAGCAAGCAGGAGAACTCGCTCCACTCGCGGATCTCATTGCGCTCTCCGGCATGCAGCAGGTCTATCCGGCGAAGCATCCGCATCAGGGACTCTTGCCGGACTCGTTCAACTTGCGAACGCAATCTCGCAACGTCTCCGACATCAATCCCGGCACGCTGCTGCCGCTCGCAATGCCTCTGACCGGAGCCGGTTCGAGCTATCGAGTCATCAGTCGAAAGCTCGGGAATGGGCATGTCATCGTGCATGTCCCCGGTGACGTTGCTGATCTCAAGTTAGACGCTGACGGCCTCTCATTCCGCGCAGCATCGACGGTCAGCAGCGAGTACTCCGTTGTCATTCACGGTCTGCCGCGACAACCGAAACTGAAGATCGACGACCGAGAAACTGTCGTCGCCTCACCGCATCTATGGCTTCCGCAAACCGGCAGCGTCATCGCTCGGGTTCGCGGAACTGCTCGCATCGCGGTCGACTGGCGAGACTGACCGGCAGGCGCAACATTCCGCCCGCTTCCGATGCTCCCACTCAACTCCGCACTTCCCGAAAGGCCAGAAAGATGCGCCGCGCGTTGCTGCTCTCGCTCTCGTATGTCGGGTTCGCCCTTATGTCGGCCTCTGCTCTTGCGGCAGACCCGACGCCTAACTTCAGCACACTTCTGCGACAGGAAACGCGTTCGACATTTCAGAAAGTTGCGGAGTACCTGAAAGCAAACCCGCAGGCTGCCGATGCCGCGCAAGCATGGAAATGGCTTTTTACGACGGCCATTGAGCAACGACTCGAAGACGAAGCCGTGCCTTTCGCCGAGCTTTATCTCAAGACGGAAAAGCCCGATCCGTACCTGCGCGCCGCCGCTCAACAAACATTGATGTTCGGCCTCGCACGAGCCGGCAAGGCCGATGAAGCCGTCGATCTCTTTCAGCAGCAACTGCGCTTCGCGCGCCTGCAGAACGGCCGCGAACTGGCCGACTTCAGCACCCAATTGGCAACCGCGCTCAGAGTCGCCGGTAAGTTCGACGCGTCGAAAACCGTCTTCGAAGATACCGCTAACAAATTCTTTCTCGACGGCGACATCCGCGCGATGTGCGAAAACAAAGTTGCGAAACTGGGGCTAATCAATAAGCCCGCCCCCGCAATTGAGGCGTCCGATAGCAAGGGAATGCCATTCAGCCTTTCGGACCTTAAGGGCAAAGTGGTCATTGTCGATTTCTGGGCAACAAACTGCGGACCGTGTATTGAAGAATTTCCGAATCTCAAATCTCTATATCACGAATTCAACTCGAAGGGCCTTGAAGTTATCGGCATCAGCCTCGACGGCGACTCGGCGCTGGTTGACGCGTTTTCGCAGCGTCTGCAACTGCCTTGGCGCATGATTGTTTCTGAAAACACCGTCGAACAACTGCGGCAGGCTTACTACGTACGCAAGATCCCGTCGCTCTACATCATCGGGCAGGACGGGAATGTCGCACAATATGATGTGCGAGCCGCCGACCTCCGTGAGACCGTTCAAAAACTCATGGCGAAATAGCGTAATTTACAGCAGAAATGACCGAATCCCGACACTGTCGCCCCCTGCTCGGTTTCTTGACACCGTAAAGTCGCAGAACTACAAGCCTAACTCTGCGTGACTACGTGCCGAACGAGCGCATGCAAACAGATAAATGCTGATTGCAGCTAATTGGGCGGAATCTCGAACACCGACTTCCGTAGGACGGAAGCCGCAAGATGAGCAACCTCCGTACTTGAGCGGAGATGCTCGACTCGCTGAAACCAGTGTCGGAAAGCAAGATCAATGGCAAAGAAGAAGACCGCGACGAAGAAAAAAGAGTCCCCCGCCGAACGAACAAAGTCCCCCGCTCCTGTCCGGCGAAAAACCCCTTCTTCTGAAGCCCTGCTGCCGCAGATTGCAAAAGTCGATCAGCAGATCCTCAAGCTGATTAACGATCGCACCCACTTAGCGATTGAGTGGATTTCGGCCCAAGAAAACGTGCGACAAGCGCTTTTCACGCCGCAAATTGACGACGAAATGCTAGCGGCAGTGCAACAAGCGAACGCTGGCCCAGTCACGCCAGATGCCCTGCGTGCGATCTACCGTCAGCTCATCAGCAGTGCTCGTCGTCAAGTGCGAACACAAAGAGTTGCCTATCTCGGCCCCGCACACAGTTACTCGCATCAAGCTGCTATCGAGCGCTTCGGCGAGTCGGCTGACTTGATACCCGTCACAACGATCGCCTCGGTATTCGAAGAGGTGAATCGCGGGCACGCAGAATTTGGCATCGTTCCGATCGAGAACAGCACGGACGGCCGGATCGTCGACACACTCGACATGTTCACGAGACTGCCACTGCGAATTTGCGGCGAAGTACAAATCAGCGTGCAACACAATTTGGTAGCAAAGTGTAGCCGCAGCGAAATTCACGAGGTCTACAGCAAGCCGCAGGCATTTTCTCAGTGCCGGAATTGGCTGAACCGTCATATGCCGCATGCTCGGTTGCACGATGTGACGAGCACTTCAACGGCGGCTCAACTTGCTCGTGATAAGCACGGCGCTGCAGCCATAGCGAGTACAAAGGCGGCTGCCGAGTATGGCCTGAATATCATCGCGGAATCGATTCAGGATAACAAAAACAACGTCACTCGTTTCGCTGTCATTGGCGATCTTGTTTCGAATGCAACGGGCAGTGATCGCACCGCGTTGTTGCTGCAAATTCCGCACAAACCGGGCGCATTGGCCGACGCACTGACGATCTTTAAAGAGAACAAGATCAATCTCAGTTGGATCGAGTCGTTCCCGCTTCGGCAGCCAGAGACCGGCTATCTGTTCTTCCTCGATTTCGAAGGACATCAGAAAGATGCGAAGGTCAAGAAGGCTCTCGAATCATTGGCGAAGCTCGCCGTGCGACTTGAGATTCTCGGCTCCTATCCTCGCTGCGATATGGTCAACTAAGCAGTCCGGCACAGCGCCATTGCAGCCGTGCGGAGCGGATAGAATTTATTACATAGCCCTCGATTACTAGAACGTTGTCATGCGCAAGAAGATGGCTGTCGGAAACTGGAAGATGAATTTGGTGTCTTCCAGCGCCAAAGAATTAGCAACGCAGATCCGCGAATCAGCAGCGGCAAACCTTAATGCTGTCGATGTCGTATTTTGTCCGCCGTCGCCTTATCTGGGCGTTGTGGGCGGGGTTGTCGCCGGAAGTGCCATCGGACTCGGCGGTCAAGATGTTTCAGCAAAGGCTCCGGGCGCCTTCACTGGCGAGATCGCAGCAGAAATGCTGATAGATGTCGGCTGCCAGTGGACCATTATTGGTCATAGCGAGCGGCGGATTTATCACAGTGAGTCTGACTCTCTTGTGAATCAAAAAGTGAAGCGGGCGCTGCAACTCGGTCTTTCGGTTTTCCTGTGCGTTGGCGAACGGAAGGAAGAGCGCGTATCAAATCAGACTGAGGCGGTATTAGAGACTCAGCTTACCGGTGCTTTTGCTGATATCGACGCTGCGGCAACAGCGAAGATTGTCATCGCGTATGAGCCTGTCTGGGCGATAGGCACGGGACTGGTCGCGACGAACGAGCAAGCCGAATCGGCTCACGCTTTTATTCGCAATTGGTTGCGTCAGCGCTATTGCGAGCAAACTGCGAACGCTCTGCGAATTCTCTACGGCGGCAGCGTTAAGGCGGACAATGCACTGGGGTTGCTGTCTCAGCCGAATGTTGACGGTGCGCTTGTCGGCGGTGCGAGTCTCGATGCAAAGAGTTTCTCTTCGATCATTCAGTCCGCAGCCCAATGCTCGGATCGGTAATAGGCCGAATCGAACGGCATTCGGCAAGCTAAGGATGTTTGATGATCACGTTTCTGCAATTGTTAATTGTTGCGTTGAGTATCTTTCTCGTTTTGCTGATCTTGATTCAGCGAGGACGAGGCGGCGGATTGGCCGGTGCTTTCGGTGGCGCCGGCGGTCAAAGCGCCATCGGCACGCGAGCTGGTGACGTCTTTACTCGTATAACTTTTATCTGCATTTTGCTTTGGTTCGTCTTGAATGGCGTTACTGCAGTGCTGATGCGTAAAGAAAAAGAGTTGTATAAAGTCACAAGGCCGGCAGCGAAGAAGGCGGCTGACGATGACGGCTCAGCGATGGGTGCAGGGGACAAGAAGCCCTCGAAGGCGCCGAGTATTGATGGTGACGCTGAAAAGAGTGGGAACAGCTCTGAGGCTGCCGCTGAGAAGAGCACTGATTCAACCGCCGCGCCTAAGGGCGAAAGTAAAGCAGAGGCTGATGACGCGAAGAAGGCCGGCGACAAAGAGTAAATTGGCGTCCTGCCAAGAGTCGTTCGACAGACTTGCGTCATACGCTGGGAAAAGGGGAACGCCGTGCTCATTAGCATGACGGGTTTCGGGCAGGCTTCAAAAAGCACTTCCGAGTACGAAGTCTCAGTCGAAGTGAAGGCAGTCAATAATCGTTTCTTGAGAATCTCAACTCGGATACCCGACTGCGCATCATCGCTCGAGGCTGACGTCGAACGCATTGTGAGAGAATCGGTTGCGCGCGGAAGCGTGAACGTCAATGTCCGAATCTCGCCTGTTGGTCAAGGAGTTCGCTACCGCCTCGAAGCTTCGGTCGTGAATAGCTACTGGCAGTCGATCAATTCCGTTGCATCTTCGTTGAAGATCAGTCCGGATTCATTGGCCTCGACGTTGTTATCATTACCCGGAGTGGTAAGCGACCGGCTGAGCGATCAGTTCGACCCGCGAGAACAATGGCCCGTCGTGAACGAGGTTCTTAAGGCTGCATTGGTTGCAATGACTGAGTTCCGAAAGGCCGAAGGGCAAGTGATGTCCGAGGGACTCGCGGGACTCTGCAGTGAGATGCGCCGACAATTGGAGATCGTCAAGACGCGGACGAAGGCAATTGTTTCAGAGTACCGCGACAAACTGCTGCAACGAGTGACTGACTTACTGGCAGCAACGAATTCGACAGTCAGTTCTACTGATATTGTTCGCGATGTTGCGATTTATGCAGATCGTTCGGATATCAACGAAGAGATAACGCGACTCGGATGTCATATCGACCAGTTCGAAAGGCTATTGGCGGATCGCGAGTCGCAGGGACGGCGACTTGATTTCTTGAGTCAGGAAATGGTGCGGGAGATAAACACCATTGGATCAAAAACGGCGGACGTGCAGGCGGCACATTGCGTCGTCGAGATGAAGCTGGCGGCGGAGCGAATCAAGGAAATCCTACAGAACGTTGAGTAGCGCCGAGTTTGATCGTCGTTTGTTGAATTCAGTTTGCCAGCAGTCGGATCGGCAATCTCGTTGTACGTCGCGAGACTGAGTCGAAACTGAGGAGCAGCAATGGCGAGAGTTTGCAGGATTTCTGTCCGGTTCATTCCGAGTAGAACGGGCTGAAAACTTAGTCTCAGTCACTAGGGGCTAAAAAGTGGTGTCAAGTTCATAGAATACAGTCAGCCCGAAAATTGGTTAGAGTCGGTTTGAGGCAATGACAGAACTAAGTAGCAAGTCAAAGACGAAGCAGCAGATTGTTGTCCTCTCGGGACCGAGCGGCAGCGGAAAATCTACGATTGTGAATCGCTTAATCGCCGAGTGCCCCGTAAAGCTTGTGAAGATGATTTCGGCCACAACACGAGGGATGCGGACCGGCGAGACTGAGGGCGAGGATTACTATTTCATTCCGGCAGACGAATTCGAGAAACGACGTGCGGCCGGCGCGTTTATTGAATGCGAGAACGTCTACTCTTCAGGGAATTGGTATGGCACTCTGAAGTCGGAACTCGATCGAGCAGAGGAATTGGGCGGATGGGCCTTTTTGGAGATTGATGTCAACGGCGCTCTGCGTGTGATGGAGATGTATCCGGACGCCATTTCGATCTTTGTACGAGCGGCATCAGAAAGCGAACTTGAGGCTCGCCTGAGAGGGCGGGGCACCGAATCGGAAGAAGTGATTCAACGACGATTGGCAAATGCACGGCGAGAATTGGGGCTCGCGGATCGTTATCAATATCAAATCTGCAACGATCAACTGGATCGGGCAGTCGAAGAAATTATCAAGATCTTAGTGAATCGAAAGGGAGAATAAGAATGCACGAAGAACTGTTGGACGACACACTGGTCGATAAGGTTGGCGGCCGATTTCGCTTGTCGGTGCTGATTCAGAAGCGACTCGCGGCCTTAAATCGAGGCGCTCGGCCGCTCGTCGATATGACGACGAAGAATCAAATCTCGATCGTGATTCAGGAAATCCTGCAGGACAAGATTTACCTTGATACGACGGGCACACTGGTCAAGGACGCAAAGGGCGAAGAGAAGGCCGACGTTGCGACGTCAGACGGCGGACCGACCGGCGATGACATGAAGTAGTCTTGCGAATTGGTAGCAGTCGCGGATTGAATTGAGGTTCGTCGTCGAAGCAACTTCCTAATGGGGCTTCGTCGCGGGTTCGCTAGATTCTGCCGAGAGGCGCGATTGCGAACGTACTTCAGTCAGAGTGCTATTGAGGGAACCGCAAGCTGGTTGCATGTGCGAGTCATTCGCAAGTGCCGTCGGCTTGCGGTTCTGTATTTATACCCAACGAAGCTCTGCCCCGAAAAGTAGCATGGGATTCCATCCCGAGCCGCACCGGGACGACGTTCACATTCACTCGTTGAGTTCGCCGTCACGAGAGAGACCGCAGTCTCGTTTTCATACTACCCAATGTCGTTCGGATATTGGGAACAGTCTCAGACCGATGAGGTGTCTCAAAAGGGCGCTGCAAGATTTCAGTGCGGGTTGTATGCACTTACGGCTTACGCATCGACAATTTGTTGTCGAAGTGCCGGGTCGCAACCAACTGGAAGCACGGACGTCGGCGTCCATACTACGAATGCGGCGCAATCGTCTCGTCTTCGAGACGCAGTCCCCGACGCCCCGTAAATCTTCTTGATGCAGCCGATCCTTTTTTCTTCTTGTCTCAAATATGAAAAGAGAACGGCGGTCTGCGGCTCAACTTGCTGTTGAGCCGCAGACCGCCGTTGTTTTTTTCATTGCGACCAGTTTCGAATCACGCCACTCGGCCGTAGGTGCCGGGGCGGGGCGGTTCTTGTTTGCGGGCTGCATTGCTGTTTGAGTCGTCGCGGTCGAAGGCTTTGAGGAAGTCTTCGGGCAACGAGCGAATGTGAATGTCCTTTTGCGGGAAGGCGATCTCGACTCCGTTGCCGGTGAGTGTCTTGTAGATCTGAGTATGCAGGTCGTTGATCGTTTCCAATCGCACTTGCATGTCAGGCAAGAAGCAGCGGAGTTTGAAGATCAAGGCGCTGTCTCCGAAGTTCTCGAACGTCACGCTCGGAGCCGGGTCGCTCATTACGTTCGGATGACGATGCAGGATCTCGGTGATGAGGCGCCGCACCTTTTCCGCGTCTGAGCCGTAAGCCACTCCCACTTCGAAGGCGATGCGGTTGACTTGATCGGACAGCGTCCAATTCAACAACCGGCCGGTGATGAACTCTTTGTTGGGAACGACGAACTCTTGCCGTTCCCAATTTGTGATCGTCGTTGCTCGCATGCGGATGTTCGAAACGACGCCGGTCACTTCGCCGATCGTCACGACATCGCCGATGCGCAAAGGTCGTTCGAAGAGGATGATCAACCCGCTGACGAAGTTGGCGAAGACTTCCTGCAAGCCGAAGGCGAGTCCGAAGGTCAACGCGGTTGCGAGCCATTGCACCTTCGACCAATTCATGCCGAGCGTCCCGGCCACCATGCACATGCCGCAGAGCGTCACGGCGTATCCCGCGAGCGACTTCAGTGCGTAGCGCGACGACTTATCGATCGGCAGATGTTCGAGCAGTACGAAGTCCATCAGGCCGCCGAGATTCTTCACGGCCATCCAAGTGGCAGCTCCCATGAAGGTCGCAAACGCAACATGCAGGATCGTGATCGGCTCGCGAATCATCTGAGTGGTGCCGTCCGCAGCCAGCTTCGCCACTTCAACGCTCCACAACGCCCAGTCATCAACGAACCGCAATGCGGGAACGATGTCGCTCCAAATGAGCCATGCACCGGCGACGAATCCAAAGACGCCCAGCGCCTGAATGAACTGCGCGGTCTGAGCCATCATGCGGTTCAGTTCGATCGCGCGGGCATCATGTCGAGCCTGCACGGTCAGCTCTGCCGAGCTGTAGTACTTGCGAGACAAGTCATCGGCACCGATCGGATGCTCGTAGCTGCCGAGCACTCCGACGCTGAGCTTGCGATGTCTCAAGCTGATCTGCCGGACCATTACGCCGTGCAGCACGAGCAAGCTGAAGGCGAGCCATCCGGTTGCATACAGACGCCATGCCAACTGCCGCGCGGTGTAGTCGTAGCCCATCACCGACATGACAACGAACGCCAATGGAACCGCGAGCCCGCCGTAGTACGCGAGCGACTGTAGCTTCTCGATCCACTGCTTCTGCTCGGACTCTGCGTACTCTTGCAGGACTCCACTGAAGGGGCGGAAGACGCGACGGAAGAAGCCCGCCAACACACACATGCCGCAGATAAAGAGGATGCGTTCGAGTGGTGAGTACGACGCATCGCGACTCGTCTCGTGCATGACGACGTTGACGAAGAGCAGCGTCAATGCGGTCGGCATCAGCCAGCGCAGTTGACGACGAATGACTTCGCACGAATGTCGCGGCCAACCGAGATGTGCTTCGGCCAGTCCGTGCCGCTTACACATCAACGCCACGAACCGCAGAGGCCATCCAACAAAAGCCACTGCCATGCAGGCGCTGGCGACTGCGGAAGTGAAGCCGGTGTCGCTCGGAGCATTCATCAAGCGCCAGCCGAGATAAGCCGGCACGGCGGGGAAGAGCAGCGATCGCACGAAGGTCAGCGCGAGCACTCGCGATGTCAGCCACAAGTCCTGACACGTTGCGCGTTGAGCTTCGTCACTCGCATGACGCAGACGGCGATTGACCGTGCGATTGATTCGCAGTGCGACAAAGAACCCGACGAGAGCAAACAATGCTGTCTCGGGGAAGACGCGGAAGTCATTACGAAGTGCTCGCAACGTGCCTTGCCATGACGAGCCCTTCAGCACGGCCATGTCTCGCAGCGATGCCTCATTGAGCGACCATGGAGTGAGCGCTGTCCCGCTACGGATCCAGAAGACGCGCTCGTCGATGTACTGCGTGAACTCGTCGACCGAGCGGATGAGTTCGCGTTCGTCGGCATCAAGCTCCCACATCAACTTGTAGAGCTGATTGTGCTTCTTCTTGAGCTCTTCAAAGGTCTTTCGTTGTCGATTGACCGCGAAGGTCGCGGCGTCAGCTAACTCTTGTCGCGGATCTCGCTGCACCAAGCGGCGCTGACGATTACCGAACTCGTCGACGACCCACTCGATGCGCTCGGGCTCTTGCCCGTCTTCAAAGCCGACTTGCTGAATCGGCGAGGCGGCAGTGATTTCGACGACGATCTTCTCAACGAGCGCCTTTGTGTTCTGCAGCAGCTTGAGCTGATCGTCATAGGTCAGCAGCTTGAAACTGATCGAGTCGATCTGCTCGCGCCGAGTCGCGACGTTACCTCGAAGCTGTCCGACATCCGGCAACTCGGCACGCATCTTCCTTAGCAAGAGACCGATCGCTCCCGACTGACCGATGAGCTTTGCTTTGTCTTCGACGTACTGCCGCTTCTGCTCGACGTCTTCCTTCGTCGCCTTCGTCTTGCGAAGAACTTCTTCAAGAACAGCGATTTCGGACGTCAGTGCCTGAGCTTGCTTTGCCAGTTCCAGATTGCGTTCGGCATACGGACGCAGCTTCGGATGAGATGTAATAAATTCATCCCGAGCCCGCGCGACGGCAATTTCCGACTGCTCGGTGAGCACCTTCCTGAGGCGCTCGTCAACGAACTTGCGTTCGGCTTCTGAGAGTTCAATGCGTCGCAGCAAGACTTGCCGTTGCAAACGCGGGAGATCGAATGACTCTTCCGCGTCATAGGCATCGAGTTCGAGTTCGATGCGGCCAATCTGATATTCGAGCAACCGCTTGCGAGTCCGCAGTTCCGTTTTGCGAGCGAGCGCGAGCAGTGCTTGCTCTTGCGTCTCGGCCGCCATTTCGAGCGTGCCGGCAACGTCATCCAATTGCGAACGCAGATTGGGCAAAGCGCGATGCAACTCGGCACGACGTTCAGTGCGAGTGCCGGTCTCTTTCTCGATGACAGCAAGCTGCGACTTGAACTTCGCAAGGTCGGCATCGACCTCGCGTAATAATGATTCCAGTCGAGCGCGATCTCGAACTGTCGTCTGCCACGGTTCGGCAGAACGCAGTCTCTCCCAGTCGGCGCGCTTCTCGGAGACGACGGATCTCAGACGCTGTTGATCGCCGCGCAGTTGAAACGCACGCGCTTCACGAGCTTCTTCATCGCCGCGTTGCAGGTGCGAAAGGGCTGCTTGATACAGCTCCAAAATCGTCGCGCGAGTGGCGTCATCCAATTCTTTGGAACGATTCGCTTCGTCAATGCGCGAACGAATCACCGCTCCGGTGATTTCATTCGTCACGGTCGCAGGTCGCGCCGCTCGAAAGAGATTTTCATCCGCCATTGCGAGGTCGGAGACTGCTGCAACGCTGCAAAACAACAACGCTGCCAGCAAGCGCGCTAAGGCGCTTGAGCCATAATTCAAATGCATGATCTTCCCCTCCCTGAGTCACCTGCGGCGTCTCTCGTCCCTGAGAGAGAACACGATCCTCCCTTGGCGCAGGCTAATCAGATCATGAAGCCGCAACGTCATAGCGAAGTCGGCCAAAACGGACCTAGACCAGTTTGAGGAAAACTTTCTGCGGCTGCGGAGATTTCGCAGAAGAAGCTCAAGCGGCCGATTGGAAGCGCGGTGAGACGGACTCAATGGAGTCCGCTTCCGTAGCATGGACTTCCAGTCCGTGCTCTTCGATCGGCAGTTCGGTTTGACCGCGAATTCGATCGAGCAGGCAAAGACGGCACGGGCTAGAAGCCCATGCTACGACGGCAGCGTAAGTTTCATTACAGATCGGCTTAGCCCTTCGGCGCTAGCTTCGTCAGCACTAAGGCGCCGTTCGCGCCTGCTGATGCGAGCGTCATCGCATCGGGACTCATCGCCAAATCGCGCGCATGTCCGGGCAACTTGAAGAGATGAAACTCGTTCTTCTCGGTCGGCCTAAAGAAGTAGAGAACCCCGCCGCCTCCGCCGCCCGACAGTCCGATCAAGAAGTTCTGCGGATGCCATACGAGGCCCCATCCGTTGCCCTGCACGGGAGCCTTCGCGAGATGCACGACGACTTCTTTGCCTTCAGTCCAATTGAACTCCGCGACTGCCGCATTGCCGATGCCAGCAAAAGCATTGGTGACGTTCGTGATGCCGCAGCCTGCGAGCGACTTGCCGTCGGGACTGAAACACAACTCGCGATAGCCGCCGATGTCAGCCCAGAAGGACTCGTCGTACTTATGCATCGTCGCGGCTTTGAAGGTGCGTAGTTGCTTGCCGGTATCGAGATCCCAATGAATGAGGTTTGCTTTGAGATCTCCCGAGACCAATTGCTTTCCGTCGGGATGCAGAGCGACGTTGTAGACGTGCGACTCATGCCCAATGAATTCGCGGACGAGCGACCCATCAGCGATGCGCCACAACTTCACTTTGTTGTCATTGCCGCACGACACAACGTGAGCTTGATCGGGCAACACAACGAGTGCTCTAACCCATCCGGCATGCGCGTCGATCTTGCGGATCGGTTCCGGCTTCTCGGCATCAGCGTTCCATATGATGAGACGCCCGTCGTAGCCGCCGCTGATCAGCAGCACGACGTCTTTGTCTCCGTCCTTCGTCTTCGCGAACGCGAGTCCGCGCACCCAACTATCGTGACCGAGAAACTCCGTCGCCTTTCCGTCGGCGAGATTCCAGCGCACGACTTTGTTGTCTTGAGCGCCCGCAAAGACAAAACGCCCGAGCGGCTCGAACCGACATGAAACGAGCGGACTCGCGTGCTTGAAGTCCTTCGCGACATGAGCTTGCAGCGGATCAGCGGGCATGACGAATTCCTTTTGAGTGACGAGCGGTGCGCGATCGCTTCACGCGGGCGAGTCCGACTCGATTGCTAGAGGTCGGTCCCGGAGTCTTAGTCGTGCAACAAAGCCTTTCAATGTGAGTCTGCCCGTCATCGCGCGTAACTGACCTTCAAGCAAACCGGCGGCAGTCGTTCTGATACGACATCAAGTCGAAGGAACGACGCATGCGAATGAACTTCATCAGGCCGCTGCTCAGCAGCGGTCGGCTCGCTCGAATCGCGCGCTGGGCGGCGATGCTTTGCGGTGCTTGCACGATCGGACTGGGCGCGGTCGTCCTCTTTATTTGGCACATGTTTCCGGTGCCGATGCAGACGCTTGCTGACTGGCCGACGAGTCCCGTTGTGACTGATCGCAATGGGAACACATTAGCGCGGCAAGTCGGACGCGATGATCAATGGCGCTTGCCCGTGCCACTGGCGCAGATGAGTCCGAATCTTGTGCTCGCGACGGTCGCCGCAGAGGACGCTCGCTTTTGGCAACATCGCGGCATTGATCCCGTCGCGGTCTTACGCGCGATGCATCAGAACGCGACTCAGCGACGCGTCGTCTCGGGTGCGAGCACGCTGTCGATGCAAATTTGCCGCATGCTCGATGACCGTCCGCGAACACTGTTCTCGAAACTCGTTGACGGCGTGCGCGCCGTGCAAGTTGAGCAACGACTCTCGAAGTCAGAGATCGTCGAGCACTATCTGAATCTCGCTCCGTATGGCGGCAACATTCGCGGAGTCGAAGCGGCTTCGTTGCTCTACTTTGGCAAGCACGCGCGCGACCTATCGCTCGGCGAAGCAGCGCTGCTTGCGGGAGTTCCTCAGCAGCCGAGTCGCCTGCGTCCGAACTTACATCTCGAACGCTGCCTCAAGCGGCGCGACTACGTGCTCCATCGCATGATCGAACTCGGCTTCATCTCACCGATCGAAGCCGAGCACGCGCGCAGCGTTCCTGTCGAGATTCAACGTCAGCGCAACGAACTGCCGCCGCCCGTCGCGTCGTTCGCGTTGCAGCGTCGTCCGAATGGCGGACGACTCACGATCGACCCGTCGTTGCAGTCGCTCATTGAGAATGCCGTGATCGAACGGCGTAAGCGCTTGCCGGCAGGGGCTGATGTGTCCGTCGTTGTAATCGAGATCGCGACGGGCGAACTGCGAGCACTCGTCGGCTCTGCGGATGTGAGTGATCCCGTCGACGGGCAGATCAATGGCTTCGTTGCGCGGCGCAGTCCGGGTTCGGCCTTAAAGCCCTTTCTCTATGCCGCAGCCTTTGAGACGCGACGACTCGGCCCCGAGTCGATCGTTGCGGATGACCCTCAGCAGTTTTCTGATTGGACTCCCGACAACTTCGATCGGGACTTTGCCGGTCGGCTGACAGTTGCTGAAGCACTGCGTGCGTCGCGCAACATTCCCGCCATTCATGTGACGCAAGCGGTCGGTCTCGACCGCTGCATCGGCTTACTCGAAGCCTGCGGAGTGAGCTTGCCGGTCGATGCTTCAAAGCGCGGCGGACTGACGCTTGCTGTCGGAGGCATTGAAGCGACGTTGCTCGAACTGACGAACGCTTACGCAACGCTCGGCAGACGCGGCGCGTACTTGCCGACAAAGCTCTTCATCGACGACCCGAACGATTCGACATCGAGCCGAGCGCGATTGCTCCGCAGCGCCGTTGCGTCCGATGTTTGCTCAGCGCTGAACGACATTCTTTCGTCGCGCCGACGCCTGCCGAACGGCGTTGATCCCGCCAGTCGCTGCGCATGGTTTATGTGGAAGACGGGCACGAGTTCCGGCCGGCGCGATGCATGGGCCGTCGGACACAATCATCGCTACGCGATCGGAGTTTGGGTCGGCAAGTTTTCGGGAGTCGGGCATCACGACTTCGTCGGAAAGGATGCGGCAGAGCCATTGCTCGCAAAGCTCTTCAACGAGTCCTCACTGCGAAACGATCGAGACCCGCATCCGCCCGAGCTATGGACTGTCATCGATCCGCTGCCGGTGCCGGATGTCACCACTAAGCCAATCGCGATGACGTCGCCGCTTGCCGGAGAAGTCTTCGTCGCCGTTGAAGGTCGCTCGGTCATTCATCCGAGTTTGAATCGCGACCTATCAAGCGGCCATTGGTACTTGAATGGCCGCTTCTTAGGGCAAACTCGACCCGAACGACTCGAACTCGCAACGGGGTCTTATGAGCTGCGTTGCATGACCGACGCGGGCAATGTCATCGCGACGAAGTTCCGAGTTGAGTGAGCAGCACTCGCGCGGGTTGCGGCGCGGCCTCTTCAATTTGATGTACTTCAAATTGCACGTTGAGGCCGCGAGCGACTTCCTCTTCGCACCTCTACTTCAGCGGCTTGCCTTCGATCGGCTTCCCGTTCGTCGTCAGCACTTGAATCTCGTGAGCGCGGTGCGGTCCGGTGTAGCTCCAAACGAGCTTCTTCTCGCGAGTCACTTCGAACACTTTGATCGGGCCGCGCGTGCCGTAGCTCGCGATGACGGTGTTGCCATTCGGCAGCCGCTGCCCGCCGCAGGGATCGGCGAATGGCTTTTCGTTCGGAAAGTCGTCGTTGCTGATTTGCCAAACAACGTTGCCCTCAGCATCGAGTTCGACCGTCTTATTGCCGTGCGTCAGGTTCACGAGCGTGTTGCCGTTCTCCAGTCGGATCGCCGTGAAGGGCCAGTTCTCCGCTTTGCGTCCGCCGAGATTTTCAAGGTCAGTCTTGAACTCCTTCAGCACGTCGCCCTTTGCCGAGTACTCCTTCACTTTGAAGGCGAGCAAATGCGGCACGAGATACGTCCCGCCGGACAGCTTGCGCGCCATGCGCGTTTGCATGTGAGCGTTGTCGGTCTCGGGCTTGAGGGGAAATTCGAGAGCGATCTTGCCGTCCGCGTCGACTTCGAGCAGACGCGGTTGCGGGCCGAGCTCAGTAATCAGCGTGCGTCCGTCGGCGAGTCGCTCGACCGTGCCAATCTCTTTGGCATTGGGCGTGCGTTTGAAGTGGAAGATTAATTTCATGTCGCGAGTCAACTCTTTGACTTCGTCGGACCATGCAACGAGCACGTTCCCATTCGGCAGCACATAACCGTCGCGCGCGGCGGCTTTGCCCGAGTTCCATACTTCTTTGCCGTCCTCATCAATGATCCCGGTGAAGCTCGGTCCGGCGACAAAGAACGAATGGCGAATCTCATCCGCCGATAAGGCCGGAGTCATCAGCACGCACAACAGCAACATCACGCTTCGCAACAACATCGTTTCGGGCTCCTTTGAGAGGCAGTGAGACACAATCAACTCAGACTTCTTGTTCGAGTTCCAGCATGTAGTCACTCAACGAGCGAGTCGCTTGAGGCGCGGATCTCGCATCGAGGAATGCTTGAAACGAGGGCGAAGCGCGGAGTGCCGCGACTTCGTCATCAAGTGGTTCAGCCGACGACAGGACGAACTCAGCTCCACTCGGCTCAACCAACAAGAGAGGTTCACTACGCGCTGATTGAAGGAGTTCTTCAATGCTCCATCGTCGCTGTGTTAGGTCGATGGTTTTCATAGTTGCACCTCTCCGCCTCGGAAAAAGAGCCGATTGTGTCGCTTGTGGCCGATACCGATGACTGTCACGGTCACGGTGTGACCATTGACGTTGTAGAAGACTCGGAAGTCTTCGATTCGAAGCTCCCATGTGGCGATTGGATTCGCGCGGAGCTGCTTTCGATGACGCGATTCGACTTCGGCCTGATGCGTCAATTGCTCGATGATGGCTGAGGTGATCCGACGCCGGTCGACGACTCGCAGTAACGCTAAATCGCCTTCAGCCGCTTCGGTGATCTCAATGAGATAGGTCATTCGTCGGGTTCTCGCCGTCTTGAGTCTTGCTTCAACGACGCGAGGCAGTCTGCTCAGTCATTAGAGCTGATGGAAGCAGAGTGACGCTGTAGCTTTCGTGTCACGTTGAGGCCGCTTGCGGTTCAACGCGCTGCTAACTCCACTCGACTCTTTCAACTTCGAAGGTCTGCTTATGGTCGTCCTCACTCGTGACGTCATTGACTATCACCGACTCACGGAAGACGTGCGTTCGAATGCTGCTGGAGCGGTCGTGCTTTTTCTCGGCACGGTGCGCGAGATGACTGCCGGACGGCAAACGGTCGCGCTCGACTATGAAGCCTTTGAAGAAATGGCCGTTGCGAAGATGCAAGAGCTCGAAGCGGAAGCTCGCGCGCAATGGCCGCTGATCAACGTCGGCATCGAGCATCGGCTCGGTCATTTGGAGTTAGGCGAGATCAGTGTTGCCGTTGCCGTCAGCAGCCCGCATCGCGTTGCAGCATTCGAAGCCGGTCGGCACATCATCGACCGACTGAAGGTCATCGTTCCCGTTTGGAAGAAAGAGAATTGGTCCGACGGCTCGACCGAGTGGGTACATCCCGACGGCACGCCGATGGAGTGCGCGCCTAAGTGACGATGCAAGGATCACCGCGAGTCGAGGCCGGAGCGCCGAACTCTGAGTCACGATTCGGCAATCAGTAACGAATGACCGTTGCGAAGGGAGCTTCAATGTCTTCATCCGTGTGCGAAACATCCGTGTGAGCAAGGGCGGGAGAAACCGCTCTCTTTTGCCCTTACTCACGCGGATATTTCTCACACGGATAAAGACGAGTCCCGCTCCTACGCGAGTTGCGAGCAATCGAGAAACAGCGCGTCGACAACAATTGCCGATGCGCTCCCCCCTAAGTGCGTATGCAAGTTCGAGGACTTCACGCCGAACTCAAAGTCGCTTCGCGGCAGATGCTGGAGTTCCGCTTTTCGGCTGCCGCAGTATGACTCGCTGACTGAATCAGAACCGGACGGGAAGCAAGAGCTTCCCAATGGTGCGTTCCCAAGCGGAGCTTGGGAACGAGTGCGCAATGCCGCTCTTCGGAACCGTTCTCCTCACTTCGGACTTCGACATGCCGACGAAACTTGTTGATACCCGCACCGAAATCGAGACGCCCGAGAACGTCACTCTGCTCTTCGACGTTGCTGGCCCCGGTTCGCGATTGGGCGCGTATCTCATCGACTTACTCATTCGCATCGGCATCTACTTCGCGATCTCAATGGCCGTTGGATACGTCGCTCCCGTATTGGGGCAGGGACTGCCAATGGGCGCGATGCTCCTTGCTTTGTTTCTGCTGGAGTGGGGCTACGGAGCGATCTGCGAGGGCTTTTGGAATGGTCGCACTCTCGGCAAACGAACGTTCGGACTGCGCGTCATCAAAGATGCCGGTTATCCGATTGGCTTTTACGACGCGATGATTCGCAACCTGCTACGCGCCGCTGACATTCTGCCGATCGGTTATGGAGTCGGACTCATCACGATGTGCGTGACGAAGCGCATGCAGCGCATCGGCGATCTTGTCGCAGGCACGATGGTCGTGCATGAACGACGCGAGGCGTTGCAGCGACATGTCGAGACTTCGAAGAAACTGACTCCGATCTCGAAGGCTGAATGCGTCGGGACGTTTCATGTTTCCGAACGGACGCTGGATGTCGTCGAGCGCTTGCTCGGACGCGAAGACAAGTTGTCCGAAAGTCGTGAGGACGAGATCGCAGCCATTCTCGCGAAGCCGATCGCCGCTCGATTAGGAGTGCCCATCATGCTCGGCCGGTATCGTCACTCTGCGTTCTTGAGACGCGTCCTCAAGACTTTCAGCGGAGGCGCAACCGAATGACTCGCGAACAATTCATTCAGAGCCGCAAAGCCGATTGGGCTCGCTTCGAAGACTTGCTCAAGAAGTTCGAGTTCTCGCGCAACCCGACGCTGAAGCCGTCAGAGATCTCGGAGTTCTCGTCGCTGTATCGCTCACTATGCTTTGATCTCTCGCTCGTGCAGTCGCGCGATTGGGGGCTCACTGTCAGCCGATATCTCAACGACCTCGCGGCTCGCGGACACAACTGCTTCTATCGCAGTAAGCCGGGCTCGTTGATGACGGTCGTCCGCTTCATCACTGCGGACTTCCCGAAGCTGCTGCGGGCGAACATTGCTTACTTTTGGTTCGCGCTCGCACTCGCGGTAATACCGGGACTTGTTGCTGGAATTTTGATTGCATACGACGTTGATTGGGCCAGTCGGATCGTCGCGAGCGAGCATCAAGCGATGTTCGACAAGATGTATTCCGGCGAGATGAAGCGCGGTGAAGATGCCGACGCGATGATGGCCGGCTTCTACGTTCACAACAACATCGGCATCGCGTTGAGATGCTATGCAACCGGCGCCTTTGCCGGTCTCGGGACGATCTTCTTTCTGATCTATAACAGCATCTTTCTGGGGGCGGTGACTTCGTTCGTCGCGGTGAAGGGACACGGCGAACGGTTCTTCTCGTTCGTGATCGGGCACGGCTCGTTTGAGCTGACGGCCATCGTCGTTGCCGGCGCGGCGGGACTCATTCTCGGTCATGCGATCGTTTGCCCCGGCGAACACTCGCGCTGGGACAACCTCAGATTGCGAGGTCTCGTTTCCGTGAAGATCGCGCTCGGCTCGGCGTTCATGCTGGCGGTCGCTGCGTTGATCGAGGGCTTTTGGTCGCCGTCCGGAGTGCCGCCCGTTTTGAAATTCATCGTCGGCGGCATCTTGTGGTTTGTTGTCTTCGCTTATCTGACTTTTGCGGGAAGAGAAGCTCCCGCAGAACGCACGCTCGAATGAGTTGCGCTGCACTCTAACGGTCGTAGCGTCTCGGACTGTTCAGTCGGCACATTGAGCAGCACGAGCAAGCTGCATCCGCAACGGCACTGTGTCAGAGTTATTACCTCAGTCATTCAGCCGCTCGCGTTCCGGCATTGCTCATCGCGCGACACTCAACCGCCCGCACTCACCTATGACGTCGAAGGATCTGCTCCATGAAACTCGAATGGCTGCGTGCTCTCACTCACAACAACGCGGTGTATTCAGCAGCGTTCTCAGCGGACGGGAAGCGACTGGCGACGGCGAGTCTCGATAACGCCGTCAAACTCTGGGCAACGGAAGATGGCGCGCTCATTAACACACTGAAGGGGCACGGCGACGGAGTGACGTTCGTCGGCTTTCTTGCTGATGGCCGCATTGCGACTGTGAGTCTCGATCGGTCCGTCCGCGTTTGGCCAGCTGAGGGCGGCTCCGCAAGTACGACAATGCTCGGGCATCAAGACTATGTCCCGGCAGGAGCGGTCGCGCGAACCGGAACGCTGATCGTCTCCGGCGGGTTCGATAAGACGGTGCGACTTTGGGACGCGCAGAACGGCGCAGCGATCGCGGTGCTCACGGGGCATGAAGCTCAAGTGCAGACGGTCGCGGTCTCGAACAACGGCAAGCTCATTGCATCAGGCGGCGAAGATAACTCGGTGCGTTTGTGGGATGCCGAGAGCAAGTCTCTGCTGAAGACGATCAACGGGCATACGCGCACGGTCGAAGGAGTTGCGTTCTCGCCGGATGACTCGTTGCTGGCGTCAGTCGGAGCGGACGGCGGTTTGAAGTTGTGGTCGACGAAGGGCGATGCCGTCGCGTCAATTGATGTGCCGACCGGCAAGCTGAAGTCCGTTGTCTTCGCACCGGACGGCAAGACGCTCGTAACGGGCGGAGCAGACGGAACGCTGCGTTGTTGGACCGTCGTTGCACCGAAAGAAATCTTCGCCGTCCGCAAGCATCGCAACACGATTTACGGATTGGCCTTTAGCGGCGATGGCAAGCAGTTCGCGTCAGCCGGGTTTGATCGCACGATTCATGTTTGGGCGGTGCAGTCGTGACGGATGTCGGAATTGCTACATCATCGCCGCCGACATCTCCGCTCAAACGCAGACCGCTCAGAGCGATCGCGCTGCACGTTTTCCGCTTGATGCTCTTTGTGAGCATCGTCGGACTCATTCATTTGCGGCATCGAGAGTTCGAAGCGCGGCGTCTCACGAACAACGAGGCGGCACTCAGCATCGACGCTGTGCGCAGTTTGTTCCCGACTGCTGACCGACTCGTGAGTCGTGAGTCCTCTGCTCCGTTTGCGATCGCGGCGGGCACCGGAACGAGTCACTCGGCAGAGCAAGTGCTCGACTCAAACGGCAAGCTGCTCGGCTATGTCATGCAGACGTCGCCGCGTGCGGATCATGTCATTGGCTTTTCGGGGCCGACCAATGTTTTGATCGGCTTCAATGAGCAAGAGCAGATTGTCGGTATCCGCATCTTGAGCAGTCGCGACACGCGCGAGCACATCGCGCACGTTGAACGCGATGAGCGATTCCTGTCTCAATGGAACGGCAAGAATTGGCACGCCGCCACGCAGCTTCCGCATGTCGACACCGTCAGCGGCGCCACTTTGACGAGTCTCGCAATCGTTGAGGGAGTGACGCTGCGACTCGGCGGTCAGCGGCCCGCGCTGCGATTCCCCGATGAACTGCGACTTGCCGAAGTCACTCCGTTCGTGACTGATGCAAAGTCATTGCGAGTTCGCGCCGAGCAACCCGCAATCACCGACATCCTCAATCAGTCAAATGGGCCGATTGGCTTTGCCGTTCGCACCACTCCGGCAGCGGATGCCGTCATCGGCTATCAAGGACCGACCGATGCGCTGCTCGTTTTCGACGGCGCCTCAATGCTCGTCGGTCTTGCCCTGCGTAAGAGTTATGACAATGAGCCGTATGTCGGCTACGTCCGAGACGAAGCATCATTCACCGCGCGCTTCGTCGATCGCGGCTTTCAGGAACTCAGCAAACTCGATCCGCAGGCTGAAGAGATTGAGGGCGTCTCGGGCGCGACGATGACGAGCATGGCTGTCGCACGCAGCATCGCCCCCGCGCTGCAAGCGGCTGAGCGTCGAGTCGCTCCGCAATCACTCAAATGGAACTGGTCCGCGCGAGATGCGGGAACGGCGCTCGTGCTTCTGTTTGCGTCTGTAATGAGTGTTACTCGTTGGCGCAGCAAACGACTCTTGCGGTTGAGCTTTCAATGCGTGTTGGTCGGGTATCTCGGCTTTGTGAATGGCGATCTGCTCTCGCAAGCCTCGCTCGTTGGATGGGCGCAAGCGGGCATTCCCTTTCGCACGGCGCCGTCGCTCGTGTTGCTCACGATCGCTGCGCTGCTCGTCCCGGCACTCTCGCGGACTCAGCTTTACTGTCATCAAGTCTGCCCGTTCGGGGCCGCGCAGCAGTTGCTCGCACGCGGTCGCGCTCGTGTGCTTCGTTCGCGGCCCGCGACTCTGCGCCGCGATCTTGAGTCGCAAGCTCCTCAACTCGCCGACGACGCGGGCACTTCAACTCACACTGAGTCCCGCTCGTCGATCAGCAACATTCTTTCAACGGCATGTCGCGCTCTGCCGGCGCTCTTGCTGTTCGTTGTTGTTGGCACGGCGATCAAGCATTGGCCGGTGAGTCTCGTTGCTCTCGAACCATTCGACGCGTTTCATTTGCGCATTGCCGGAGCAGCAACACTGGCGCTCGCCGTTGTGGGCTTAGTGGTTTCAGCTTTTGTCCCGATGGCCTACTGCCGCTTTGGTTGTCCGACCGGCGCGATGCTCAACTACCTGCGCTTTCACTCGCGCAGCGATTGTTGGTCCGCACGCGATTCAATCGCCGTTGCTCTGCTCGTTATGGCTGCATGCCTCTGAATGCGACGGAAAGTCATTCGTTCGAAGACTCGTCGTTCGAGAAGCCGGGCAAGCCCGAAGTCGCTCTCTCAATAGAGCCATAACTGAGCAATGCGATCTCCGATGGCGGGTTGCTCGTGCTCGTATTGCTGCTTGCCGCGCCAACGCACCGCCGGCTTCAGATTCCATAACTTGAGGCAATCAATCGGCCCTTGAGGCGGCAACGTCGGCTCTTCTGAAATGGTCGGACAGAGTTGAGCCCATGCAGTTCGCCGATGAGTCCGGCGAATGTGAATTGGGTCGACTCCGTACCAATCAGCGGCAGGCGGAATGAGCTTCGCATTCGCTTCATGAGCAACACTGCGAACGATCGAATTGACCGCCGCGCCGATTCCGAGCGCGTCTTGATAGCGCAAGTCTGACTTCGGAAAGAGCAGCGAGCGAAACAACGTGAACCGCGCCGGAGACATTTGCGTCAGCGATGCCATTGGCAGTTCTGTCATCGTCAATCGCACGCGCCATCGACTCAAACGGTCGACGCATTCTTTGACCCAGCAGCCGAGCACCGACGCTGACGTGCCATACAAGATGTCGTTGCCGACATCGGTGACGACGGCCTCCAATGGCGCATCTTTCGGGACGAGATACTCCAGTGTTTCCCAGCATTTGGAGTGCAAGATGCTCGGTAACGTCCGACCAAAAACCGTGCTCGGCAAACCGAACGAGCGACCGTGTCCCGCAACGACAATCAGTCGCGTCGATTGCTCCGCATCCTGTCTGACTCCCGACCACAACAAAGGCAACGCGAGCGTGACATTGCTCGCTCCGATCACGATCAAATTGCGCACAACTCGGACTCCTCGCCCTCAAAGTTACTCGTGGCCCGAGTGGGCGGGATGCTACGGCAATCAACCCGAGCGAGAAGACGACTCAGCCTGCGGGTTTCCGAACGCCATTCGTCGCATCGAGTCGTCGTAGCATGGGCTTCTAGCCCGTGCTGGTCGGCAACTCTCGAACGAGGGCAGATCAGACGTTTGACCGAAGCTGCTTAACTCGCAGCCGAAGGTGGGGAACTAAACTTACATAGATAATCGCGCCGACAACGTCAGGCTTGCGAGAAGACGGCTCGGACTGGAAGTCGATGCGACTCAGGCGAAATTTCGGTCATGTCCCTAGCGGCTAAGGATCGAGCCGCCGAGATATCCGTAAGCCGGATTCTCCGCCAATCGCAGCAACTGGTTGTACTTCGCAAGCCGCTCGCTGCGAGCAACCGACCCGACCTTCAATTGCCCCGCTCCCGTCGCGACAACGAGATCCGCAATCATCGTGTCCTCTGTCTCGCCGCTTCGCGCGGAAACGACTGGCGCGTAACCGTTATCAAGAGCCATTCGCATCGCAGCGAGTGCATCACTCAGCGTCCCGATCTGATTCACCTTGATGAGCACGCTATTGCCGACGCCGCTCTCAATACCGCGTTGCAGGCGTTCGACATTCGTCACGAACAAATCGTCGCCAATCAACTGCACGCGGTTGCCGAGTCGTTCTGTCAGACGCTGCCATCCGGCCCAATCCTCTTCGGCGAGACCGTCTTCAATGCTGATGATTGGGTATCGCTCGACCCATTCTGTGAGCAGATCAATCACATCGTCAGCAGTCAGTCGCTCGCTCCCGGTCGCAGCCAATTGATAACTGCCGTCTCGATAGAAGTGAGTACTCGCAACGTCGAGCGCGATCGCAACATCGCGACCCGGCGCGAGCCCACTGGCTTCAATGGCCTCGACAATCAGTTCGAGTGCTTGCTCGTTCGAAGTCAGCTTCGGCCCGTATCCGCCTTCATCCCCGACAAGCACGCCTTCGAATCCGCGCTTCGTCAGCAACTGCCCGAGTCGCCGATAGACGGTCACGATCCAATCGAAAGCTTGCGGATACGACGTCGCCCCGACGGGCATAATCAAGTAGTCCTGAAAATCGAGATTGCGTCCCGCATGCAGTCCCCCCGAGATCATGTTGACCATTGGCAAAGGCAGCAGGGCCGATTCACCGAGTCCCGCAAGAGGCCCCGAAGTACCGGCCGGTTTCGTTGACCGCAGCCGCTTCCAACAAAATCGCATCTGCTCGACGAGCGAGATCTGCTTTGCTTCGGCAGAGGCATACGCGCAAGCCAATGACGCACCGAGCACAGCATTCGCACCGAGCCGACTGAGATTGCTCGTCCCGTCTAACTCTCTCAGGCAACGATCGATCGCAGCTTGCTCATTGGCATCGCTTCCAATCAGAGCGCGCGCAATCTCTCCATTCACATTCTCAACGGCCTGACGCACGCCGAGCCCATCAAGCCGACTGGCATCTCGGTCGCGCAACTCGAGTGCCTCGAACTGCCCCGTACTCGCCCCGCTCGGAACCATTGCGCGTCCCGGCTTCGAGTCTCCGCACGTCACTTCAACCTCAACTGTCGGACGCCCGCGACTATCAAAGACTTCGCGGGCATGTACGTGACGAATCAGCGTGCTCGGCATCTCGTTACCCCACTACCGAATGACGTGCGGAAATTCTGCACTCACTTAACGACCTCAAGAATTCTCTCGCGCAGTCGTAACTCGCGTCCCGATTCGCTCTCCGGCAACGACTCGCTCAAGATTGCCCGGCTTCTGATAATTAAAAACAACGATCGGTATATTCTGCTCCATGCAGTGATGCACCGCTTGCGCATCCATCACTTTGAGGCCCTGCTTCAAAACCTCTTGATGAGAGATATCCGAATAACGAATCGCATGCGGATTCTTCTCAGGATCATCCGAGTAGACGCCATCAACTCGCGTCGCCTTCAGCACGACATCCGCATTGATCTCTCGTGCTCGCAGAGCTGCCGCAGTATCCGTTGTCACGAACGGACTACCGGTTCCGGCAGCCAAAATCACAACGCGCCCCTTTTCGAGATGCCTGATACAGCGCCGCCGAATAAACGGTTCTGCAACCCCCTCCATTCGGATCGCTGCCTGCAATCGAGTCGGCACACCGACATTCTCAAGAGCATCCTGCAACGCTAACCCATTAATGACAGTAGCTAACATCCCCATATAGTGAGCCGTCGGCGCCTGAATCGCAGCACTAACTGCCGCGAAGTCTCGGCCGCGAAGAATGTTTCCGCCGCCGCAAACGATCGCCAATTGAACTCCGGTCGCATGAATGCGCCGAATCTGTTCCGACACATTACTCACTTCAGCCATCGTGATACCGGACTCGCCGGAACGACAAAAGCTGTTCCCACTCAGTTTCAGCAACACTCGGCGATAGACCGGTTGAATCACAGATTCGGACATAATTCAGACCCCTTAATAAAACGAGGGACAGAAGCTGCTGCTTCTGCCCCTCAATTTTGTCACCAAATTACCTCAGCAAGCTTAGTTGCCGATCACCCAACGAGTGAAACCGACAGCCTTATACCCGGCTTCAGCCAATGCCTGACTGACAGTCTTCGAGTCGTCCTTTGCGAACGGCTGATAAGTCAGCACTCCTTGCTCGTTGAAGTACGTCTTCATTTTACCGTCGACGATCTTATCAACGATGTTGTCGGGCTTGCCGGTTGCTTTCGCCTCGGCCGTCAAGCGAGCACGCTCGGCACCTGCCGCAGCTTGATCAAGCTCTTCCGGATGGGTGCAGAGCGGACGCAGGGCAGTCACGTGCATTGCAACATCGCGCAGTGCCTCAAGCTTTCCGCTTGTGCCTTCCGCCTGAAACAGAGTCGCGTTCTTGCCGTCGTGATGCACATATCCCTGCACGGGGCCAGTCACCTTCACAACGCGAGCTAAAACAATCTTCTCGCGGATCTGATTGACTAATTCTTCCCAAACTTGACGCAGCGTCTTGCCCGGCACTTCAGGAGCTGGCTGATCGAGCAATTCATCAGGCGACGAGGCTCCGGGGCCATTCAACAACTGATTCGCAGCCTGACGAACGAGGGCAACAAACGCGGGGCTACCCGCGACTGGCGCTGACTCACACTGCAATTCCGCCATTGCCGCAACGCTGCCGTCGGCAGTCGAAGCGATAAAAATACGACCTTCGGTCGTCGCATTCTCTGCTCGCTTCAATTGAATCTTCGCGAATTGGCTGCGAAGGATCGCAACCGCTTTCTCGCGATCGCCGCCGGCCTCAACGAGAGCCTTTTTACAATCCATCATCGGGAGATTTGTCGCATCGCGCAGCGCTTTGACTTCTGCCGCCGAAATTTCTGCCATTGATTACTTCCTTCGTAAATATTGCTGTGACGCCAAATCTCGACGTCTTAGATATTCCAAATGCAAATTAGGAAACTGACGGAATCGCCTTGAACTCGTCCTGAGTGGCTTCCTTCGTCTGCTCGATGATCGCGCGGCCGGATTTGACGGCTTCGCTGATATGATTGAGAACAATTCGAATGGAGCGAATGCTGTCGTCGTTACCGGGGATCGGCAAATCCACCATATCCGGGTCCGAGTCCGTATCAATCAGCGACACAATGCGGACGCCGAGCAGACGGCACTCGTGAATGCAGTTCTTTTCGTTCTTCGGATCAATCACAACGACGCAATCGGGAATGCGCGTCAGGGTGCGAATACCGTCGAGATTTCGCTTCACCTTCTTCAGTTCGCGGCGGAGCGTCGACTGGCGCTTCTTTGAGTAAGTCGCGATTTCGCCGGTTGTCTCAAGCGCTTCGAGTTCTTCGAGACGCTTCAGGCGGCTGCGAATGGTACGGAAGTTCGTGAGCATTCCTCCGAGCCATCGCTCAGAAACGAACGGCATTCCGCAAGCACGAGCTGCATCCGCAACTGGCTCGGAAGCTTGACGCTTCGTGCCGACGAACAGAATCAAGCTGTTCTGAGCGGCGATCTTTTGGAGATACTTGCTCGCACGCAGCAGGCCGCGAACAGTTTCCTTGATATCAATGATATGAATCTTATTGCGGCGACCGTAAATGTAAGGTCGCATTTTGGGATTCCATTTCGAGCAGTTATGCCCGAAGTGAACTCCGGCTTCCAACATATCCTTCACATTAATCTCAGCCATTCAGTCTTCTCCTGCCCCGAAATTCGGGGGCAACTCATTGCCGTGCGTTTGCAGGCAATATCGCGAGTCGCGAGCGCACACTTCGTCTGAGAAAGCATCGACCGCCGATACTTCCTCGCCCTGCCCGTCAACCCAAAAGGGGGCTGACAAACAACGCAGAAGCGTTAGTTTTAGCTCGTCTTCGACCAATCAACTTCCGCCCCAGTGGCGGAAACGGCGGGACTCTAGTTAGGCCCCTCTAGTCGGTCAAACGTGCTTCCGGGCTTCAGTTTGCGACGAGTTATCACTTGCTCTTCGCGGACCTCCGAGACACTCTGCGGTAAGTTGAAGGACCATCTTTGAGCACCGTTTCGGCAGAGTTTCTGACCGGTCTCATCAGCCCTTTTACTGGAGAGAACACTGTGACTCGCACCGTACTGACCGACGTTGATAACGGTATTTGGACCGAGAACTGGGCGGCCGATTCGTCATCCGGGCCGACGCTTGCCGGTAGTCGCAATTGGTCGATTCGTAAATCAACACTCAAAGGCGGCCTTTCGCACGGCGTCGATGTCGTTGAGCTAGATAATGGCGATCTTCGAATGTCGGTACTTCCGACGCGCGGAATGGGATTATGGCGGGGTAGTTATCGCGGAATACCGATCGAGTGGCGATCTCCGGTGTTGCGACCGGTTCATCCGCAGTTCGTGAACCTGAAGGATCGCGACGGTTTTGGATGGTTAAACGGCTTCAATGAGGTCATGTGTCGCTGCGGACTTTCCTTCAATGGCCCCGCCGGTAAAGACGGCGGCACTGATATCACACTGCACGGGAAGATTGCGAATTTACCCGCACATCGAGTTGAGGCTGTTATTTGCGAAGAGGGTCTCGGAACGCTGAGTGTGACCGGTGAGGTTGACGAGTCGACTATGTTCGGCCCCGAGTTGCGATTGCAAGCAACCATTAGCACGGTAGCCGGTTCAAATTCGCTGAGAATTAGAGATTGTGTGACAAATCTCGGAGCTCAACCGACTGATCTTGAATTGCTGTATCACACGAATATCGGCCGACCGTTTATGGAAGCCGGTGCGCGATTGATCGCTCCAATAGCCGAGATTGCCCCGCGAGATGACCACTCTGCAGGCGGACTGGCCGAGTTCGACAAGTATCCTGCTCCGATTGTCGGAGTGAAAGAAGAGGCATTTTTCTTCGAGATGCAATCGGATTCGAATGGGGAAACGAGAGTCATGCTCGTCAACGCGGCGGGCAACCTCGGACTGAGCGTTGCGTACTCCGTGCGTGAATTGCCGTATTTCACATTGTGGAAGAATCCGCAAGCGGACGCTGACGGGTATGTGACCGGCCTAGAACCCGGCACGAATTGTCCGAACTTCCGCAGTTTCGAGCGAGAACGAGGGCGGGTTATCTCGCTGGCGCCCGGTGCGACATACGAATGCGGCTTCGAACTGAGTGTCTTTGATAATGCCGAGTTAGTGGCAGCACAGACAAAGTTGATTCAAGCACTGCAGAAAACTCCGCCGGTTCGGCACGCGAAGCCAATCGCTAAGTTTTCAGCATTGTCGTAGAAAGCTTCTTTGTGGGCATGACTCGGATTGATTGATCGCTATTGGAATTATTCATGGCCGACCCGTTGCATATTTTATTTGTCGCTGCCGAGAACGACGCACTGCCCGGCGGCAAAGTGGGCGGCGTCGGTGATGTCATTCGTGATGTTCCTCCGGCACTCTCTGCACTGCCCGGTTTCAGCGGTTCGGTTACGGTCGTGACTCCGTCTTACGGGTTCTTGCAGCGGAATGCCGTGCGATCTCTCGGCACTGTCGATTTCGCATTTGAGGGCGAAAGCACGACTGCGGAGATCCTCGAAGTGCATCCGAAGCGAGAGGCCGCGAATGTTCGGCATCTCGTCGTTCATCATCCGTCGTTCGAGTTCGTAGACCCGAAGACTGGTAAGCACCGTATCTACTGCGACGATTTACCGAACGAACCGTTTGCTACGGATGCTACTCGGTTTGCCCGTTTTTGCGCTGCCGTCGCAGAGGGATTGCTACTCGGTCGTTTCGGCGCCATTAATCGAGTGCATTTGCACGACTGGCACGCGGGCTTCTTCTTGATTCTGCGACAATTCGAGCAACGGTACGCAATGCTGCAGAGCGTGCGGACGGTGTTTTCTATCCACAATTTGGCACTGCAAGGCGTTCGGCCGCTGAGTGGATATGAGTCCGCGCTCGAAACATGGTTCCCGAATTTGGCCTATGACCGAGCAACCGTTGAAGATCCTGAGTATCTCGGTTGCGTGAATCCGATGGCGGTCGGAGTTCGACTGGCCGATCGAGTGCATGTTGTCTCGCCGAATTATGCGGACGAGATTTGCCTGCCGAGTCGCCCGAAGCGAAATGATCCGAATTGCATTTTCTTTGGAGGAGAGGGACTCGAATTCGAATTGCTACGAGCAAAGGTCGAAGGCCGACTCGTCGGGATCTTGAATGGCTGCGAATATCCCGAGAGGAGCGAGTCTTCTTCTCGCGGTGATGCAAGTTGGGCGCAGTTAGTCGAGACGTTGTCATCGGAAGTCATGCGATGGCCGGGATCAGTCACGAATCGGCGACATGCAGCAGCGTTGCGACGTCTCCTCGAATGGCGAAGGCGACCGCGCCCCAAAATGGTGATGACATCGGTAACTCGCATCGTTGATCAAAAAATGCGATGGATGCGATTTCCTGAAGGGCCATCACCATTAGAGCGGATATTGGCTCGCACGAGTTCGGAAGCCGTCTACATTTTGGCCGGTTCCGGCGACGCACAATATGAAGAATTCCTCTCAGAAGTCGCCGAGATCTACGACAACTTCCTATTCCTCAGTGGCTTTAGCGTCGGCGGCGCGGACGCGCTTTATGCTGACGGCGATCTCTTCTTAATGCCGAGCGCTTTTGAGCCTTGCGGAATTTCTCAGATGCTAGCGATGCGTGCCGGGCAACCGTGCGTCGTGCATGCAACAGGCGGATTGAAGGACACTGTTGAGGACGGAGTAACCGGTTTCTGCTTCAGCGGAAATACGGCAGATACCCTCGGAATGGGTTTCGTTGAGCGAACATTGTCCGCCGTGCGAATGAAATGCACGAAGCCGGATGAGTACGCAGCAATCTGTCGCAATGCCGCCGCTGCAAGATTTTTATGGTCGGATTCGGTCGCGCAATACGTTGAGAAGCTCTACCGCTAAGTGTCGTCGATACCGAGTAGCTCCAACGCGATGCGCGATCGATTCCTCAATTCCGTATTGTTTGTACTTAGCCGGGATACCAAACCTTTCTCGGCTCATTTGCGGGGCGTTGATAGGTCCATGCGGATTCGATCAGACGCGGAAGATCATACTGCGGGCGCCAACCGAGGCGGAATTTTGCCTTTGAGTTATCAAGCCATGTGCTGCGAAATGGCGTTGTGATATCGACACTCGGCAGACCGCGCGTGCGTGCGAGATATTCGGCAACGAGGCGATATTGGACGGGCTCGTCCATGCAAATATTGAAAGTCTCTTGCTGAGCACCGGGATGATCGACGGCCGCGAGAATCCCCGACACGAGATCGTCGACATGCACGAAATTGCGATAAATCGCCTCTCCGGTCGGATCGCAGAGAACGGGGATTGTGTTTGCTCGCTGATACTCGTCTGCTTTTTCGGGGCCGACGAGATCGCGCCAACGCGGCCCTCCAAAGACGTCGTCACCGAATGAAAGTGTGTAGCGGAAGTCGTCCTTCTCCATGATCCATGGGGCGCGCAAGCAGCAGCCATTGAGACCGTATTGAATGTAGTACTGCTCCAGCATGACCTCTTCGAGCACCTTCGAGAGTGCATAGCAGCCGGGATATGCCGAATGCGGTTGCACTTCGGTCACGGGATTCGGGTGCGGATAAAAGAAGTGCCCCATTCCCGCATCACCGCCCACCAAAACGAACTGCCGAAAGGTCGGCGATTGGCGGCACTCTTCGAGCAACCAAAAGAGCCCTTTCACCGTGACGTCGATGATTCGTTCGGGCGTCTCTTTGCAGGTTGCAAGATGCAGCACATGAGTGACGCCATCCATCAACCTTTGCACAACAGATTGCTCGGCGATGTCGCCATGAGCGACTTCAAGCCGAGCATGCTCCGGCAATTTGCGATTGTGACAGAGGGCACGCACTGAAATGTGCTGCAAGCGGTCGTCTGCGAAGAGGCGTTTCAAAAACGCTTGCCCCACTTTTCCAGTGGCTCCAGTGAGTAACAGTTTCGCAGGCAACGAGGTCGCGGGGGCTGACGCAGCAGTCATGAGAGCAGTGGTCCTATCGGTGCCGATTGGTCGGCAATGCGAATGATCTCGCGCGGGACTTGAGGTTCGAGCCGCAGGCGACCGAGATCAAACATCGCGTGCAGAATCGTCCCGAGAAGATGTCGAGGCCGATATTCCTCAGCAACTGCACGCGTTGCGTAACGATCCGATTGGCCAATGACTTGCCCCATCTTGAGCCCGCCGCCGGCAACGAGCAGCGGAGTGAGATCGCCGTAGTGATCGCGACCGCCGTTGCCATTGCGGCGAGGTGAGCGGCCCATTTCGCCGGTCACAATGAGCAAGATCTTGTCGCTGAGTCCGCGTTCGTGAATGTCTTCGAGAAAGGCCGCAACTGCATGATCGACTTGCCCGCCCATCGGATAGATGCCGGCCATGTTTTTGGGGCTATTGCCATTCGCGTGATAGTCCCATCCGCAGTCTGAAACGGTGACGAAGCCGCAACCGGCTTCTACCAATCTGCGAGCCATCAGCATTTGCCGACCGAGTAGATTGGACGCGCGCCGCATGTCGTTCCACTTCGTGAGTTCTTCGAGCTTGAAGAGATGACTGGTCTCGTAGCGAGCGACGGTCCTCGGATCTTCTTTCGAGAGATCGAAGGCTTCGGCAACTCCGCGAGCGATGATCTCGAACGCTTGCTGCTGATAGACATCGAGCCCCGCTAGCGCGCCGCGCGAGTCTGCTTGCCGGCGCAATAAGTCGAGTCCCTTCAGAAGCTCGCGGCGGTCCGAGAACCGATCACGATCGAGCGTCAGTTCCATATTTCGTTTGAGATCGCCGCCACCGCTCGGATTGAACGCGGCATACGTCGGCCCGAATGAACCCGGCTGAGTCAGAGTCGGCAGCGCGCCCGTCTCGAAGTTGTTGCCGAGCTTCAATCCATCTTGCACCGCTTCCGGCAGCACGAGCACGTTTGTCGGCAGTCCCGTTTCAGGATGGTTGTTGCCGCGAACTCGCGCATAGATCGAACTCACCGACGCGCCGGATGAGTTACCGCCACTCACCACTTCTCCGTAGGTGTGCCCCGAGTTGCCGGAACCGTACGACCTCACGATTGAGAACCGATCCGTAAGCGATGCGAGCTTCGGGAACGTCGCTCCGAAAGTGATGCCGGGCGTCTTTGTCTGAATCTCGCCGGTGATGCTGCGGATCTCAGACGGGGCCGTCATTTTTGGATCGTAGAACTCGATATGCGACGGTCCTCCGCTCAAAAACAGCAGCACGGTTGAGCGCCCGGTGAGCGAACCCGTTCCTGCAATTGCCTGCGCTTGCAGCATGTTCGCGAGCGAAAGTCCGCCGAGGCCGAAGGCGCCCACTCGAAGAAAATCACGGCGCGAATAACCCTGACAGTTGCGCGACAAGTACGAATCGTGAATCGTCAGCATGTTCAATCCTTAGTCATCGAACACAGCAGCAGAGGCCGAAGAGGGGCAGTGAGTAAGAGATCGGTCGAGCTGCCTCAAGAGTCGCTTCGGAAAACTGGGCAAGTGGCGCGAAACGGTTGCCGCAAGAGTCACGATGTTCGAGTCCCGCTCAGCACAACAAGTAACTGGCTCCGCGATGCGCTTCCGTTCTGAAGGCGCCGCTCGTCATTGCCCCTTTGAACTGCGCTCGATCGCCTCTCGCTTCTTGACGTCTTTCGGGTGCTTCGAGAACGACTCGAAGACGTCGCCGACGACTCGATCGGTCAGCTTGCCGAGTTCTGAAACGATGACCTCTTCGGCAGCAGGCAGCAGCTTCGACGTATTGGGCTCGTAGCCGCCGACGTCGTAAGCGTCCGCCGTTGCGATGTAACCGATATTACCATTCGCATAGCCGACGATGATCGGTGTCGCTCGATCAGAGATTGAGGACTCCAGTCGGAAGCCGTACTCGACCATTGGCTCGCCGGGCATCGTTAAGAAGAGGAACGGGCCGACTTTGAGTGCTTGCAGTTCGGCGCGAACTGGCCCTTCTTTCCCCGGTAGATCGATCACCGAAGAGGCCATTCGAATTTGATAAAAGGTCGCTCGCTCCTTCAGTGCCTCACGGGTCGCGCTTTGTGCGAGTGCTCGCACGACAGCGCCTCCGAGATCACGGCCGGCCCATTGAATGTCGGCTTCATCAGCACAGCGATAGGGATAACCCGGCAGGTTCGGGCGGATGTCGCCAGCGCAGCCTTGCAGGAACAGCGTGCTCGTTTTGTGGCCGTAGATCAGCTCAACAAACGACTGCGACTCACCGGGAAAGTCAGCGCTCAGCTTCGGATAGCCCTTCGGGTATGGCAGCGAGCCCTTATCGCCCCATGTAAAGAAGCACGGATGACAAACCGCATGCATGACGACCGCGAGCGGAGTCAGCGAGCGGCCATCGTCAAACCGCAGCACCTTCACGCGGGGATCATTCGGGCCTTCGGGATTGAGTCGCACGACCGCGCGACCGTCGATGACTTTGCGACGATTGATGCCGAAGCCAATGCGGCCTTCGGCATATCCGATCGAGACTGTCTGCATGTTGCTCGCGGCAGTCTTCGCTGTTGCGGCGAGCTTCTTAATGAGTTCTGCGCCCCACTTCGGATGCTCAGTGAAGCCCGGTCCCGAATGATTGTGCGACGCGGCGATTATGATGTTGGCAGCGGGCACAGAGGCTTCTTGCTCGATGCGTTCGCGCGCTGCTTTCACCATTTCGTCCCATGCGCCGATCGTGTCGAGAGTCACGATGGCCGCGCGCGTCTCACCGTCATCGAGCACGAGCACGCCTGCTCGCAATGGATCTCGAACTCCCGTCACTTCGCGCCGATGACCGACGACCGTCATGCCGACAACATCCGTCGGAGTGATGTCGACCTTTGCGACTCCGGCTTTGAGATTCGAGACGATCGGAAACTGACCGTCTCGTGCTTCCTGACTTTGCGCGAGGCTCATCGAGCAGAGCATCGTCAGCAGGACCAATAACGCGCGTTGCGAGAACTGAGACTTCGACATCAGCGGTACCTCAAAGTGCTTCGTTATGGGGAGTCGCAGCGAGCATGCGAAGTTCTTGTCCCGCATGCTGAGTCCGCACGAGGCTTCTACGCTAAGAATGGCCGACGCAAAACTCACACGGCGGCGTCACGTCAGTCGATTTGAAGTTCTCAGTCATGCGGCTCGTTTGTTTGTTTTTCGAGAAGCCTGCTGTGAGTGCGTCTGAGTGCGATGTCCTCGCATCTGCGAGCGACTAAGTTCTCTGCCGCGCATGCCCCTTATTGAGATCGTGCGAGCTAACGCGCGAACCACTTTCAGACGGAGCCCCGAGTGCAACGACGACCAAAGAGCTTGTTCGCCTCGCTCTTGGCCTTAGGTACGGCAGGACCAATCGTCCTGGCGCTCTTCGTTGCCGCGCTGCAAAGTTATCAGCAATCAATGCTCGTCAGTCGTTGGGTCGAGACGGAACTCCGCGAAAAGGGAGCAGCGCTCGCGAGCGATTCAACATTGCTGTCTCACTATCGCGAGTCTGCTGCCGAAGCACGCATGCGACTCACGCTGCTTGATGAGAGCGGCACGGTGATCTCTGACAGCGGCAACTTGATTGAAGGCACTTCGCTCGCGAACGAACCCGACTTTTATCTCGCGCGGACGGTCGGTCGCGGAGTGCATCACGCAGAACGCGACGGCAGCGACACAACCTTTTCTTGCCAGGCGCTCACCGAGAAACAGCCGCCGGGTTCGTATCTGCGCGTGAGTTGCCCGACGTTTGCCCTCACGCATCTGAGTTCGGGACGAGACGTTCCCGGTCAGCTCATCACGTCGTTTTGGTTTTGGGCTGTCACGCTGAGCTTCACGCTGATCTCGGCAACGATCTCCTTCCTCGCTGTGAAGAGAATTCGTAAGCCGATCCTGAAGGCGACATATGCGCTAACCAATCTCAGTGAACTCAGTTGGGAGCCGCGCCTCGAAGATGATGGGCGCGGCGAGACTGCGGATCTCGGAGCTGCCTTCAATCGCGCCGTCGCAACGCTCGGTGCTGAGTTCACGCGACTCGAACGCCGCAGCGATGAACTCGAAGAATCAGCGCGTTTCCTAGAGACCGTATTGGGCGCAATGGTTGAGGGAGTGATCGTGCTCGATGCGCGGCAAGCAGTGACCTATGCCAATAAGGCGGCGGCCTTGCTGCTCGGTTCGCGCTTTCAGCCGAATGAGATGAGCGGTCGTCAGATCCTCGAAGTGATTCGCAATCAGAAGATCGATCAAACAGTCCGCGCGGTCTTCGGCGGACAAGACCGACTGCGGACAGAGATTGAACTCGGCTCGGTTCATCGCACCTTGAACTTGTTGGCGTCGCGACTTCCCGGCGGTCCCGATCTCGGAGCGGTGCTCGTTCTGCACGACATCACGGAATTGCGGCGTCTCGAACGGCTGCGACGCGACTTCGTTTCCAATGTCTCGCACGAACTGAAGACGCCACTCGCCGCCATTCAGGCTTACGTTGAAACGCTACTCAACGGAGCCGCTCAAGATGCCTCTGCTTGCGATCGCTTCTTGCGCGGCATCGAGATGCAGGCCGTGCGACTCGAGCAACTCATTCAAGACTTGCTGCGACTCGCGCGCATCGAGTCGGGCAATGAAGCGTTTGAGATCGTTGATCTGCCGGCTGTCGCAAACATCCGCAAGATCATCGAAGAGAACCGTTCGCTTGCCGAAGCGAAGCAGATCAGCATCGCGCTTGAGCCGTCGAGTGAGATCTATGTCCGCGTCGACATGAAGGGCTTTCATACGATCGTCGAGAACTTGCTGACGAACGCGGTGAAGTACACACCGAACGACGGACGTATTCGGATCGCGATTCGTCCGGACGGTTCCGGCTTTGCGCGGATCGACGTTGAGGACTCCGGCATCGGCATCGCTCCCGAGCATCAGACTCGTATCTTCGAACGCTTCTATCGAGTCGATGAAGCGCGATCGCGCGACATCGGCGGGACAGGCTTAGGACTCGCGATCGTGAAGCATCTGTGTCAGGTCTTCGGCGGCAACGTTGCTTTGAAGAGCGAGCCCAATGGCGGCAGCACTTTTACGATCATGCTGCCTGTCGCGTGATTGACATTTCGTGCGCGATGCGGCTGTAGCAACGACTACATACAACGTTTGCATTGAGCATGAGCGAGTTGCTGCGGTTGCAGGTGTCTGACGCTGTCAGCAGAATCCGCCGCGTTTACGGGATGCAAGGATCCGTTCGCATCGCGCTGACGGCATTCAAGCTTTCCGACTCGAACGCCTGCCTTTGCTCCCTCCGACTTCGACTGCGGCCCGCTCACACATCTCTTTGCCCGGTCAATTCACGTTCGGTTTCAACATGCTGCTGATCGTTATTCGAAGCCTTTACGCCCTCGTTTGCAGCGGTGCCTTGATTGCATTGCTAGCGTCGGATTCGAGCTTGCCGCCAATCGTCGAGCAGAACCGGCCTCTCTTCTTCCTCATCCTGCTCCCGCTCACTCAAGTCGTGACGGTGCTCGACATTCTCATCCAGAAGAAGAGAGTCGAGATCATCTCTGCGATCTACTTCGGCCTGTTGATCGGTGTCTTGCTGTCCTATCTGTTGATGATCGCGATCCAGCCGGTGCTCGTGCGATTGAACCTGCATGAGTGGGCTCCCTTCATCAACATCTTGAGCCCGTTGATGCTTGCCTACTTCAGCATCTCATGGCTGCTGCAAACGAAGGACGACTTCCGCTTTGTGATTCCGTATGTCGAGTTCGCGCGCGAACTGAAGGGCGGGCGTCCGTTGATTCTTGATAGCAGCGCCCTCATTGATGGCCGCATTGCTGACGTCGTCGATACGAAGATCATCGACGCCAAACTGATCGTGCCGTCCTTTGTGCTGAAGGAAGTGCAAGACATCGCCGACAGCTCCGACAAGAGCCGCCGCACGCGCGGTCGTCGCGGATTGGATGTGCTCGCACGATTGCGCGCGATCTCTCATACGGAAGTCGAACTGCTCGAAGTCGACGACCGCGATGCAAAAGGCAAGACCGTCGATCAGCGCCTCGTTCTACTCGCACAAGCTCAAGGCGGGCTCATCGTCACGAGTGACTTCAACCTGAATAAAGTTGCTGGGGTGCAGGGAGTCGACGTCATCAACCTCAACGATGTCGCAACGGCACTGCGACCGAGATACCTGCACGGTGACGCATTCCGCGTGAAGATCATGCGCGAGGGAGAAGGAGCGGGGCAGGGCGTCGGGTTCCTCGATGATGGCACAATGGTCGTCGTCGAGTTTGCATCGAGCCTCATCGGGCAAGAGATCGACGTCACTGTGACGAGCGTGCTGCAAAGCAGTGCCGGTCGCATGATCTTCGCGCGACCGTGCAATGCTGACGCTCCGCCGGCCGCAGCCGGAGCAAAGCCCCGCAGTTAGTTCTGAGCGCGTCTTGTCGCTGAAGTCGTGCACGGTAGAACTAATCGCAGCTTCGTCCCGAACTGCGGCGATGCGCGCTCAATAGAATCACCGAAAGGGCACCAGTATGCTCCCGCCCCTCAGTCGCGGCCAGCTTGCCCGATGACCGCTGTCGAGCGTCTTAAATGACTCGGTCGGCCTCACTGAGACGCCACTGGCATAGCCATTGCTTTTTTGGATCGGGCATCGCTCACGTCTCTCATCGCAGCGGAAATAGTCTGCATGAAGACGTCGAAGCGAACCGGCTGAATGGTCAGCCGAATGTCTAAAACACTGCTTTTTTCGAGGTTTGCCGCAGGTCTCTGACGAGATGCGTCTCGCTCACTGCCGAGCTTCGATCAACGCACTGCCGGACGATCGTCCTTCACGCATGCTTGTGGCCGCAGCAACTTTGCCTGAGTCATAAGCATTGGTCGGTAGCCCGGAGAACTCACAGAAAGGAGCGCTCGCCGGAATTCGAAAAAAGTTTGTGTGCTTCCAGCCGAACCGCAGGGATGCGTGTGAGTGGCTTAGTGGAGTGACTTCCCGACTCCGCCAGAGGTGACCGAGTTGCGATGGCCGGTGCCCAGCGGGATTCAACAGTGTCGGTTCGAAGTCTTCCGTCCTCGATGATGTGTCCCCGGTTGGGACTGGTTTTGAGTTTCGTCTTTCTCGCTTCAACAAGGATCTTCAAGTGTCATCAGCTTCCAAATTCAAGCTCGAGTATGTGTGGTTGGACGGTTACCTGCCGGAGCCGAATCTTCGCAGCAAGACTAAGATTGTCAGCAAGGAGCCGGGCTCGGCGGCTGACTGCCCCATGTGGGGTTTCGACGGTAGCTCGACCCAACAAGCTGAAGGCAAGAACTCGGACTGCTTGCTCAAGCCCGTTGCTCTCTATCCGGATAGCACCCGCCTCAACGGCTTCCTCGTGATGTGCGAAGTCCTCAATCCCGATGGCTCGCCTCACATCTCCAACTTCCGCGCGACTTGCGAAGACAGCGCCGATTTGTGGATCGGTTTCGAGCAAGAGTACTTCTTCTATCAAGACGGTCGTCCGCTCGGCTTCCCAGTTGAGGGCTACCCGGCTCCTCAAGGCCCGTACTACACCGGCGTCGGCTACAAGAACTGCGGCAATCTCGCTCGTCAGTTGGCCGAAGAGCACATCGACATCACTCTCGATGCTGGCATCGAACTCGAAGGCATCAATGCCGAAGTCGCGAAGGGGCAGTGGGAGTTTCAGATCTTCGGTAAGGGCGCGAAGAAGGTTTGCGACGATATGTGGATCGCCCGCTACTTGCTCCTCCGACTCTGCGAGCAATACGGCGTCGACATCAACTGGCATTGCAAGCCGCTCGGCAAAGACGTCGACTGGAACGGCTCGGGCATGCACACCAACTTCTCGACGGATCAGCTCCGCAATGTGGGCGGCAAGGCTTACTTCGAGAAGCTGATGGCCGCTTTCGACAAGTACAAGGACGAGCACATTGCGGCTTACGGTCCCGACAACCACTTGCGTCTGACCGGTCTGCACGAGACTCAGTCGATCGACAAGTTCAACTACGGCGTCGCGAACCGCGGTGCTTCGATCCGTATTCCTCACAGCTTCGTCGCGAACGACGCTTACAAGGGCTACCTCGAAGATCGTCGTCCGAACTCGCAGGGTGACCCCTACAAGATCGTCGCTCGCATCCTGAAGACGATTAACAGCGTCGCTAAGTAAGTCGTCGAGGCTGTGAAATGCCTCTCGCGATTTGAGAACAAAGAACGCCGCTCCGACATCGGAGCGGCGTTCTTCATTGAGGTCGCGACATGACAAATCGTTTAAGTGTGGGCCGCAGCCGATAGTCACCTTTCGCTCGGCGAAAGGAAGCTTTTGCTGGGCAAGAGCCGACAATCCCTTTCGCAGAGCGAAAGGCGACTATCGTCTGCTTGACGTGCTCTGAGGTGCCTTGCAGGGGCTCTCGGGTTTCCGTAGAAACCCGCCCCCTTTGGGGACCCTCGGCAATTTCCAGTCAGTCAAAACTGACTTCATTTTCAGCGAATCTCAGTAGGTGTCGTCATGGTGTTTCGTCCTCGAACTAAGCTCCACAAAGAACGCTCGATGAAGCGTTGCCCTAAGTGCAACAAGATCGTGCGCATGCGCGTCCGTTGTAAGACCTGCCATCAAAAGCTGCGGTAGGTTGCGGCGGAGCTGGTTGGACTAGCTCGTTACATGCATTGGAAAGCCAGGTCGTTTGCGGCCTGGCTTTTTTCATTCGTAGGCGTCGAGTCGCTCGTCCCCACTCGCTGAACTCGCGCCGCTTTTCCTCAGGAGACGAACTGTGTTGCAGCAACTTTGGAGTGCTTGGCGCCGCTCGCGCCGAATGGTGTTGCCGTTCTTTAGCGTGTCGGTCATGGCTGCCGCTTGCTTTGCCGCCGAACTGCCGAAAGACGCCGTCTACGAGATGCGGACTTACTACGCACCGGAAGGCAAGCTCGACGCCTTGCATGCTCGGTTTCGCAATCACACGGTGAAGCTGTTCGAGAAGCACGGCATGACCAACATCGGCTACTTCGTGCCGGTCGAGAATCCCGAGCGCAAGCTGGTCTACTGGCTCGCCTATCCGAGCAAAGAAGCGCGCGACAAATCATGGAAGGCGTTTCTCGACGATCCCGATTGGAAGAAGGCTCACAAGGAGAGCGAAGTTGACGGCAAGCTCGTCGCAAAGGTCGAGTCGCAGTTCATGAAGGCGACCGATTACTCGCCGGCCTTCAAAGCAGGCGGCGACGGAAAGGGAGTGATTGAACTCCGCGTCTACACAACGACTGACGGCAACCTCGATCGGCTGCATGCTCGATTCCGCAATCACACAACGAAGCTCTTCGAGAAGCACGGCATGACCAATGTGCTCTATTGGTCGCTGCTCCCGGATCAAAAAGATGCTGACAAGACGCTGATCTATTTGCTGTCGCACAAGAGCGTCGACGCCGCGAAAGAGTCCTTCGGCGCCTTCCGGCAAGATCCTGATTGGACGAAGGCTCGCGACGCTTCCGAGAAGGAAGCCGGTGGCTCGCTGACGGTGCCGAACGGCGTGAAGTCGACCTTCATGAAGGCCGTTGATTACTCGCCGATCAAGTAGCAGCTTTGTGTAACAACAAATCCATTCTTCTTAGAAAGCATCTTATGATTCGCAGTTTCGTTTTGATGGCAGCGTTGCTTGCTCCGGCGTGCGTGATGGCTGCTGAGCCCATTGCGGCCCCGGCAGAAGCCGACGGCATGAAGCAAATCTTCAACGGCAAAGATCTCACGGGATGGGACGGCGATCCGCGTTTGTGGAGCGTCAAAGATGGCGTCATTCACGGCGAGACGACCGAGCAGAATCCCGCGAAGGGCAACACCTTCTTGATTTGGAAGGACGGCACGACAAAGGACTTCGAGTTGCGTTTGTCGTTCCGTTGCAACGCGACGAACAACTCGGGCATTCAATACCGCTCGAAGCACATCACCGACGGCAAAGTCGGCAACAACTGGGTCGTCCGCGGTTATCAGCATGAGCTGCGCAACGAGAACACTCTGCCGAACGTCTCGGGCTTCATTTACGACGAAGGCGGCAAGCGCGGCCGCATCTGTCTCATCGGCGAGCAAGTCAATTGGGAAGCCGACGGCAAGAAGGTTGTGAAGTCCGACATCATCTCGGCCGAGGACTTCAAGAAGCTGATGAAGGTCGACGACTGGAACGACGTCGTGATCATCGCGAAGGGCAAGAACGTCAAGCACTACCTCAATGGCCGTCAGGTGATCGACTTCACCGACAATCATCCCGAACTCGCACTGACCGAGGGCGTGATGGCGCTGCAACTGCACGCCGGCAAGCCTATGTGGGCTGAGTTCCGCAACATCCGCATCCGCGAGATCAAATAGCAAGCCGCAGCGGGATGAGTTCTAAAGCGCACCATGTAGCTGAAATCGTGAGATTTCAGGCATTTCAGCCGTCCGAAATCTGACGATTTCGGCTACGCAAATTCGAAGTTACGCAGCGGAATGAGCTTTCGTCAGTAGCCACTCTTGCCGGAAAGAGGGTGTCATTTTTGTGACACTCATTGTCAGGCGCGAGTGGCTATTTCTCTTTCAGTTTCTCGGCTCGGCATTGCGATCCTGTGTGAGTTGGGGACTCAGATTGAAGTGGCAGGCAAAAAGCCCCACCGGGGCGCGATTCGATAGCCGCCAAGAAGGTTCAACTCCGAGACGAGTTCAGCGTTTAGTGAATGGCAAGTGGGTTTCGAATCTCGCCCCGTTGGGGCTCGCGCAAGCATGCGGTTCGTGTCTCCAGTCCTATCGGACTGGGCTCTCGAATCCCGCCCCTTTGGGCAACGCCGTTAAGGATTTGTGTAGCAATCATGACATGGGATCGACCGCGAAGCGGTCACAGCCATTAGCCGGTGGTTGACCGCAGCGATTCCATCGGATTTCGGAGAATGCTGCGTTTCCATCCCGAAGAGATGACAGCGCCGCGTTTGCTGTGATCCCTCCGGGATCAGATTTCATCGGGACTGCTTTCCGGTGGTATCGCTGCGCTCAACCACCGGCTAATGGCTTGAATCCCTACGGGATAAGGCAATTCGCTTCGCCAAGATTCCTTAACGGCGTTGCCCTTTGGGGCTGAAGTCATCGGCCCAATCTCTGCATTCTGCTCACAAGAGCCGATGAGTTCCCGAAGAGCGTTAGTCTTCGACTTGAGGGTCTCAGTCGCAGAACGCCCCGAGCTACGCAGGCGACTCGCGGCCGCTCTCACAGCGATCGAGCACATCGACCAGTTGCGGCACGAGGCGTTGAAAGGCGCGGGCTCGGTGACTCAGTTGCTGCTTCACGCTCGGGCCGAGTTCTCCGAAGGTGCGGTGATACTCGGGGATTAAGAAGTACGGGTCATAGCCGAAGCCGTTCGAACCGCGCGGGGTTCGAGTGATGCGGCCGCGGCATGTTGCTTCAACGGCGACGCGCACGACTCCATTGGGATCCGAGACGCAGGCGTGACAGACATAGAACGCGCCGCGCTGCTCGTCGGGGACTCCGGCTAACTCAGTCAGCAACAGCGAGTTGTTCGATTCGTCCGTCGCGTTCTCGCCGCTGTAGCGAGCAGAGTAGATGCCCGGTCGTCCTCCGAGTGCATCAACGCAAATGCCACTGTCTTCGGCGAGCACCCAGCAGCCGAGCAGCTTCGCGATCACAGTGGCTTTGAGCGCGGCATTCTCAGCAAACGAACTGCCGGTCTCTTCGACTTCGGGGCAAGCGGGGAAGTCAGCAACACTCAGCACGCTGATGTTGTGCGGAGCAAGCAGCCCGGCAATCTCTGCCGACTTCTTGCGATTGCGACTACTGAGCACGATCTGTCGAGCTTCTCGATGCGGCGTCACGTTCAACCTTGCTCCTGCCCGAACGACAGCCGCAATTGAGGATCGCGGCGAGCAGCCAATTCTTTGTAGAGCAGACTCGGCTGAATGTCGGAGTTGTTCTGATACTTGTCGCTGCGGTACTCGGACACCGTGCCTTCGATCTTGTGATAGAAGATCTGGCAGACGGGCACTCCGGGGTAGACCTTAACCGGCTGCACGGCGAACAGTTCGAGAGTCCAATAGCCGCAAAATCCGACGTCGCCGAGACCCGCCGTTGCATGCACGAACAACCCGAGTCGCGCGACGGAAGAACGCCCTTCAATTTGCGGGACGAGATTGTGCGTCTCGGTGCGTTCGATCGTGCGAGCGAGATAGAGCTGATTGGGATTCAGCACGAAGCCTTCGTCGGGAATGGTGTAGCGACGGAGCCGATTGGGGCGCCGCATATCGAGCACGATCTCTTCATAGACGAGCAGCTCGTTGTGCAGTCGCAGGTTGTAGCTATTGGGGTTCAAGAGGCTTTCATCGAACGGGTCGATGACGATGTTCTTGCTCAATTGAGCCTTAATTTCGTTCCCCGTCAGGATCATCGAAGTCACTCGGATCGGCGGTCGAGACGATGGCTCTTCAATCGCAGTGATCAAAGACAGCCGCTGCCAGAAGCCCGGCTTCCGGCGTCCTCAGACTAGCCCGCGACATTCGCGAGCAAGGGCTTAGGCTCAAGTCGGGCGGCAAGGTACGAAGCCGCAAGCGGGCTTTCAATCGGCTCTGAAACAACGGATGCAGTGCCGCTCGGTCCGACTGTCACTGGCGAGACATCCCTCCGAGAGCGAGGCAAGCGCGGGCTCTTGTTGCGTTTTGGCAACATCGTCCGGCCGAGAGCTGCCGCGCATGTTAGATCCTTAAGACGCGACCTCAGCGCGCCGTGCTCGTTCTTCCCGCCGATGATCCGCTATGTCATTAGAATTACTCGATCTGCCGATCGTCTCTGATTCGTCGAGCGACCCGCATCCGTGTGCTGGATGTCAGGCGGGTTGCTGTCGGTCATTTGCGGTGCCACTGACGCTCGGCGACATCGCACGCATCGCTCGCGCAACCGGGTTGTCCTTCTGGGACTTTGTCGTGCGCTGGGACGACTCGGACGGCACGATCGCGAAAGGGCAAGTGCCGCACTTCCACTTTCAGGACGAGCCGCAAACGCCGTTCGTCATCGGGCTCAAGCACATCGACTCGCAAGCTTTTCCGGGTTCGACGAAATGCCGCTTCTTGAACGAAGCCGCTGACGGAGCTTGCTGCGGCGTCTACGAACATCGGCCGCTCGCTTGCCGCCTCTTCCCTGTCACTGCTGTGAACGATCGCTTGCAAATCGCCTCAATTCCCGAGTTCGGCCGAGCATCGCGCGAGCCTGCTTACCAACTTTGCTCGCGGCAGTGGAATTTGAATGACATCAACTGGGACGAGAAGCACTCCGAGTTCGAGCACTGCCGCAGCGAGATGTCTCTGCTGCATCTCTTAGCTGAGCGTTGGAACCGCGACCCCGGAGAGTGGCTCGCCTTCCCCGCGTTCCTCAACGCCGTGCTGCAGCGCATCTCCGCCTAAGGTCGCGGGACTCAGCAAGTTTTCATGGTCGAAAATGTGCGTTTCGTTACATATCTGCGGTGACGCCAATAGAGAGTCCATTCGCGCCTATCGGCGAGATTGGCTACGGCGGCGACGGACTCCGCGCTCTGTTTGTCCCAACGTGCTCATCCGACCTTCGGCTGGCGAGTGCCGATAGAGCATCGCGATTCGGAGAAACCGCTGCCGATCTGCCGAGCCTTCCGCTCGGAGTTCCGGCGACAGCATCAACGCACGGCGGTCAGTCACATGGTTCAACAGCTTGGTTCCCGCTCGGCGTTGGCGACCTTCTGAAGTTCGCTAATGGGCGCCAAGGAAGTTTGGCGTGCCCGTGCGTCGAGTGCTGATGTGCAACAGAGAATGGTGTATTCGTTCTTGTCATGCAGATCTCGCCGCTCTTGGATTCCGACAGCGGAAGCTGCAGTCTGCTTCCCAACAATTGGATGACGTCCTTCCGCGTTTCTGCGAGAAGTCGCTTGCCGCAAGCAAGGACGCGGCGTTTAAGAATGAAAGCAATCGCAATAGGAAAGGTGCTACCGCTTCTTATGCTCTCGCCGCCGTCAACAGCTTAGCAGTCCATTCTTCCTTAAACCTTGCCTTCAATCGCCGATTGGGGTGCGGCAAAGAGTCAGATGGCATTCCGATTCCCAGTTCGGCGATTGACGCTGGTTCGAGCTTACTATCAATTTGAAAGTGCTTTATCCGCCGATGATTCAACAACTCAAGATCGAGCTAATTACTGGCGCCTATTACGAAGGCCCTTGGTCGGCCATTGTCGAAATCGACGAGTCGGCAACGCTTCAACAATTGCACGATCTCATTCAGAAGGCTGTGAAATTCGACAACGATCATATGTATGAATTCTATATTGCAAGAACTCATCGTAGCCGTCGACGTGTCAATCTCACGAGCGATGACGAGGAGTTCGATTACTCAGGCTTTCTTCCACTCGGCCTGCTTGGCGGTGCTGCAAAGGCAATCGCAACTAAGGCCAATGAAGCCGACGACGACTCGGAAGAGGACGATTTCGAC
>CAZNMS010000007.1:0-50435 GCA_964573505.1 uncultured Planctomycetaceae bacterium | reverse complement strand
CAGTATGCCTCTCGGTCAATTGAGTCCGAGGATCGTGAGTTCTGCGTCTAAGGTTTGTGGGACGAATATCTCGTCCGTCTGAGGCAAAGCCACTCGCGATACCGCGCACTTCCCTTCGCTCTTCGTCTTGAGTGCTTGCGGGCTTCGAAGAACCGCCTGAAGGCCGGAAGGCGAGCGTTGCTCGCTCATCGAGTTCGAATTCTCATGAATTCCCCGTCATTCGAATTGGGCCGACCTATACTCGTCGAAGGCATGCTTCCCGAGCCCTTGCAGGAGTTTGGATTGTGTCGACTTTCAGGATGGCATTGGTCGTACTAGCGCTCGTCGCCGGATGTCAGAACGCGGGACACTTCACAACGAAGGTCGAAGCCGCGCGTCAGCATTTGCGTCTCTCGGAAGATCAGAAGGCTCTTGAAGTCCTCAGTGTGCCGAACGATTCCGGAGCACCGCCCGAGTACCACTATCTCAAAGCCGTCACGCTCGACCGACTGGGACGCAGTGAAGCTGCGACCGCTGAGATTCGCCGTGCGACTTCCGTCGAACCGGACAACCCGAAGTACAAAGGCTTTGAACTCAAGCTGCGGTTGTTCGCGCGCGATCGAGCGAGTCTCGATCAGTTGATTGAACTCAATGACCAATTCGCGTCAGTCGGTCCGGTCGCGCTGTATGCGACCTATGCCTATCAAGCGAAGTCGGTGCTGCTCGAAACAGAAAACAAACCGAAGGCCGCTGAGTTTCACTCGCAGCGGAAGCAGCAAACGCTCGCAACCGCATTGACGCTCGCGAAAGACATGCCGGAGTTTCATCGAGATCTCATCACGTTCGCGATGCAGAATCAGATGCTGAAAGAAGCGCTCGGACTGATTGATGGGCTGATTGAAGTCGATCCGAAAAGCACGCCGGCACGAAACCTCAAGATTCATGTGCTGCTGCAACTCAACGAGTCGAATGCTGCCGCTCGCATTGCGAAACAGCTCTACGAGGAAGAGGGGCGACGAACCGCAGGCGCAGAGGCTTATGCCGTCGTCTTGAGCGCAGCACAGCAATCCCCGGAGCACGATGAAGAGTTCAATAAGCTGCTCGCTGAGTACCGCTTCAACGCGCCGATCATGACGCGCTATGCAACTTATCTGACACGTTCAGGGCACATCCTCAAAGCCTTTGAGTTGCTCGATCAAGCGATGAAGGAGCAGCCGGATAAGGCCGCTCGGCAACAGCTTGCGTTTGTGTCAGTTTCATTACCTCTTGAAATCGAATCTCCCGACTACGCCGAAGAGCGGTTGCGTCTGACTCGTGCCGAGATCAGTGACCCACTGCTGATTGAGTACTTCGAAGCACGGATTCTCTACCTCAAGAAGCAACATCACGAAGCCGTGCAGAAGATGCTCAACATCGTTGCTGCCGAGCGAAAGAACCCCGGCAGTACCTCGAAGCTCGCAACGGATGCGCTCGCATGGGTGCGTCGAATTTTGGCGGATCAACTGATCGGAGATCAGATGAAGAATGTGATCGACTCAACGCAGAACACTCCGATTGTGAGATTCGAAGACGCTCCGGCGAAAAAGGACGAGCAGCCCGAAGCAGCACCGAAGCCGGAGAATCAGCCGGATGAAAAGCCCGCGCCGGTCGGACCGAAACCCGAACCCGCAAGCCCGTCGCCGTAAGAGTGGAATTCGTGCTACAGCGTGCTGCCGGTCGTTCCGTCTTTAGGCGGAGCGAGTTTGACGGAATCGCAAGGTCAGAACCGGACGGGAAGCAGCAGCTTTTCGGAGAGTGCGTCCTCAAGCGGTTCTCAATGTCCTAAAGACGTTGGGTGGTCTGAAGACGAGCATGGTTCACGACGAGGTTGCAGAGCCGCGCCCGTCAGGAGTTCCCCAACCGGGGGCGGCCACAATTTGCTAGGAACACTGGTACGACGAACTTGTAGTCCGTCGAAGGTCGCGAGAAGCGACGGACTGCAAGTCCGTCGTACCCAAAACGGATGTGTTCCTCAGGAAACGGAATCCTTTACGAAATAGCCAAAACTCCGCTTCCTAACGGGCGCGGCTCTGCGACCCAATGCGAGGCCGAAATGAACCTCGCCTGAAAACGAATCGGCGAGTTCGCTCGTGACGGCAACTTCAACTCGTGAAAGTGAGCGTCGTCCCGCTGGAACCCCACGCGACTTTTCGGGGCAGTGTTTGAGAACAAGTGGGCGACGCGCAGGCCGCAATCATCTCCCGGACCGGGCAAACGACGCTGCCCTTGAAGTGGCAAATCGCTACATGCAGATCAGAAATACTGATTGAAATGTCGGAAGCTTCCGATATATTGGCATGTGAAAGGAGCAGCGATCATGCCCGACACCAAACTCAAGCTGACTGATCTCGAAGCGTTGAACGAAGCTGCCGAGTGCTTGCGGACGCTCGCTCATCCGCATCGTTTGCGAATGGTGCAGATGCTGCTGCAAGGCGACTTCACCGTCGGTGAGCTTGCCGAAGCATGCGAGTTGCCGAGTGCAATGGCTTCGGAGCATCTCCGACTCATGCAGCGATGCGGCTTCTTGACCAGTGAGAAGGACGGACGCAGCGTCTACTACAAAGTTGCCGAGCCGCATTTGGCGAACATCTTGCAGTGTATCGAAGCGAAGTTCGGCGTCCGCTCGATGAAGCGATAGCTGCCGCGTCCGTCGGCGAAATCGTGCGATTTCGGGGTCTCAGTGACTGCGTCCGAGGTCTGACGAGACTGTCGGAAACCATTGTGGCTCGACGCTCCGCGTCGAGAATCCCGGTTGTTCGACGTGAGTTTTTCCTCGGGACTCACGAGACGGAGCGTCATGCCACACTTTTTCGACAGCCTCTGACGACTTCGGCTACTGCGACATCTGCCAAGAGAAGTGAGTGGCAAAGGATTTGCTGCTCGATATGTCGACACATTCCGAGCTAACTACTCGGCGATCTGTCTCGTTGGATTCAATAGCGTCTCTCAACTCTCCAGTTTCTGACGAAAGGAAATCATCATGAGCATCGCAACAATCACTCCGAAGCAATTGCAGGAACTCATTCAGTCCGGACGACCGGTCGAACTGCTTGATGTGCGAACTCCGGTCGAGTTTCGCGAGGTGCACGTCACTTGCGCGTCGAATGTGCCTCTCGATCAACTCAATGCCGCACAGATCGCGTCGGCTCGTGCGGGCAAATCCGAGCCGCTCTATGTCATCTGCAAATCGGGCTCGCGCGGCCGGCAAGCCTGCGAGAAACTCGTCGCAGCCGGATGCGCGAACATCTTCAACGTCGAGGGCGGAACGTCAGCCTGCGAGCAAGCCGGACTGACCGTCGTGCGGGGCAAGAAGAGCGTCTCATTAGAGCGACAGGTAAGAATCGTTGCAGGTGCGCTCGTGCTGACCGGCGCGATGCTCGGCTACTTCGTGCAGAAGGAATGGATCGGGCTCTCGGCCTTCGTCGGTGCCGGACTGATGTTTGCCGGAATCACTGACACGTGTGGAATGGCGATGATTCTCGCTCGCATGCCATGGAACAAAGTCGCGACACTGAGTGCCTCCGCTCCGACGACAACCGACGGTTCATGCAGCCTCAACAAACCCTCGTGCTGCGGATGAAAGCGCGAACTCGGAGCGACTTCCTAAGGAGCACATCCGCTTTTGGGGTACGACGGACTTGCAGTCCGTCGCTTCGCGCGACGCTCGACGGACTACAAGTCCGTCGTACCAGTGTTCCTCATCCATTATGGGGGCCCGTCAGATGAGGAACTCTTCAGTGACGCATCGCGCGGATTAGAAGCGACGCTCGATGCCGAAGATTCATGAATGAGTGTCGGAGTCGCTGATGCGGAAATAGTCGTAGCCCGTGAAGCCGCCCCAGCCTTTCGGCGTGAAGCCGACAGTTGCGCGTCCGTGAAAGAGACCCGCAGCCGAAATGCGTCCCCAGTCGCTCACTCCCGAAACGACGATGCGTATCGAAACTTGTGATGAGGGAGTCGCTGGCTGCGGGTTCTGGATTCGTTCGGAACCGGCGGCTAGTGCCTTGCCGGTCAAGGTCGTAAACAGCAATGGTGGAGAGCCGAAATCAATTTGAATTGCTTGCAAAAACACGGAGTGATGCAACAGTCCGTGTTGATTCATGGGTCGAGCTCGTTATCTCGTTCCGGCATCCATTGATATCACAATTTCTTCGCACCTCTAAAACGTAAGGTGTCTAAAATGCGTCGAGGCATCCGTCGGGGTTTCACGCTGATCGAGTTATTGGTCGTGATTGCTATTATTGCGGTCTTAGTTGCGTTGTTACTGCCTGCGGTTCAGCAAGCGAGAGAGGCTGCTCGGCGGAGTCAGTGTCGAAACAACCTCAAGCAGCTTGGACTTGCACTGCATGGATATCACGAGTCGCACAACATGTTTCCGGTAAATGGAGGACTGGGGTACGGCGGAGCATTCGCTTGGCAGGCCGGATTGCACCGCAAAGGGACCGTGCTGGTGCATCTTCTACCGTATCTTGATTTCGTCAATTACTACGAGCGCCTCGACTTTCAAGGCGATGTCGTAGGGCAGATTGATTCCACTCCGACCCTGATGTCCGCCGCCATTAAACCCCTGAATTGCCCGAGTGATATTCATTCCGGAGTTGGCTCAACGGGTAAAGGCGTGACAAATTACGTGCCGTCGGTCGGCGCGCAAGCAACAGCAAGCAATGGCGGGTCATGCTCAACCTATCCGGGTAACACATTTGGCACTGGCAGCGATGCGCATTCAAACTATGCAAATCCCATAAATATCTCGGGAATGTTTGCCGGTCGCGCTGCTTGGTCCGCCTCGATTCGCGATGTAACAGACGGCATGTCCAATACGATTGCAATGGGAGAAGTCGTTGCAGACTGCAGTGCCCACATTGACACACTCGGATGGTATAATTCGCATCTCGGAATTCACTCGACTGCAATCCCTCTCAACTTTCCGAGTTGCCGAAGCGAACTCCCCGGCAATGCCGGTTCGCCCCTGAATTGCAATTCATGGAACAACTGGGCGACGGAAGGCGGATTCAAGTCACGGCACACGGGCGGCGTCTTCGTCCTATTGGGCGACGGAGGCGTGCATTTTTTAAATGCAAATATTGACTATCGCAATTTGCAACGACTGGGCGATCGTCGGGACAATGAATTGGTCGACAACTGGCAGTAGATCGCTTACGAGGTGCTGACGCAGCGGGGTATTGGATTAATAATGATGCTTACATTTTGGACGCACTGCGGTGCAGGCCGGGCATTGCTAATTGGAGTTCTCGGCATGTTTGCCTGTGCGGGGTGCGCGGCAAAGAATGAATTGCCAGCAACGGTCAAGGTCTCGGGTAAAGTGACCTATCGAGGACAGCCAGTCTCAAATGCCGTTGTCACATTTGTTGGCGAAAAGGCACCGAGTCCGTCCTCGGGTGACACTAACACCCAGGGTGAATTCGTATTGACCACCTATGCGCCGGGGGACGGCACTTTTCCCGGACGGCACAAAGTGACGATCTCGGTCAAGGCGAATACTCCGGCTCCTGTTGCGAGTGGAGTCGAGGGTGCTGACTACGAAAAGGCGATGCAGGAGTTAACCGCAAAGAAGTCCGAAACCGAGTTGAAATTGCCATTTCCGCAGAAGTATACCAATTTGGCGACGACGGACTTAGAGGCGACTGTGAATGAGTCTGGCATCAATAGCCCGGTGCTTGAGCTCAAGGATTAGGCTGGTGAATGCTGCACATGGAGCGAAGCGGCGCTTGAGTCTCTCGTTCGCGGCGAGTGGTTGCCGCGAGGATTTCGAGAACGGGTCACATTAGAGTGCGACTCTGCTTTCGTCCGTGCTGCTGAATGCGGCATGTCATTAGATGGGAGCTGACACACTGTTCTGTCCTCGCATCGGATTCATGACATGTCGCCATCCACTCTGAGTCGCCGCGCGTTTCTGCCGTTTCTTGCTTCCCCGTTGTTGCTGTCGGGATGCGGAGACTCAAAGTCTCCTGAAGGAACAACAACGCCAGCGCCTTCGAATGCTGGCGAAGCGACAGCAGGTAAACCGACCGAGCGAACTGCGGTTGAGCTTGCTCTGAACTGGCACCCCGAAGCCGAGCACGGCGGCTTTTTCGCTGCGGCCATCAATGACGCTTTCGGCGAACCGATCGAGCTGAATGTGACTCCCGGCGGTCCCGGTGCTCCTGTCGTGCAGAACGTCGCTACGGGGCGAGTGCCCTTCGGAATCGCGAATGCGGACAACGTGCTTACGGGACGCGCGGCCGGTGCGGACGTTGTTGCGGTCTTCGCGCCGTTGCAGATGAGTCCGCGTTGCATCCTCGTGCACGAGAAGTCCGGCATTCGCAAACTCGACGAACTTTCGAAAGCGAAGAAGCTCGCGATGAATCCGAATTCGACCTTCGCGATCTACTTGCAGAAGCGAGTCTCGTTAGGCGACTGCACCGTCGTCGCATACCCCGGCAACGTCGCTCAGTTCTTGCTGGACCCAGACTTTGCTCAGCAAGGGTATGTCTTCAGCGAGCCATACGTCGTGAAGAAAAAGGGCGGCGATTCGGTGTCGCTGATGCTCTCGGACATCGGATTCAATCCCTACACAAGCTGCCTCATCACATCGGGCGAGTTGATTCGCACGAAGCCGGAACTCGTGCGATCTGTCGTCAAAGCCAGTCAAGCCGGATGGGTGAAGTACCTTGCGGACCCTGCGGCCGTGAATGCTCGCATTCATGAGTTGAATCCTGAGATGGAACTCGACGTGCTTGAGTTCGGAGTCGGAGAACTCAAGAAGCTCTGCTACAGCGAAGCGGTCAGCGACGCAAATTTCGGCAGCATGACGCTCGAACGCTGGAGCCAATTGCTCGAACAAATGGTCGAGTGCTCGGCCCTCAAACCGGGACAGATCAAAGCCGAAGAAGCCTTTGATCTGAGCTTCCTGCCGAAAGCTCCGTCGCAGGGATGAGGCCGCAGAAATGCGGGCCTATGCTCCCGTGATGGCGTCGCGCGATGAATGAGACTTACACACTCGATAGGAGAAACTTTGATGAAACGACTGGTGACTTTGTGCGTCGGCTTAATGCTCAGCGCGGTGCTTTCTGGCACCACTGCTGTCGCGGCAGACAAACTCAAGCTGCTGATCGTCGACGGTCAGAACAATCACAACTGGAAGGCGACGACTCCGGTGATGAAGCAGTTCCTCACGGACAGCGGCCGCTTCGAAGTCGAAGTCGCGACGACTCCCGACAACAAAGGCACGCCCGACGATTGGAAGGCGTTCAATCCCGACTTCAGCAAGTATCAAGTCGTGCTCAGCAACTACAACGGGCAGCAGTGGCCCGAAGGCGTGCAACGCAATCTCGAAACGTATGTCGCAGGCGGCGGCGGATTGGTCATCGTGCATGCGGCCAACAACGCGTTTCCGCAGTGGGCCGAGTTCAACAAGATGATCGGACTCGGTTGGCGCGGTGCGAATTACGGTGATCGCGTTACGACGGACGCGGAAGGCAAGATCGTCCGCACTCCGAAGAACGAAGGCCCCGGAGCCGGGCACGGTTCCCAGCATGAATTCAACGTCATCGTGCGAGACCGCGAGCATCCCGTCTTGAAGGGCATGCCGATCGAATGGAGGCATTCGAAGGACGAGCTGTATCACGGCCAGCGCGGCCCGGCTCTCGACATGCACATCATCGCGACGGCCTACTCAGACAAGAAAACCGGCGGCACCGACGCTCACGAGCCAATGGTTTGGTGGATCCCTTACTCAAAGGGCAAAGTCTTCACGACGGTGATGGGGCACGGCGATTACTCGATGAAGTGCGTCGGCTTCCAAACCGTTCTGGCGCGCGGTTCTGAGTGGGTCGCGACTGGCAATGTCACGCTGCCCGTTCCGGAGAAGTTCCCGACAGCCGATGCCGTGAGCGAAGTGAAGTAATTGCTCGAGCGAGATTCATTATGGGCTGCGGAATCAAGCTGACCGTTGATTTTGCCTTCAAGCGAACCTTCGGCACCGAAGAGAATCGCAATGTGCTCATGCACTTGTTGAACTCGTTGCTGAAGCGTTCGCTCAAGGCGCCGATCACCGAGATCACGATCCTCAATCCGGCGAGCAGTAAGCAGCAGTCCGATGACAAGCTGACGGTCTTCGACATCAAAGCGCGTGACGCAGACGGTCGAGAGTTCATCATCGAAGTGCAGCTCTTTCCGCATAAGAACTTAGCCGAGCGACTGCTCTACTACGGTGCGAAGGAGTATGCGGATCAGCTCGTCGAAGGTGAGACCTATCAGGAACTCAAGCCGGTCTATGTCATCTGCATTACAGCGGCGACACTCATCCTCAAAGGGACCGCTCCGCACAGCCGGTTCCAAATAGCAGACCTTACTCAGCAATTGACTCTGACCGACCAGTTCGAGATTCATGTCGTCGAACTGTCTAAGTTCACGCGAGGATTGGACGAACTTAAGAATGATGAAGAACGCTGGACGTTCTTCATTCAGAACTCGGAAGAGTACGACAGCAATTCGTTACCGCAGCCTTTGGCCATCGTGCCAGAGATCTGCCAAGCAGCAGGGACATTGACGATGGTGGCCCATTCGCCCACAGAAAGAGCCGAGTACGAAGATCGACTCAAAGCTCAACGCGATGAGAGTTCTCGCATCGCCTTCGCGCGTGATGAAGGACGACTTGAAGGACGACTCGAAGGACGAGTTGAAGGTGAATTGGCAGGGAGACGTGCGTTGGTGATTGAACTCGGTCAGTTGCTCATGGGGCCACTTAGCAGTCAGCAGCGCGACCGAATTGATGGAATTTCTGAACTGCGCCTCCTCGAACAGCTCACGCAGCGAATGGGAGTCGGCCAATCTTGGGAGCAGGTTCTGGCGCAACTGCAGTCTGCGTCGGCATCCTCAAACTAATGTGACTCAACTCGAACCATTTTCTCTCTCTTTTTCAGCCACAGGATTCTTGATCGTTCATGACCAATCGCATTTTCAATTTCTCTGCCGGTCCCGCGACGTTGCCCGTTGAAGTTCTCGAAGAGGCGCGAGACGCGATGTTGTCGCTCGGTAATACCGGCATCGGCATTCTCGAACATTCGCATCGCGGCAAGGCGTTTATGGAAGTTCGCGATCAGACCGAAGCCGTCATTCGCGAACTGGCCAACATCCCCTCGAACTATCATGTGCTCTTCATTCAAGGCGGCGCGTCGCTGCAGTTCGCAATGCTGCCGATGAATCTGCTCAAGCAAGGCGAGACTGCCGACTACCTCATCACGGGCAGTTGGGCGAAGCTCGCGGCGAAAGAAGCAAAGGCTTTTGGGACGGTCCACAATGCATGCTCAAGCGAGGATCGTAATTTCTGCTACATCCCGAAGACCTGCAGCTTCAGTTCGAATCCGGCCTATGTGCATTACACCTCGAACAACACCATCTTCGGCACGCAGTTCGTCTCGTCGCCGAGCGTGCCTGCGGGAGTGCCGCTGATCTGCGATACGAGCAGCGACATGTATTCGAGACCGATCGACATCTCGCAGCACGCGATGATCTATGCCGGGGCTCAAAAGAATCTCGGCCCCGCCGGAGTCACGCTCGTCATTGTGCGGGACGATCTCGTGCAACGCGGTCCGGACAACATCCCGACGATGCTGCGATACAAGACCTATGCCGAGAATCAATCGCTCTACAACACCGGCCCGACGTTCGGCATGTATCTCGTCGGACTCGTCTGCAAGTGGATCAAGAAGAACGGCGGACTCGCCGGAATGGCCGCTCGGAACGAAGCAAAGGCCAAAGTGCTTTACGACTTCCTCGATTCTTCGAAGCTCTTCAAAGCGACCGCTGACTTAGGCAGTCGCTCGCTGATGAATGTCACTTTTGTGACAGGCAATGCGGAACTCGATGACAAGTGCATCAAGGAAGCGACGAAAGCCGGCTTCGACGGACTGAAAGGCCATCGCAGCGTCGGCGGCCTGCGAGCGAGCATCTACAACGCCTTCCCGCCTGAGGGCGTCACGGCGCTGGTGCAATTCCTGCACGACTTCGAAGGCAAGAATTCGTGAGCCGACCTTACGGCAGAGCGTTCAACGATCAGTGGGGGCACGTTTTCAACGTGCCCCTTTTCGTTAGTGCTCGCAGTTTGCGAGGAGTCTTCGAACGAAGGACGGCGGCACGACTCCGCTGCACGTCCGCGTCTATTCGACGTTTCAACGCATCCATCAAGTTGATGTCGCCGTGCTCCACTCACCGATTGAGGACGTCCCATACTTCGACGGCTCGGCCCGAGTAGTTCATCGACGTGCCTGCCATCAGTCGGAATGAAACTGTTACACCCTCAGACGCGAGCCGCGCCAGTTCTGCAGCATGACTATCAAACGCCGGCGACTCCTTCTGCGATTGATCGCCGAGCAGCACAACGACCGGAACGCGGATGCTCGGCAGCAGTGAGATGAAGTCGTAACGGTCATCGGGGCCGTACTTCTCGATGAAGCCGGCAGCGGTTGCGAGGAAGGGAGTCGGCTGCCGGCATTCGAAGAGCGTTTCAGATAGTCCGGCTGCGACCAATGACTGCGCGTGCTCGAAGTGCTGCCGAAACGCCGCGCCTTGAGGATGCGACATCCAGTGCTGATGACAGAATCGCGGCGGCGACAAACACACGATGCGACTGACGGCGGCGTGCGGTGCATGTGCCTGCGAGTAGATCGCTTTCACTCCGCCCATGCTGTGCCCGACCAACGTGATGCGATTGATGCCTTTCGCGGTCAGGAAGTCGCACCATGCAGTGATGTCGTGCGTGCAATCAGCAACGACTTCATACGTCGCGCCGCCTTTGACGGACTTCGTCGCCGTCGGGATCGAAGCAATGCCGTCATGCCCGCGCGTATTGATTCGCAGTGCAATGTGACCGGCTGCAAATGCTGCTTGTGCGAGCTGCTCCAATATCCCCGGCGCGTAGAAGTTACTGCCGGTGCCGTGCACAAACACAAAGGCGGAGCCCGTCGAAACCGACGGAGTCAGCAAAGCTCCGTCCAATAAGAGACCGTCAGACGTTGTTGTGCGGCAGAGCATGCAGGGCTCCTCATTGCGAAAGGGCTTCGAGTCATCGACGAGCACTCGTGCCCGTCGATTCTTTGCGACGAGCGAGCATGCCCGTGCGACGGAGAGTCTCGTTCGAGGCTCTCGCTCAGACGTTTAACCGCGACCCTCTGGGGAGCGCTTCGAGTGCGGATCGGTACTCGCGATTCACGCGAGACTGAGTCGTCAGAGCGGGTCAATGCTGACGGCTACGACGATCAACCGATGGCGTCTAAGTCCGCGTTCGACGCGTTCCCCAGAGGGTCGCGGTTAAACGTGTCGTTTCAAAACTTGACTCAAGAAGGCGGGTTCAGATTTCTCAGAGCCTATTGGCGCTTCGTCTTTACTCGCGCATCGCCTCCGCGACTTGACCGGCGGCAAGATCTCGGGGATGCGGCGTCACTGCTCGCGCCGGAAGAGACGTAAGCACAACGCAAATCGTCTGCGTCTCGGGATCGGCCCACGCAATCGTGCCCGTTGAACCCGTATGGCCGAACGACTTCTCCGAGCATCCCTTTGCCGCGAAAGCAGCACCGATATTCAAACCCAATCCGCGCGGCGTCAGTCCCGGCGCATTGTGATTTCTCGTCATCAGTCGCGCAGTTTCAGGGCGAACAACGAGACCGCTTTCATTGAGGAACTCCGCCAAGAAGCGACCAATGTCGGCAGCCGACGCATGAGTTCCGCCCCATGGCGCGCCAAGCTTGCGCCAGTAAGAACTATTCCAGTCCCAATTCTTTGCAGAGGGATCGCCGCCGCCGGCTTCGACTGCCGCAAACTCCATTTGCATCGGCACGAAGTCTTCGAGCTTGAAGCGTCCCAATCCCTGCGCTGAGCGTTGCATGCCGAGCGGCTTAAAGACCGACTTCTCAACGAGCGTCAGAATGTCCGTCTTCGAGATCAGTTCAGCAACGCGAGCAGCGAGCAAGATGCCCATACTCGAATACTGATAGCGCGAGCCCGGCTTGAAGCTCAGCGGAGTGCGCATCGCGTGCTCCGCGAACTGACTCAGCGATGCATGCTGTTTGCGGAGCGAATCATTTTCCGGCAATTGATCCGGCAGCCCCGACGAGTGCGAAAGCAGATGTCGCAGCGTGACCGCTTCGCGCTCGGCATCGCGGAACTGAGGTAAGAATTTTTGCAGGGGATCGTCGAGCTTGAAGGCTCCTTGATCAAACAGCGTCATCAGAGCCGTCATGCAGATCGGCTTTGAGATTGAGCCGAGCAAGAACATTGCATGCTCAGACTCCGCTTTGCCGAACGCCCGAGTGAAGGACGTCTCACGCTGTCGGACATGCATGACCGCAGCCGAGACGGGTCCGTCGGTCGTCGCTTTCGTGAGCACTCGAACGGCTTCATCGAGTCGTTCTTGCTTTAAGGCGGCGACGACTTGCGATGTCACAGCGGCTGCAACTCCTGCTTGAAGAAACGCGCGACGATTCATGAGGGGCGTCCTCTTTGTCTGAGAGTCGATGCGAAAGGAAGTGTCGGCTTCTGCTCCGCAAGAGCTGCCTTTCGCAGAGCGAAAGGCGACGATCAGCCGCGTTCACGAATGCGCCTGCCGAACTCGTGTCTTGCGCTCTGCGCGAAGTTCGCCTTCATGTCGTGACGGTCGCAGCTACGACTTTGCCGGTGCCTTCTCGGTCAACGAACCCTTTGAAGACGGCACGCCGGTTTGTCGCGGGTCGATTGTCACGGCTTGCCTTAAGGCGCGAGCAGTCGCTTTGAAGCATGCTTCCGAGATGTGATGACTGTTGTGTCCGTGATGCTTCAGCAGATGCAGGTTCATCCGCGCGTTCGCGGCGACGGCTTCCCAGAAGACTTCAACCAGTTGGCAATCGAAGTCGCCGATCTTCTCGGTCGGATACTCAACTCGATAAACGAAGGCCATTCGTCCGCTGAGATCGACAGCGCTCGTCATCAACGTCTCTTCCATTGGAAGCGAGAGACTGCCGTAGCGCGTGAGGCCGGCCTTATCACCGAGTGCTTGAGCGAGCGCTTGTCCGAAGCAGATGCCGACGTCTTCGACGGTGTGATGAAAGTCGACATCAATGTCGCCCTTCGCCGTCACCGTGAGGTCGAACAAACCGTGCTTTGCGAGCAGCGTCAGCATGTGATTGAAGAATCCGACGCCAGTGTTGATCTCGGCTTGCCCGGTGCCGTCGAGATTCAATTGCAGAACGATGTCGGTTTCAGCGGTGCGGCGAGTGATGGTCGCGATGCGAGTCATGAAAGTTGTTCCTGAGGAAAGACGAACGAAAGCTGTCTGCCGCGTGCATACCCCGCATCTCGCGAGCAGGCAACGCAATGGGGCATTCGGCAGTCGCAATGAGGTTTGATGCAGTGAAAGGCTCTCGAACTTCAAACCGGCAGCGACTGCATCTATGAGGCGAGACAAATCATCCGCCACGAGTGAGTTCGCCGCGCGTTCTCACTCTGAAACTCGCTCAAGCACGACCTCATGAATCTCATCCTTGCTAGCACTTCGAAGTATCGCCGCGAGTTACTGGAACGACTGCGCTTGCCGTTTCGTTGTCTTGCTCCCGGCGTTGATGAAGAGCCCTTCAAAAACAGCGGCGCGGCTCCGGCTTCAATTGCGACTTATCTCGCGCGACTGAAGGCCGAGAGTTTGTCGGGGTTCGATCCCGATGCGGTCATCATCGGCAGTGATCAAGTTGCGGAACTCGACGGCGAAGTGCTCGGCAAACCCGGATCGGTCGAGAACGCCGTTGCGCAATTGGAACGGCTTGCCGGACGCGAACATCGACTGATTACCGCCATTGCCATTTGGCATCGGTTTCGGTGCCAATTGCACGTCGACACAACGACGCTCGTGATGCGCCGCCTCAACCGCGAAGAGATCGAGCGGTATGTCGCACTCGATCGCCCGTTTGATTGCGCGGGCTCGTACAAGATCGAGTCGCTCGGCATCTCACTTTTCGAAGCGATCGAAAGCTCCGACCAAACCGCGATAGTGGGACTACCGCTCATCGCCGTCACGACGATGTTGCGACAGCTCGGTTTCAGATTGCCTTGAGCGCCGCATTTCCTGTCTCGTCGGCTGAGAGGTCCGGCACGAACGCGAGGTCGGTCGAGTCTGTCGCGTTCCTGCAACAATGATTGCACCCCGCACCGCGGAGTCATCGGTTTGCCTTAGCGAAGTTGTGTCATGCTCATTGCGTGAGTTGCCTCCCGGTTCGGTTTCGCAGCATTGCGCTGCTCTCCGACGTCTCGACCGGGTTGCAGCGCGACTCTTCACGACTTCTTGAGGACTGATGCATGCAACTGTTTTCCTGGCTGACGTCACGCTTCCGTTCGATCTGCCGTTCGGGTTCCAAAAGGCAAGCCGCACATCGCCGGCGGTTCGAGCGTTCGACGCAGCATCAATCGATGCAGCTCGAAACGCTTGATTCGCGAGTCTTGCTCTCGGCAATCACGGTGACTCGGCAAGACTCCGTTGTGCCGGTTGATGAAGGGCGGATCGCGAGTAACTACGGTTACATCAGCACCGACGGCGCCGCGATCGCAGAGGTGACGGCGAGCGTCGGCACGATCAACTTCGACGCGCAATGGCAGCTATGGCAATGGACCTACAACACGACGAACGGGCCGGCTCAATCGCAGTCGGTGCAGATCACTGCGACTGATATCAACGGTGAAACAGGAACGACGTCATTCACTCTGACCGTTCACAACGTGAGCCCGACGGTCTCGCTGACAACGTCAAATTCGACGACCAATCAAGGCATCACGTTTGAAAGCGGCAACCTTTCGTTCGCGGATCAAGTCGTTGACTTCAGTCCCGGTCCGAACACTGCATTCCTCACTGCGAGCGCCGCATTAGGAGCACCGACCGGCGGCGATAACAGCAACGGCGTCACGCTCGGGAACGGCGGCTCCATCACGCTGCGATTCACGGACAACACTCTTGTTGATCAAAACTACGTCGCGAACGGAGTCGACCTCTACTTGTTCGATCTCGGTCTCGATAACGAAGAAGTGACCGTCGAAATCAGTGAAGATGGCACCAATTGGATCGCACTGCCGAATCCAGTTGCGATGCGAGCAGGCGAAGCGACGGGAATCGACATCGCATCGGTCGCCACTGCCGACGCTGAATACCACTTCGTTCGCATCACCGACGTCTATCTCGCCGGTGAGTACGACCCGTTCTATGTCGGACTCGATCTCGATGCCGTCGGTGTCGTCGGTGCGCCGACGGCAATGGTTGTGAATGGCGGAGAGACGGCCGTTCGCAGCGGAGTGTTCCGCGATCCGGGTGCAGACATCGTCACACTCACTGCTTCGATTGGCTCCGTGACTCAGTCGGGATCATCGAACGGTGACTGGAATTGGTCTTACACCACTCTTCCCTCAGATGCAGGCACTCACTCGGTCGTCATTACTGCGACGGATTCAGACGGCGGCGTTTCCGTCGCAAAGTTCGATCTCACTTGCGTCCCGCAGGTGCATGAGATCGACATCAACGTCAAAGGTGAGCCACTCAATCTCAATGGGCTCGTCCATAGTCGCAGGGGCTGCGAAGACTTCGTGCAAGTTGCCATCTACACAACGAGCACGTTCAACGCTCGAGACATCAAGCTCAAGTCGGTTGTCTTTGCTGGAGCGCGCCTCGCCCGATCACAGTTCAAAGACGTTGATGGCGACGGCGATCCCGATCTCGTTGCCTTCTTCAAGCTCAACGAGACGAACTTGCTCGATGCCTATAAGACCGCGCTGGCTGAAGGTCCGAGAAGACCGTCGATGCGACAGATCGATGTCTCGCTGACTGCCGAAACGAAGTCGGGGGTCACGCTGCGCGGCGAAGACACGGTGCGAGTCTTCGCGAACGGAAAGGCTCTGCGCGACTTGCTGAACTCGCTGTAACCCGGCGTTAGAGAAACGGCTTCAGGGAGTATGTCTCAGTCTCGGAGCGACTGAGCTACGTAGGCGAGTCCTGAACTCATCACATGAAAACGAAAGAGGCACGCTCAATCTCTTGAGAGAGCGTGTCTCGTTCGTTTTGACGGCCTTCAATCGCAGTCGGTCTCGCATTGAAACTGGCGATGAATCCACTCCCGATTTACGTCGCGTAAGTCGGACGCCTTCGTCCGCCAGCGATGACGCACGGACGTAGGCGTCCATGCTACGAACTCGGGAAGTCGACGCCGTCTTACTGGTTGATCAATTCGCGCAGCTTCTTCAGTTCGGTCTGATCGAGCTTGCTGTTCTTGTCAGTGTCGAGCCGCTCGAACATGAGGTCGATCAACTTCGGGTTCTCTTTGAGCTTCGGATATTTGTCCTTCACCGCATTGAGTTCGTCGCGCGTCAAGAATCCGTCTTTGTCGGAGTCGACGGACTCGAAGAGCGCTTCGCCCAATCGAGCGCTGACTTGCGCTGCTCGCAAGTTGTTGCTGCTGCCGGGAGCGACGCCCGGTTGCACGTACTCGATGTAGCCGAGATGCATCTCATCGAACGTCTGATTGCCCCAGCGCACGGTCTTTGTCGGATCGGGATTCGCGGGGTTGTTCTTGCTGTTGTCGTACCATGCTGTGAAACGAATCGTTTGCCCTTGAGTCAGCGAGATTGGCTCCGTCGGGCGATAGACCAGTTGCCAGTTGAAGTCGTAGCGCGGAATGTCGAGCAGCATGCGCGCGTCGGTTTCGGTCGTTCCGACTTCGTACCGGCACGCTTTGCCGCGCAAGTGCATGTGCGGCATGAAGCCGAGCACCTCAACATCAAACGGCAATCGCAGCGTTGCTTCTTCGCGATGATTGTCTGCTCCCGGCGGGATGCTCAGTCGCGGATTCACGATGCCGGTAACTTTAATTTCATGCTGCGGCGGCTGCTTTGCGAAGACGACGCCAATCTTTGTGATGTCCTCAACCGCTTTACCGTTCGGTGTGTAGTGCATCTGAAATCGCAGCTTCGCACCTTGAGGCAGCCGCTTGCCGTAGCCCTCGCCGAAGATGCGATAACTATTACCCGGCACATACGCGGCCCAAAAACCGCCGCGTCCTTCTTCGTCGTCATCTCCGCGTCGTTCTCCGTCCTTCATGACGAAGACAAGCACATGATGCACGACCTCGCGCACTCCGGGCTGAATCTCAATCGCTTGCACCCACTTGTCCTCAGTGAGATCGGTGTCGACGACTATGTTTTGGTACGACATCACGCCGGTTGCTTTGACCGCGACGGGCTTGCTGAATTGATAGACCGCATCCGGCTTGCCGATCAGCCATCCGGATGAAAAGTCGCGCGCCGCCGGTGCATCAGCGGGATCACCGAGCGGATGCTTACTCGCAAGCCATGAAAGCAACTGAGCTTTGTCGGCTTCAGGCAGCGAGCGGTCGTTGACCCACAAACTCGGTTGCCCCGCATGAGGCTTCGCCGCGAACCATGGCGGCATCACTCCGCGTTCAATGACCTGCTTGATCATCGGACCGTGCGCGATGACGTCGTCGGCTGTCGCCAATGCGAACGGTGCTACTCCGCCGTCTCGATGACACTCAATGCAGTGAGTTCGAATGATGCGCGCGATCTGAGCGTGATAAGTCACCGTCGTCGGCTGCGCGGGTTCGTCGAGTCCTAATTCGCAACCGGGTGCAGTCGTCGTCGCGACTTCAGGAGCTTGCTGCTTGAGCGTCGCTTCGATCGCCTTTGCGAGATAACTCTGCTTCGGCGCGTCGATCGAGTAACCGATGCCGTACTGATCATCGACCGCACCGCGATAGATCAGCGTGCGCGAACCGTCGAGCACGAAGCACTCGGTCGTCGTCTTCGCTCGGAGTTGAGCAAGCAGCTTGCTGTCACCGTCGTGCGAATAAATGCCGCGCAATCCGTTGTCTTTGATGACGGCTTGAATGTCGGCCGCTTTGTCGGTCTCGGTCGCGTTGACATAGACGAACGCAACGGAGCGGTCGCGATATCGAGCCTCAAGCTGACCGAGCGTCGGCAGATACTTCTTGCTGAGCGGGCAACTGGTGCTCGTCACAGCAATGACAATGGCTTGCTTGCCTTTGAACTCGGACAAGCGATGCGCTTTGCCGTCGAGATCTTTGAACTCGACATCGGGCACAAAACGTCCGATGCCTTCGGGGGCTCCGGCTAAGACTTTTGGACCCCGTTTGAGATCACTGTCCTCAGTCGCTTGAGCAACAGCTTTCGTTGTCGGTGCGGCATCGGGTTTCGGTTGCAGGTTGCGAACGCGCGGGAATCGTTCGCGTGCCTCTTGCAGAGTGATGTGCCCGTCGCCGTTGCCGTCGAGTGCTTTGAAGAGCGCCGGCTGACCGAGTTCTTCAGCAGTGACTTTGCCGTCGTTGTTCTTGTCGTATCGCTCGAACGCGGCTTTGAGACCGGCATCTTGCGCGACGAGTCGCAATGTGATCGCTCCAAATGCCGCGAACGCAGCAACGGCAACAACGAGACGAGTGATCGAGAATGGCAATCGCATATCCGTGATCCAGTATCGAGCAACGAAGAAGTCTGAAGGCGAATTCGCGGTAGCGGCGAGCGGCTTCAGGGCGACTGGCGCGGGACCGTAGTGAGTCTCGTCGCAGTGTGCCGCATCAATATGAGAGAACCGATCGAGTGAGCGCGGCCGGATCGTGCAGCGGCGGCAGCGGTACTTCGACTCGTCGTGCTCGGTTTCATGTCGCAAGTGAGTTTCGAGTTCGCGAATGCTCGCGGCGGCACTCCTCTGACGGCCGATCGTCGCGTTCCTGAAGAGTTCCTCACCGAGCGGGCCGGCACAATGGGTGAGAAACAGTGGTACGACGGACTGCAAGTCCGTCGTACCCAAAACGGATGCGCTCCTCAGGATGTTTTGCCGCTTCGAGTCGGTCAGTCGTCAGCGGCATGAATTCGCGGAATTCTTTTCCCACTCTGCCTATTCGACATAACGCTCAAGATCCGCACGATCGGTGCCGATAACACCTCAGAGCGTGTCTGCAGAGTCGGAGGCCGAGAGGTCTTCGCGGTCTGCTCGTCGTGACGAGATCACGACCAGCTGACGCCGTCGCCCCTCAAATGAAGCGACATTCTTGCTCGGACATGCCTTCGGAATTGCTGTTTTTGTCCCGATGGAGGCTTCATGTCCCAGTCACCGATGACATCCGCGCCTAATCAGCCTGCATGGAAGACATACTTGAATCCGAAGGTCGGCGGCGTTGTTGCTGCGGTGCTGTTAGTCGGCGGATTGGCGTTCTTTGGATTGAGCGCCAACAACCAATCAGCAGACCTTGAAGAGATGTCCGACGAAGAAATGCTCGTCGGTTTTCAGAAGCAAACGCTCGGAGCAATGGGCGTCAGCGACTCTGCGTCGCCTCAAGCCGAGAACACTCCGCCGCTCGAATTCCCCGCGCTCAATGATGCGACTCCGAAAGAAGCAGCAACGAGTGCAGGACCGCTCTTCGGCAATGCGCTCTCTCCGTTCGACGGGTCGAATGCGAAGACCGAAGCAGTGACCTCAGCCAGCTTCGAACGTCCTCTTCCCGGAACAACGACTTCGTCCGGAGTTCGTCCCGGTCCAGTGACTCCGCGAGCTGTCGCCAATCAACCCGTTTGGCTGACCGGCACCATTGAGACAACTCCCGGCAAGTAAGACCGCGTCGCTCAGTCGGACGAAGTTTTCGGTCCTTCTGAGTCGTCGATCCGAGTCTTCGAATCGCAGTTTCAACGACTTCGTCTTCACTCCAGCAATCTGGATTTCTCCGATGTATGCGCAGTACTGGAATCTCGGCAGTCAACCGTTTGAGAACGATTGCAATGCGGCCTTCTTCTACCGCAGTCGCACGCATCAAGCCGCTCTTCTGAAGCTGCGCTACTTGTTGGAAAGCAACAAAGGAGCGGGCTTGTTGGTCGGGGGCACCGGCTACGGGAAGACCTATCTGACAAAGATGTTGGTCAGCGAACTCGGCGAGCCATTCGGTCCCGTCGTTTGGGTGCATTATCCCTTCTTGAATGCGTCGGAATTGCTCGGCTATCTCGCGGCGCAGATCTCGGGGGAAGAGGTCGATCCGGGACGAGACGATCTCGCACTCGATCGCATTCTCCGGCAGTTGCAGTCGGGATTGGCGATGCACTCCGACGAGGGACGACATCCGCTGATCGTGCTCGACGATGCTCACTTGATCGAAGATCAGCGCGTCTTTCAGACCATTCAACTGTTGCTGAATCTCCGCAACGAGGCGCCGTTCACACTCTTGCTGTGCGGGCAGCGGTCATTGCTCGCGCGGATTGAACATCTGCCGGAACTCAACGAGCGACTGGCGGTGAAGTCATTGCTCCAGTCGTTCTCGCGCGATGAAACGGTCGGCTACATCCGGCACCGCTTGAACGTCGCGGGAGTGAAGCAGCCGGTCTTTGATGAGGCGGCACTCACCGAGATTCATGAACTCGCCGGAGGCGTCCCGCGCCGAGTGAATCGCATCGCCGATCTCGCGCTACTGGTCGGTTTCGCTGGCGGCATGCGGCAAGTCACTGCTCGTGAGATCGAGTCGGTTGCAGATGAAGTCGGTCAATGCTTGCCGGTCTAAGAGTTCGCCCTCGTAGCATGGACTTCCAGTCCGTGCTGCCTTCTGGGGTTTGCTCACTCGTTTGAGGAGTCTCAAAGAGAGCACGGGCTAGAAGCCCATGCTACGGCTCCGGACTGCGAGTGCTTTGCAACGCTCGATTGCAAGCTGAGAGCTATGACGGTCGCTCTGAAACGGACGGTCATTCCGGTCAATCCTGCCGCTCGCGTCACGCTTCAGAACTCTTCTCCGGCTACTCGGAGAGGCTCGTTGACCATCGAGTTTTGGCAGTCCTATAGTCGATCCGACCTGAGACAGACCGTTGATTTTCGGAGATTGCTCATGCGTTGGACTCATTGGCTGCTGGCGTTTTTGATGAGCATGACGGTCGCGCAGACCCTGATCGCTCAAGAGTTGAAGCCCACTCGCGGCGGCTTCGATGTCGTGCTTCCATCGCGGTCGACGGGCGAAGAACTCAACAATCAGGCCAATTTGTGGGTCTTCGAGGTGCAGTTCAAATCGCTGCGCATGATCGTTGTGCCGACGACAAATCCGAAGACGGGCAAGCTCGAGCCGACTCCGTATCACTATCTCGTTTATCGCGCGACCAATCGTGAGTTACCGCGTCGCAAGGACGAGACGGATTCGCGGCCGATCAACAAGTTCGATGATCCGCCGGGACCGGAGTTGTTCGCTCCGACCTTCACGCTCGTGACAAACGACAACGGTAAGAGCACGACTTACAAAGACGTCATTGCTCCCGAAGCGCAAGTCGCGATTGCAAAGCGCGAGAAGCTGAAGCTGCTGAACTCGGTGCAAGCAACGAAGCCCGTGCCTGAGGCTGCTGCTGCCGATGACGCGAGTGCAAAGGGTTACGACGGCGTTGCGATCTTTCGCGCGGTCGACCCGGATGCCGACTACTACACGATCTACATGGGCGGCTTTTCGAATGGCTACAAGCTCGTGAAGGGACCGGTCGAATACACCGAACTGCAAAGCCTCGCGAATGCGAAGCAACTGCGGATCAATCACGAACTTTGGAACGGCAAGTTCGACGTCGAGTGGCGCGCGGCGGCTGACTTCGAAAACCTGTTCGATCCGAACCGAGTGATGAAGCCCGGCGCCGATCAGATGCAGTGGTTCTATACGGTTTCGGCAGAAGACGCGGACGACGACACGACCGTCTGGCGCAAGACGATCATGCAGAAGTACTGGCGGCCGGGCGATCGCTTCGATCAGTTTGAAACTGAGATCAAACCGGTCAGCGCTCCCATTTGGATCTACCGTCCGGACGATTCGAAGATCGAACTTCCGAACCTCAAAGCCGCTCAGAAGTAGGTCGCGACTTTTGGTTGCGAATGAGTTCCTGCGAGTCGCGGATGTAATCCGTCTGACATAGCACAAGACTGGTCCGTAGGCGGCACGGACTGGAAGTCCTTGCTGAGTCTTCGAGCCCTTTATGGGCTCGAAAACTGGCTTAGGAGTTTTTTAGGGGAGCCCGCTAGGCTCCCGCCCGCTTAGCCCGGCAAGGATTGCTCGGGCTCGATTGCTGACCGTCTGATTGCACTAAGAAAGGAGTCTTCGATGTGGTCAGTTGCTGAGATCAAGCAGCGTCTGCTCGATGAGCGAGCCGATATCCGCGAGTACGCCGTTGACTATTTGGCCGATTGCCGAGCCGCTGATGCGGACATCATCCCACTGATCCTTGAAGGCTTTCGTCGTTACGGCACCGACAATGCGCATCGCATGTTGCTGCAAGCCTTCCACTTCACAGTCACGGCGGATGCAGTGGCTCCGTTGATTGCACTGCTGAGCGAAGTGAAGACGTTCGATGCGCGTAAGGCCGTCGGTTACGTCCTCGCGCAGATGCCGCCGGAGTCGTTCGCTGAGTACGAAGATGAGCTGCGCTGCTCGTCGCTTGATGTCGATGTGCTGCGACGTCTGCGAGTTCAGAAGGACTTGCTCGAACTCAAACTGTCCGGTGAAGAGCACTTCAAAGAACTGCGAATGCTCGCCGAGATCTGCGACAAGTCCGAAGGTTGGCCGAAAGAAGTGGAACTCGGTGCTCACGAGATTCTCATTCGGCAACTCACCGCGCAAAGCACGCCGTCCGAAGACGAAGTCGTTCAACTGTTGGCGGCCTATGGCGAGAACGCCGGCGATTGGATGGAGTTGTTCCTCATCAAGTTGGCCGGTGCTCGACGCATTCAGGCTGCGATTCCGGAACTGACTCGACGGTTGCACTCGGACTCAATCGTCTTGCTGGAAGAGTGCCTGAGTGCTCTGACTGCGATCAACGATGTCTCGACGATCGAACTGCTGACGAAGGATTGGGCGGAAGGCAGTTGGACGTTCAAGAACTTTGCGAATGGCATTTTGAGTCGCAGCAAAACGCGCGAGTCAGAAGCGGCGTTGCTGAGCGTCTTGAAGACCGAAGAAGACAATTCGGTCTGCACGATGATCTGCATGGCGCTGTGCCGCATCGGTTCGGCAGCGGGCATCGAAGCAACGCTCGAAATGATCGAGCGCGGCTACACCGATTCGCTCTGCCGACTCGAGCACGAGATTCTTCCCGCAGCGACGTTGCTCGAGATTGATCTGCCTCAAGCGGGTGAATGGCTCGCGGATCTCGAAGCGAGTCGACAACGAGATGCTTCAAAGATTCGACGCATCGACGAAGGTCATTCGCGTCCCGGTCCGCGTCCGACGTTGTCCGAGCCCGCGCTCTCGGAGCGTCGCGAGACGGTGACGACGACGATCCGTTACGAGGCCGCTCAAGTCGGACGCAACGGGCAATGTCCTTGCGGCAGCGGCAAGAAGTTCAAGAAGTGCTGCGGCCATTAGGCGCGGCGTACCGGAAAAGTCTCGATCACGAGATCGCCCCCGAGTTCATCTCGGGGGCTGATGTCTTTCGCAGGATGAAGTGCTGCATCGACCGTTTCGCGATCGGCGGCGGCAACTCACGAAGCCGCATCGGATAGTCGCCTTTCGCTCCGCGAAAGGAAGCTTTTGCGGAGCAAAAGCCGACAAACCTTGTGCGCATCGCGACGCGCTTTGCGATCGCGCGGTCCATTCGAGGCATGAAGCGCCGCTACTTCTTCAGCTTCTCCATCAACGCGGCCATATCGCGCGGTAGAGGGGATTCGAAGCGCACTCGCTCGCCGGTTGCGGGGTGCTTGAATTCGAGTTTGTGAGCATGCAGCGCTAATCGCTTTGCGCCGCTGTTGTCCGGGATCGGCGGTTGCAAGAACGCCGAGCGATACGTCGGGTCTCCGCAAAGCGGATGACCGGCCTCAGTCAGATGAATGCGAATCTGATGCGTGCGACCCGTTTCAAGACGGCACTCGACGAGCGAATGCTGCCCCAGTTTTTGCAGCATCTTGAAGTGAGTGGTCGCGATCTTGCCCTCATGCTCGAGCGGCGTTGAGCCCCGCAGTCCGTCGCCGCGATCGCGGATGAAGTGCGAGCGGATCGTCCCGTTCTTCACGTGTCCCCAGCAGATCGTGAGATAGACCCGCTCGACAGTGTGCTCGGCGAACTGATGAATCAACGCTTGCTCGGTTTCGAGATTGCGAGCGAACACAACGAGTCCGCTCGTCTCTCGGTCGATGCGATGCACCGCGCGAACATTCTGCCGTCGATCCTTCGCCGGTAGCCGCGTGAGGTCCTGCGGCGGACGCATCATCGAACCGATCTTCTCCAGCGCGATCTCATCGAGCGTCGGTTGAGCTTTGCGTCGCTCGTAAGGCCAATCGATCTCGCGATAGTGACGCAACGAGATGATGCCCGACGGCTTCTCAAGCACGATCAAGTTCGCGTCGAGGTGATAGACAGTGACGTCATCCGAATTGACGGGGCGATTGAACGGCTTCTCGCTCACTTCAACGCGATCGGCCGCGAGCATGCGGCGCACGTCTTCAATGCAGACGACCCCATTCACGGCGACGCGGCGCTGATCGATGAGCTTCTTCGCGTCGCTCCAACTTTGCTCGGTCAACTGCTTCACGACTGCGGCGAGCGTTTTGCCGACCATTTCTTGCGGCACAACAAAGGACGGCTGCGACTGAGAAGACTCCGGCATATCTCACTTTCAATGATTCGGCTCTGTGCCGATTGAGTTGCAACAGTGCTCACGCTTCTTGAAGGCGAGCAGTTCGATGTGTTTGTCTTCGTAGCATGGACTTCCAGTCCGTGCTGCCTTCGGGATGTCGGCGTTCGATCGACGATTGCCATTCAGCACGGGCGAGAAGCTCATGCTACGAAGACCGACCTCGATGCCCCTTCGGGGCGACGACGCGAGACCGCGCATCGTCATGACTTTCGCTTCGAGTTCGCTGATGACGCCCTCATCCATTTCAGGTGAGGAATTCTTGCTACATCCTCGCGTGCGACTGCGGGCTAAACGACCTAGTTGCGTCGCAACCGATAGTCGCCTTTCGCTCCGCGAAAGGAAGCTCTTGCGGAGCAAAAGCCGACAGTCCTTTTCGCGGTGCGAAAGGCGACTACCTGCGCAAGCCGACAAGAAATCGAGAACGAGTAATACGACGAAATCAGATCGCTGTCGGAAGTCTCGAAGCTGAATCGGCAACGTCTCTGACGGCGAGGGGCGGCACTCTAACGGCTTAGCCGAGCAAAGCGCTACGACGAACGCGCGGCCGATCAACGCCGCCCCAAAACCAAAAAGAGACCCCTCAAACTCTGCCCCCAATTTTCAAAACGACCATACCGACTAAAAGCCGAGAGTCGCGAAACCGAAACTCATTGCCATTGGGCTTACGCCATACGGAGTCCCTTCGGCAAAGACTCGCCGAAGATCAGTCCCTGCTCTTCGACACTGAGTTGCCCGCCGTTACGAATGAGATCGAGATAGTGCGTCGGCGCGTTCTTCGATTGCAGCCAATTCAACGCCAGCCGGCGCGGCCCGTCACTGAGGTCTCGATAACGGTCGTCCGTCTTTCGAGTGAGTTGCAGCACCGCCAGCAGGCCCATTGAGTCTGCGAAGTCGAACTTGAGGAACCGCTCGAGCCAGCGTTCAGTGCGTTCGACCGGGATCACTCGATTGAGTGGCCCATAGACCGGCGAGCGAGAACCGATGCGGCCGATCGCCCATGCAAGAGTCGGACGAACGCTTGCCATTGAGGTCTTCGGAAGGAGGTCGAGCAAGAGTTCGCCGAGTTCTTCCTTGATTGCAATCGGCAGCAGTTCGAGCGAGCCAATCAGCCGCATGATCTCGCTCAACTCTGCGGACTGAGTCGGCAAGTCCCCTGCTCCGCCCTTTCCGGTCATGACTTGCTTATGACGCTGCCGCAGTTGCCCGAGCAGCGGCGAAATCAATTGCTGCTGCTGTCCCGCAGTCAGCCCGCCTGCAATGCGGCGCCACATCACCCACCATTCTTGCCGGCAGATGACATCATCGAAGCGCGGCTTACCTTGAAGCTGCTTCCAGCTTTCGTTGACCCGCCAATCATCCATTGCGAGCCCATAACCCGGACGCAGCGAGAACCCAAACACATTGAGCCAGCGCGCTTCATGCTCGGCACTTCGCTTTCGACCGTCGGCATGCTCAAGCAGTGCGGCCCAAAGCGTTCTCAACAACGACGGCGGCCAATTCTCGCGCGAGCCTTCGAGCGCTCCCATCAGTTGCTTCATCAGCGCAGCGGGCGCCGCTTTGCCTTCCGGCCCGAAGACATCCGCGATGAGTTGCTGACAACTCGCTTCCGTCGCTGAGTCGACGAAGCCGAGTTGCTCCGCCGTTCCCGAGTGCGCGACGACATCCGTTTGCGTCGTCGAGCGAACGTCGAATTGCAGCTTCCAACTGCGCGAGCCGTTCGTCTCGGAGCACCACATTTCGAGCGTTCCGATCTCGCTAAGCCGCGCATGTAATTGAACTGACACCGAGCCCGACTCGCCTTTCTTCCCCGCACGGAGCACGGTGCGAATGGGAGGCAGCGAAGAAAGTTGCTCGCGATCAACGGCAACAAGTTCGCCCGGTTGATCGTTGAGCCGAACGCTCGAAACGAAGAGCGGAAACTCGACCGGCGTTGCGAGAGTGAGTTCAAAGGTGCGTGAGGTCAGATCAACGCTCTGCCCCGGCTCGAGCCCGGCCGGCAGAAGACACAACGCCGTGCCGTGCTCAGCATCCGAAGCAGACTCAACGCCGACGTAGTACGTGCGCGGCAAGCCCGCCGCGATCCGCACTCCTTCACCGCGCAAGACCATTCCGTAGTAAGCCGCGCCGCGCGCGACTGCTAAGTCGAGTCGGTCGTTCTCAAGCACGAGCGGCGACCATTCTGCCTGCTCGGGTTGAGTGCGAAACCATGAGCAGAACACTTCGAGCAAGCGGGCTCGCAGCAAGGGCGATTCAAAGAAGCCGCCGTTGAAGAGCACGATGTCGGCACGCGCGGGATCGATGTTGTGATCGGCAGTAGCGAGCGTCGCAGCGTCTTCCCCCAATCCGACATGCCGATGTGCCGTCAGAAACTGAGCGAGGTACTTCGTGACGGCGGGGTCAGCAGCGAAAGGCAACCCGAACTCTTGAAAGCCCGATCGTCGCGCCGCCGGTTTGCTGCTCAAGTCACAGCGCGGCAAGAAGCCGTCGACAAGCAACGTTTCGACTTCAGCGCGAGTGACCTCAACTTGCAGAGCACCGCCGATGAGCTTCGACCCCGAACCGGGCAACGTCACGGTGTAGCGCTCCGGTGCATTCGGCCCGAGCAACAACTCTTTCGTGCGTTGAGCAATACGAACGAGCAAGCCCCATTGGCGCGGCTCCAGCTTGCGCGGCTGAGGATCATCGTCCGCAACCTTCAGCAGTTTGCGTTCGAGATAATGAGCGAGCGCGAGATCGAGATTGTCGCCGCCCAGAATCAAATGCTCGCCGACAGCGATGCGATGAAACTGCACTTTGCCGCCTTCACCGCGCCGCACTCGGATCAACGTGAAGTCGCTCGTCCCGCCGCCGACATCGCAAATCAGAATCTTCTGACCGGGCGAAACAACGTTCTCCCAGCGATCGGCATGCGCATCGATCCATGCGTAAAAAACGGCTTGCGGTTCTTCGATCAGAACGACTCGCGGCAAGCCCGCAGCGGCCGCCGATTTGATCGTGAGTTCGCGGGCAACCTCATCGAACGACGCCGGCAGAGTGAGCACGAAGTCTTGCTGAGCGAGCGGATGCTCCGGGAACTTCGCATCCCATGCTTCGCGCACATGCCGGATGTACCGCGCACTGACCTCAACGGGGGAGAGGCGATCGACATCATCGGCGCCGTGCCATGGCAGCAAATCGGCGGTGCGATCAACTCCCGAATGGCACAGCCATGACTTTGCCGAGTTGATCATTCGCCCCGGCACAACCGCGCCTTGCTCGCGCGCAAAGACCCCGACGACATGCCGCGACTCGCTCGTCTGCCATCCGAGTCGCACCGAGCCGACCGGCAACTCTCCTTGCGCTGGTTGATAGTGGAACGAGGGCAGCGTCTCGCGCGATTCGATCTGCCCGGCGGCAACGACTTGCGGCAAGAGAAAGGTTCGCACCTTCGTCGGCTTCTGAGCGGTGTCGACGTAGCACACCGCCGAGTTCGTCGTGCCTAAGTCCATACCGACGACATACCGACTCCGCTCGGACGAACTCTCTGACATCGTGCTGCGACCTTTGCTGCGATGAGACGGAAGACGAGACGCATTGCGGCGGGTCAGTCTGACGACTTCTCGCGCAAAGCAAACGAGCAGCGAATGCAGCACTTTGAGGCTGCCGCGAAGACATCCAACAAGCGGCTCGCCGACGCTGATTCGCCCGCGCTGACGATGCTGACTTCACGCCGAGCAATCGAACCTACATTGTTCGACCCGTGAGCCGATCAGTGCGGCTCAGCTGCGTAGTGCGTCTTCAAGGCTCAGAATTCGGGGTAGCCGAACTCGTAAGAGTTCGGTCTTTCGACGCTCGCTCAGAAGTCTCACGACTTCTGCTACCCGAAACGCAAGTCTCGAAGACGCAGTATTCGTTTTGTCGGAATCAACGGCTGTAACAAAAGGAACATGATGTTGTTGGAACTGTCGAGTGCGGGATGGAGTGAAGCGGTCGGAGATTGGCTCGTTGTCGGAGTGCCGGAAGGCAGTGATCTCTCGGGACGATTGGGCGAACTCAATGCAGCACTCGGCGGAACGCTCGCAAAACTCATCGAGCAGAAAGATGTCACCGGCAAGCTTGCCGAACTCGTCACCGTATCGGTACCCAATGGCATCGCGGCGAAACGCTTGCTCATTGTCGGACTCGGGAAGATCGGCGAGCTCGATCGGATTCGGTTTGAGAAGGCGCTGATGAGTGCCGTTCGCAGCGTCTCGACAAAGAAAGACATCGCAGCCGTCTTTGCTCTGCCGGAGGGGCTCGGCAGCAGTGCTCCTCATCTGACGGTCGCCGCAGCGGCTGAAATCATTGTTACAGCAGCAATCGTCGGAGCGATCGGGCAAGACCTGCTGAAAGCCGAGCCCGGACACTTCGCACTCAAGCAAGCGAGTGTGCTCGTCGCAGCGGGACAAGAAGCGGAAGCTCAAGCCGGCGCAGATCGCGGACGCATCATCGGCGAGTCGATCAATCTCACGCGCGAGCTGATCAACTTGCCGCCGCAGCAGATCTATCCCGAGTCCTTTGCAGAGCGAGCGCATGCCGTCGCGGCGGAGTTAGGACTCAAGTGCGATGTGCTTGATCGAGATCAACTCGTTGCCGAGCGAATGGGTTCGTTACTGGCAGTCGCGCAAGGCAGCGAGCGGCCTCCGCGCGTTGTTGCGATCGAATATCGAGGCGGCGCAGCAGACGCTCCGATGACAGCACTCGTCGGCAAAGGAGTGACGTTCGATAGCGGCGGACTCTCGATCAAACCGACGGACGGCATGCTGACGATGAAGTGCGATATGGCCGGAGCAGCAACGGTGCTCGGAGCGATCGCTGCGATCGCTCGCTTGAAGCTGCCAGTCAACGTGACGGCCTATATGGGGCTCGTCGAGAACATGATCAGCGGCGCGGCGTACAAACTCGGCGACATCCTCAAAGCACGAAACGGCGTCACGATCGAAGTGCAAAACACTGACGCCGAAGGGCGGCTCGTCATCAACGATGTGATGTCGTATGCGGTCGATCGCGGAGCCGACCGCTTGATCGATCTCGCGACGCTGACGGGAGCCTGCGTTGTCGCGCTCGGCGAAGACGTCACCGGAGTGTTCACGAACAATCAACAGTGGTGCGACTCCGTGCTCGCCGCTGCGAAGCGTGCGGGAGAACTCGTTTGGCAGTTGCCAATGTTCGACCTCTACAACGAACTGCTGAAGAGTGATGTCGCAGACGTGCGGAACATTGGCGGCCGCTGGGGCGGGGCGATCACAGCCGCAAAGTTCCTCGAAAAGTTCGTCGCAGAAAAACCGTGGGTGCATCTCGACATTGCCGGTCCCGCATTCGCATCGAGCAACAAAGCTCATCGAGAAGGCGGAGCAACCGGGCACATGCTTCGCACCCTCGTTGAAGTTGTCGAGGCATAGATCGCGGGGCGAGGCGACTTGAGTCGGAAGTTCGTGAGATCCGGCTCAAGTTTTTGTGGTCGCCTTTCGCTCCGCGAAAGTGCGTCTTCAAACGCGTCTCGGTCACTGAGGCGTGACTTCAAGATGACGCCCGAACGAAGACGCTCTTTCGCGGAGAGGCTGTGATGAAATTCGTACGACGGACTTGCAGTCCGTCGCACCCAAACGAAAAACGCACTTACGCGACGGACTGCAAGTCCGTCGTACATCCGAGGAGTTGCTGCCTTTCAAAAGATCACAGCCTCGGAGCGAAAGGCGACCATTGGTCGAAAGCCGGAATTGCGAGCGACGATCGGCTGCTCTGCCCGAATCACGGAAGCGTTTCGTGACGACATTCGACTCGTTGACGATTCGCCGGGAATAACGGACCTGCAAAGCGCATCGAGACATGTCGGTGAATGCCGACCTTTGCACGCGATCGTTCTCAGTCGCTCTACGACTCGCTTTCGTTGCTAAAGAAGTCGTTAGCGGACTCTTCTAACTCGAAAGCTGTCACAGTTAACTCAAGTTTTGTGGTCGCCTTTCGCTCCGCAAAAGTGCGCCTTCAAACGCCGGACCTTCATGCGAAATTCGTTCGTACGAGGACGCCCTAAAGACGCTCTTTCGCGGAGCGAAAGGCGACCATAATTCGGAGGCGGAGCCTCGCTGGAGTCTCATCATGCCGCGAGTCTTGCGAGTTGCGTTGCTTATCGGTGCGTCGCTGATTGTCGGTTGCGGGCCGAATCCGGTGCATCACGTGCAGAGCGAACTGCTGCTCGACGGGTCGGTCGATCGTGCGATCCTGCAACCGCTCGGCAAAGTGTTCGACGAGCAGCAGTGGGACGAATCGCGGTCCCCGGATGCAGGTAAGAAGTATGACAACTACGACGGAGACCTCACTCTGCCGTCGATTCCCGGCGAGCCTCAGCAGCGTCGCTCGGACGGTCATCAGAACCCGGTGATGATTCTTGCTCGGAAGCGAGTTAAGCCGGGCGACGTCATCCCGTTGCATGTCGAATTTCGGCGTGAGGGCATTGATGAGAGCAGCACGCTCAAGCTGCAACGAGTCGTCAACGACTACGGCCTCGTGACCGAGTGCCTATGGGACGAGACGCTGACAGAGGTGCTCGACATTACGGACTCAGCACGAGCCCGGCGCGAGTTAGTGACGTTGTTCGCGGATCAGTGCGCGCGAACTTTCAAACGCGGCTTCGAGCCCGAGTACGACGCGACGGAACTCATAAGTTGGATCCGAACAAACGGCGGAGACGCGTTCGAAGAATTCTTTCAGTCGGCTCTGCAATGTGCCGCTCACGAAGACGCAGACGCTCGGATCAACCGCTTTGATCGCATCGCGGCTCGACTGCTGAAGGAGCAAGCGAAGAAGTTTGATGTTGCTCTCGATGAACCTCAGACGGATCCGTCAGCGCCGCCGTCGCCGAAGCTGTTCTCCTCAGTCTCAGAGGCCGCCGTGCAGAATTTGTGGTTCCGCATCGCTGCGCGAAATCTGAAACGGCGCGACGGGCAATCGGTCAACGACGAAGCCGTTCGTAGATTGATGCTCGACGCGCAGGGCCATCTTTTCAGCGAGCAATGGAACGAGCACTGGCGGGCGGCGATGGCTGACTATCCCGGCGGCGAAGCGGCTTTTCAGCAAATCGCTGCGAAGTTGATGGGACGCATTTGCGGCATTCACGGCGGACTGTTCGGCGTCCTCGGCTCGCGCGAGCCGTTTCGCTGCTCGATCAAAATGCCGGGCGTCATCATCGAGACGAACGGGACTCAATTGAGCGAGCGCGAAGTGCAATGGCGTTTCACGGCTCTGCAAGCCTTTCCGCGCGGCTATGCGATGAAGGCGCGATCGATCGTTGTTTGCACCGACCGATTCCCCGGCATGCGTGCCGACTGGGCAAAGGACCGCCGAAACTGGCTAACGCTCGTGACTCTCGCCGCAAAGGAACCGCGAATAGCAAAGGCACTCCGCGAGTGCCGAGAACGCCGCAGCCTGCATCCGCTCGAAGTGCTGCGCACTCAGCAAAAGGACTCCGATCTCACGGATGACGTGCATCGCGCCTTGAAGATCCTGAGCGCGGCATCCGCCTCGTAAGGCGTTCGTCAACGCGTTCGGCAGCGTTTCATTGGCCCCAAGAGTTGCTCGGTTCCTGTTGCGATCCTGTGTGAGTTGGGAACTGAGTCGTAGGGCCGACTTTCCGAGGCAGCCTTTGTTGCGTGACGAAGCGACTTACTAATCGCCCCTGCGAACTCGTCATTGGGTTCAACTGGCGTTCTTGATGCAGCTTCGTTCTGCAAAATGCTGAGTCTCGGAGAGACTGAGCTACGAGTTCCCCAATCGGCGACGAAGATCGATCGTGAAAGCTCGGCATGGTTCAACGTGAGGTCGCAGAGCCGCGCCCGTCAGGAGTTCCTCACCGGGCGGGCCGCCACAATGGGTGAGGAATACCGGTACGACGGACTTGTAGTCCGTCGATCGTCGTGAGAAGCGACGGACTGCAAGTCCGTCGTACCCAAAAACGGATGTGTTCCTCAGGAAGCGGAAACCGTTACGGAATAGCCCAAATATCGCTTCCTTACGAGCACGGCTCTGCGACCCAATGCGACACCAAAATGAACGTTGCCCGATTTCGGCTACGGACACGCGAAGGTGCGCGACGACCTAACTGCGGCAAGTTCAGCCGGTCGAAGCGTGTCACAACAATTACAGATGCGACTTCACATGCTCGCGCATCTGCAATTGCGCGGCGCTCAACAAGCGACAGACACGCGACTCTGACAGACTCAGCAACTGCCCGATTTCTTTGAGTCGCAAGTCTTCTTTGTAGTAGAGCGTGACGACGAGCCGCTCTCGCTCGGACAGCGACATGATGGCGTTCGCTAAGAGACGTGTTTGATCTTCAAGCTGCAAACGCCAGTCGGGCGATTCGCCCTTCGCTTGAAACCATCCGTCGCCGACTTGCTCCAGTGACCGCACTTGCGTCAGCGGAATGGCCGCAAGGCAATCGAGCACTTCGTCTTCTGTGTACCCCGTCGCCTTCATCAGCTTTTCGACGGTGATGGGATGCTGAATCGTCTTCTGAGCCCGCATCAGGACTTGCACCTTCGCGAGCATTTCTTGAGGCAGCGGGCAGTTGCGTCGCAGTTCGTCGATGATCGCGCCGCGAATTCGCAAGGCGGCAAAGGCTTTGAAATCGACCCCGCGCGTTGCATCAAATCGCTCCGCGGCTTCAACGAGCCCCAACATGCCGGCGGATTCGAGATTCTCGGAATCGACTTCGGGAGGCAGTTGAGCAGACAGCTTTCCCGCGATGTGACGCACGAGCCAAAGGTGCTTCAAGATCAGCTCATCGCGAGCTGTCTGGCTTGCCGTGCGTTCGTATTCCTCAAGTCCCATTGCAATGTGCCTGTCACGGCCATGTGGCCCGAGCGGAGGTCCGTATCGCTTCGTCGGAGCAGGCTCGTTTTGACCGAACTGAAATGGCCTCTTAGCTCTGCGTCGAAAGCGGCGGGCATTCTGGCGCGGGATCGTTAAGCGTCAAGATCCTTAGACGATCAGGGGTATCGAAAGCCTTTGATCCACTGCGTTCCGGCCTGCTCATACACCACTCGCTCGTGCAAGCGGCCTTCGGCTCCGTGCCAATGCTCGATGCGATTGGGCTTCACGCGATAGCCGAACCAATGCGGCGGACGGGGAACGTCTTGCCCCTCGAACTGCTTTTCAAACTCCGCAACACGCTCCATCAACATCTCGCGCCGCTCAAGCGGCTGAGACTGCTGCGAGGCCCATGCACCAATTCGGCTCAACCGTGCTCTCTGCGCCCAGTAGGCATCCGCTTCGGCATCCTCAACGCGTTCAATCGTGCCTTCGACCTGCACCTGCTCTTGCCACTTATCCCAATAGAACGTCAGCGCGACATGCGGATTCTCGGCCATTTGCCGGCCCTTGCGGCTGAGTGAGTTCGTGAAGAACACAAACCCGCGCTCATCAATGCCTCGCAATAGCACGGTGCGCGACGAAGGACGCCCATCAGCCGAGCATGTGACGAGCGTCATCGCCGCCGGCTCGCGCAGTCCGAGTTCGGATGTGCGAGCAAACTTCTCTTGAAAGAGCCGAATGGCTTCGAGGTAAAGCGGATCAGACATGATGAACTCCGAGTTCAATAAGGCGATGAAGCGGGACTCTGCCCCGAAAAGTAGCTTGAGATTCCATCCCGAGCCGCAGCAGGACGACGTTCACTTTCACGAGTTGAATTTGCCGTCACGAGCAAACTCGCCGTCTCGTTTTCATCCCACACAACGTCCTTCGGACCTTAAAGACGGCCTCGCCTCATTGGCATCTTCAGTACCGCGATCCGAGGCTTGCTGCTTGAGCCTCACGACACGAACAACGGCGAGCCTCAAAAAGAATGACCCGCCGTGAGGCGGGTCATCAGCTTCGATCAAATTGCAAAGGCGACGAGTGTCGCAAGCAGCATGGACTTCCAGTCCGTGCTGCCTTTCAGCACGGGCTAGAAATCCATGCTACGACAACTCCGAACTAGTCCGCGAAGGCCGCATCGAACGCGCGATTCGACGGGGCGAAATCAACGTTCTTGCAGAACTGGCAGGACTCTCTCGCTCCGTGCTCGCGGTCCATTCCCGAGTCTTCCCATTCCACTGAGAGAGGACCGGTATAGCCGCACGCATTGAGCGCTCGGATGATTTCTTCAAACCGAACAGCACCGCGACCGACGCTGCGGAAGTCCCATCCTCGGCGCGCATCGCCGAAGGACAAGTGGCTGCTGTTGATGCCGGTTCGACCATTGAGCGTCGTCGAGGCGTCCTTCATATGGACGTGATAGATGCGCTTCGGGAAGTACCGAATGAACTCGACCGGATCGATTCCCTGCCAAATCAAGTGGCTCGGATCGAAGTTGAAGCCGAACTCTTCACGGTTATCGAGTACCTGAAGAGCACGCTCAGCCGAGTAGATGTCGAACGCGATTTCGGTCGGATGCACTTCCAGCGCGAACTTCACGCCGCACTCTTGAAACACATCGAGAATCGGATTCCATCGATCGGCCAGCAACTGGAACCCGGCGTCGATCATCTTGCGCGGCGTCGGCGGGAAGTCGTAGATGCAATGCCAAATGCTCGAACCGGTAAAGCCGTTGACGACACCAACACCGAGCTTCTGAGCGGCACGGGCCGTCCGCTTCATCTCTTCAATCGCTCGTTGAGTCACGCCGTCAGGATTGCCGTCGCCCCATACGTACTCGGGCAGAATCGCCTTATGTCGCGAGTCGATGCGATCGAGCACTGCTTGTCCAACAAGGTGATTCGAGATCGCAAAGAGTTTGAGATCATGCTTCTCAAGCAAGTCGCGTTTGCGAGCACAGTAAGTGTCATCGCTCAGAGCTTTGTCGACTTCGAAGTGGTCACCCCAGCAGGCGAGTTCGAGTCCGTCGTATCCGAAGTCGCGTGCTTTCTTGCAGAGGACTTCGAGGGGAAGATCGGCCCATTGGCCAGTAAAAAGAGTTACCGGACGTCCCATGTTGGTTCCTTGGCGAGAGTCTCACCACACGCGATGCGAAACGGGGCATGCTGACACTTCTGCCCCTAAAGCGGGGCGGGAGACTAATCCCGAAAAATGGCGATGAGAAGGGCTCCGAACTCAGCCAAAAAACTCGAATCAGAGCCGTCGAAATAAACACGACTTCGGGCCGACGCATCGGGAGTTGCTGCTGAATTCAACGCAGGCTGCGTGCTCGTTGAGGCTGACTTCGACCGCCATTACAACGCCGCCCCCTCACCCTTCCATTGGAAAGCGAAGCTCATGAATTCCGCTGAAATACGCAGCCTCTTATCGCTGATTCAAGACCCTGAGTTCGGACGTTCGTTTGGCGAACTCGGCATTCTGAAGTCCGTTGAAGTCGGTGCTGACGGTGCCGCTCAAGTGGAATTGGAATTACTCACTCCCGCCTATCCCAATCGCGGGCGCCTTGCGGAAGCGGTGCAAGCGGCGGTCAAAGCAAAGTATCCGAGCAGCCCGACTGCCAACGTGACGTTCTCATGGCGCGTGCGCGGCAAGGACAGCGGCGGCAAGATCGGCCTGCGAGTGAAAAACGTCATCGCAGTCGGCAGCGGCAAAGGCGGAGTGGGCAAGAGCACGACGGCCGCGATCCTCGCTTATGGCCTCAAGAACTATGGCGCGAAAGTCGGCTTGATGGACGCCGACGTTTATGGACCGAGCATTCCGTTGCTCTGCGGTGCTCAGAACGCCGGACAGCCGGCAATGGTCGAGCATCGCACTCCCGACGGACAGGTGATCCCGCGCATTCAGCCGATCGAAAAGGACGGACTCAAGCTGCTGTCGATTGGCTTCTTGATTCGAGAGGATCAAGCCGTCGTTTGGCGCGGGCCGATGCTGCACAAGCTGCTGACTCAGTTCCTCGCTCAGACGGACTGGGGCGATCTCGACTATCTCATCATCGATCTGCCGCCGGGAACGGGCGACGTTTCACTGACGTTGTCGCAATTGCTCGGATTGGCCGGAGCAGTTGTTGTCTGCACGCCGCAAAAGGTCGCTCTGATCGACGCCGTCAAAGCACTGAGCATGTTCGATCAAGTGAAGATTCCGGTGCTCGGCATCGTCGAGAACATGACCGGCGAAATCTTCGGACGAGGCGGCGCAAAGGCGCAGGCCGAGAAGTCCAACATTCCGTTCCTCGGTGAAGTTCCAATCGAAGCCAACATCCGAGTTCTGGGCGACGACGGTCGGATCGGCGACGTCTTCAACGAAGAGAGCGTCGTGCGCGAGCCACTGCTCAAGCTCTGCCAAAACGTCGCGATGCAAGTCGCGAAGAGCCTGATCGAAGCTCCGGAGCTGCCGACGTTAGAGATCCTTTAAGGACTCCGAGAAGGCCGCAAATAGTCGCGGTTCGTTCCCGAGGCTGTGATGAAATTGGTACGACGGACTTGCAGTCCGTCGCTTCCGAACGAACAACGCTTTTGCGCGACGGACTGCAAGTCCGTCGTACATTCGAGGAGTTGCCGCCCTTCAAGAGATCGCCGCCTCTCCGCGAACCACGACTATCGCACGCTCTCAATGACTTTGACCGAGCGAACCTCCAGTCGCATGAGGACGGGCATTCGTGCCCGTCCGCTATGCCTTCGCGCGTTGAACCAATCGTCGCGACACAGCAGTGCAATGCTTCTTACATCGCGACGACGCTCATGCCTTTTGGAGTTGCGAGTTCTTTGGAGTGCAGTGATTTATCACCGCTTTCCCATTCGGCGGAGCCGTCTTTGTCTTTGTTTCTCTTCGCCTCTCACGCAGCGGTTGCAGCGCCGACTCGACCGAGAAAACAAAGAGTGGCTACGCCGCAAACCCAAAGCGGCGATGAATCGCCGCACGCCACTTCGGACAGCGCAACATCAAAACTCACGCCTTACGCAGCGTCGTAAGCCGAGACTCGATTGCGGCTCGGAGCAGGCATCGGCACGGCTTCGTTTTCGTCGAGACGATAGCGCATGACATACGCGTCTTCGGTCGTGTCGTCGTAGTGCTCGCGAATGACTTTGATCGCGCGGAAGCCGTGCTGTCGGAAGAAGAGTTGCGCACCCAGATTGGTCTCGCGCACTTCCAGAATGATTTCGTTGCGACGTTGCTGAGAGAGCTTGTCGACCAACTTCTGAGCCATCTCGGTCCCGACACCTTGCCGGCGCCATTCAGGATCGACCGCGAAGTTGAGGACGCTCAGCTTCGACTTATGCAACTCGTAGATCATGAAGCCGACGATTTGCGAATCGACTTCGGCCACCATTCCGATGCAGTTGCGCTGGCGCAGGCACTTGAGGAAGTCTTCTTCACCCCAAGAAAACTCAAAGCTCTCACGCTCGATGCGGAGCACGTCGGTCATGTCCCGACGAATGAGCCAGCGAATTTGAACCTGCAAACTGGTTTCGAGTTGCCGCACGGTCATGCGAGGCCTCCTTGCCGCGACTGACACTTTGCAAAACCACTGGAACGAGCGACCGATGCTTCTGTCCCAGCTTGAATCGGGCCGGACCTTACAAATCGATTTCGACTGCGACAACCCCGCTTAATCTCATTCGAGATTGCCGTTTGAAGGCGCGCCATTCGGATCATTGATTGCCTACCAATGCCATGTTGCGGCGCGGACGTGCGGCGGAACGTGACGCTGATTGAATGAGTCGCGATAGAGGATCTCGCGCACGTTCGCTTGAGTCCTCACGACCAACATCAAGAACCGATACAGCGGCATCAGCGGCAAGATCAGTCCGAGCACCGAGTCAGCTTTGCGAAAGCGGCTGTAATACAAAATACCGATATAGGACGGGATCTCACACAAGACCGCCGCGATGTAGATCGTCATCAGCATGAAGAGGTACGGCACGTTCGACGGATGCAAGCACTCGGCGAAGACCCAGAGCACGGTCGCGATGCCGCACATCAAGTGAAAGATGACCGCATCCCAGAAGACGATGAGGTTGCTCCATGTGAACGTCTTCCAGAACGGATTCGTGTAGTCGCCGTGCTTACGAATGAAGTGCCGCACGGACGAGTCGCCGTCCCAGCGATGCCGCTGCTTGAGCAGTGCCCACCATTTTGTCGGCGCTTCTGTTTGGCACGTCGAATACGGAGCGAACGCGATCTGAAAGCCGAGTTTGCGGATCTTCATGCAGATGTCGAGATCCTCTCCGGGACCGACATCCCATCCGCGCAGCCGTTCGAGCAAGTCGCGGCGATAGGCGGCTAATGCTCCCGATGCGAGCGGCAAGATGCCTAGCGCCGCTGAGATGCGTCTGCCGACCAGAATTGACTGCAAGTACTCAAACGCCTGACACCAAGTGCAGAGATTGGTGAAGGCATTGCGCACTCGGACCATTGCCGACACAACGCCAATGCCCGGATCAGCGAACGGCTGCACGATCTCCCAGATGGCATCGGGCTCTAAGTGCGAGTCGCCATCAACAGCGACGATGATCTCCGCTTGAGTGTGCTGATAAGCGAGATTCAAAGCCGACGACTTGCCGCCGCGCCACGGTCTTTGCACGACCGTTGTCGGGATCTCGGGATGCTGCCGCGCCCACTCGCGACCGAACGCCGACATGTTGTCGTTCGAACCGTCGTCGCAGATCACGATCTCAAGTCGCGGATAGATGCCGATCACCGAAGCGAGCGTTGCGGGCAACGAGTCGCCTTCATTCATGCCGACGATCATCACGCACACTGACGGGCAATGCGTGAACTCGGGCGTATCCGGCTTGCCGATGAGTGCATTGTAAGAATCGTGACACCAGTCGTAGAGCACCGTCAGTGTCGTTGTCAGGCAATAGCGGGGACCGTCGAGCACCAGCATGCCGACGATCATCCAAACGATCTCATTCCAGCTCAGAGACGAGAGCCAAAACATCCAGTCGCTCAGCATCGTAGCCCACCAATTCTTGCTCGACGGCTTTGTGGATCGGGAAACGCAGTTCGCAATTCAAGCAGTGGCCCGTCTGTTCGAGTTCGTAGTCCTTCCAACCGCAGTCCAAACATGCGTATTGAGCGGGCGCGTATTCGAAGTCGGTGCCGGCAATGAGATGTTTCGTTTGACACTTCGGGCACTTGAGCGAGTCGCCGGCTTCGTAGTCGCTCAACGGGCCGACATGAGCACACGCGAAGTGATGCACGAGCAGCGGATGATCGAGCCGGCCGCTGCGACACTTGCGGCACGCAAAGCGGAACGTCGGCACGGCCTTGCAACCGGGGCATAGCAGCACGCGATCGAGCACTGTCTTCTTCAAGATGCCGACCGCTTCCCAACTGGCGTAGATCTCGTCCGAGTACGGTCGCTTGAACTGAAAGCGTTTCTGGTCGAGTGCGGGAACTCGGCCTTCTTCCGACAAGATCGACTCACCGACGCCGCCGCGAATCGCACAAACGAGTCGTGCATCCGCTCGGAACCGGTCATAGGCAATTAAGACACCGGCATAACCGATCTGCCCATCAGCCGTCGCAATGCCGAGCACCATCGGCATGCGTCGCACTGCATGCGGCTCATCGAGTTCGAAGTTGAACTCATCTCCGCGCAGCGACGTGAGCGCACCGTGTCGCGGTTGATCAATCAAGAGTCCGTCTTCTCGCAGCGGATAAGCGACAACAGTCGCAATCGCGGTTCGACGGGTATCAAGAGTGGCAAGCATGAGGCATCAATCTTCAAGAGGAGATTGCAGATCTCAGATTCAGGAGATGTAGTTTTTGTAACATCAATCGACTGGAAGCATTGACGGCATGTCGGGATGCAATCGCAATTACCTCAACCGCATTCGTCCTATGCGTCCTATGCGTCCCATACGTCTCATACGTCCCATACGTCCTATCGGCCCTATCGCCGTCGCAAAGCCGACTGCGGGCTACTGCCATCCATAACTCTGCAGCAGCGTCAGTCGCGTGACGGCACCGATACGGAGCGGTTGCTCGGACGAATTTGTTTCCGGTCTTAAGACGACGGGTAGCAATGGCTCGTCGCTCTTGTAGTAGCGGCGGATCGCAGCGGGAGCGGGTTCGAAGCACTCGCGCCCCGTTTCAACGACGCACTTCACCGAGGCGTCGAGCGATTCGACGCTCACGTGCAACGGCTTGCCTTGAGCGATCGAGTTCGCGTCGTCTTGCGGCACGAACAGCTCCACAAACAACGAGTCGCGGTCGACGACATCAAGCACGTTCGTCATGCGAGTTGTTCGCTGACCGACCGCAACATGCCGACGCACGACAACTCCATTGCACGGCGACCGCAGCTCGCCTTCTTGAAGCTGCTGATTGAGCCGAGTGATCTCGGACTTCAGATAAGCGACCCGCGCCAATGTCGGCTTGAGTTGCACGGACTCCTTTGCGGGATCGGGTTGCCCTTCCGCTTCGGTCCGCTTGCGCAGCTCTTCAATCGCGACGCTCATCTTGGAAACGAGTTCTCGTTGCCCGGCGAGTGCGAACCGCATGCGATCTTGTTCCTGCAACGGAATGATCGTCGGGTCTTTGAGTTGCTCCATTCGATCAACGTCGGCTTGCAAGCGGCTCTGTTCTTCGCGGTGCTTCTGCAAGAGCCCGAACATCTCGAAGTACTGAGCAGCATGCGCTTGCGACTCCCACAATTGCTTCGCGCTGTCGGAGTCGAGCTTTGCTTGCTCGACCGTTAGCTCATCCTTGAGCCGCGCAAGCTCGCGTTCGAGATCGGGACTGCGCAGCGTCATCAAGAGATCGCCGCGAGAAACCGACTGCCCCTCCTTCACGTGCAGTTGCGCCACCTCACCATCAAACGGCACGCAGACATTGAGCGTGTCCCCTTTGATGACTCCGTAAGCCGCGACGCCAATGAAGGTGTCCCAAATCAGCCATCCGACCGTGAGGCAAATAAAGAGAAGGATCGCGCCAATAAAGATGCGCCCCGTCGGTCGTTTCGGCAGTGGCTTCGGCGGAGCGAGCCCCGCTCCTTGCTGATCAGCCGCAGGCCATTGAGGCCGCGTTGTCGCCTTTGTTTGAAATCCGCGCGGCTTAGCGGCGGGCTGATTCACCGGTGCAATTGAAATTGCATCGGTCAGCGGCGCGGCAATCGCGGGCTCGCTCTGCTGTAAGTCGCGAACGAGCGCTTCAACATTTTCAATCGCGGCATCGACCTTAAGGTCGGCCACTGGTTCGACTGAGTTGTGTGTCACAACTCCCTCCTGCTAGCCCGGCTCCATGCGAGTGCCATCCGGCACCAAATTGAGATGATCCGAGTGGATCGCCTCAAACATACGACCCGATCCCGCAGGAGGCGGTCATGAGCTGAGGGTTTTCCCCGAGAAGCTGCGCCGGTCGTAGCGGTCATGCGACGCGAGCCGGTTGTGCAACTACAACTACATCTTGGAGTGCTTCGGCTCGACGAAGCCCTCCGACTGAGCGGAACGCAGGTCTCATCAACGACGCAACCGGTCGCCAGCAATGACTCAATAAGGAACAACGACTCGTTGAAATCCTCATCCGGCGACCCAACCGCACGAACTCAGCAGCCTCAGTGCCGCTGAGTCGGAGGGCTCCGTCGAGCCGGAGCATTCCAAGAAAAAGGACTCACATGACTGCATCTCAGAAGAACCAAAAGCTGCGTGAGTTGCTCGCGCGACCGGGCATCATTCGGTCGTTTGCTCCGCATGATGTCTTCACCGCGCGTATCCTTGAGGACGCCGGCATCGAACTGCTCTTTCTCGGAGGCTTCGGCGTCTCTGCCAGTGTGCTCGGCTATCCCGATGTCGGACTCACGACGCTCACCGAGATGACCGAAGCCGTGCGTCGCATGACCGATCGGCTCAGCGTGCCGCTCATTGCCGACGGTGATACGGGGCACGGCGATTTGCATAACGTCGCGCGCACGGTGAGGAACTTCGAAGATGCCGGCGCATCGGGTTTATTGCTCGAAGATCAAGTGGCACCGAAACGCTGCGGCCATTTCTCCGGCAAGCAAGTCGTGCCCGTTGAGCAAATGGTCGAGAAGCTGAAAGTCGCGCTCGATACGCGCCGTGATCCGAACTTCGTCGTCATCGCGCGAACTGATGTGCGTGCGCTCGAAGGACTCGATGCCGCGATCGAACGAGCCGTGCGTTTCGGAGAACTCGGCGCCGACATCTGCTTTGTCGAAGCACCTCAATCACGCGACGAGTTAGCCCGCATCGCACTCGAAGTGCCGTTCCCACAACTCGCGAACATGCTGCCGGGCGGGCTCACTCCGATTCTGTCGGCGACAGAGCTTGAGCAACTCGGCTTCAAGATCGTCGTTGATCCGGTCGGCACGTTGCTCGCGACGGGAAAGATCGTGAGACGACTCGCGCAAGCCATGCAGACTGAAGGGCGCGTCGATCAACTTCAGAACGAGATGTTGTCGTTCGCTGAAGTGAAGCAGTTGCTGGGACTCGATCAGATCAGCAATGCCCGGCTGTCGGAGTAATAAGAATGTCACATCGACTTGCCGGCTGACTGGTCGCCTCACACGCGGATGTTGTCACTCTCTGCCGCAGGAGCACCGCTTTCGGAGAGTGTAAGAAAAACTTCATCCCCGCAAGGCATGCGCTCGCTCTACGTCTCCAGATGAAACACTGAGTTCAGAGTCACGACTTGAGCGACTCCGTCTCGCACCTGAATCACGTTCACGGCGCAGTTCTCTTGAGGCAGCTTGCGGGCGAGCTTCACGTCGAGCTTCAGCAACGTCGCGAGGTACACCGTGTTGACCGTCGAATGCGCGATCACCGCGATCCTTTGACCGGCATGCTGTTCCAACAAGTTCGACAGAACCGGGACGACTCGACGTTGCACGTCTGAGTAACTCTCGCCGCCTAAGTAGCCGTGCTGCGAGCAGTCCTCATGAAACCTTGCGTACTCCTCAGGATGACTCTGCTTGATCGAGTCCCATGTTTGCCGTTCCCAATCGCCGACATCGACTTCGACTAACTCAGGCACAGTCAGCAGCGGACGATTCACCGCTTTGCAGATCTCATGTGCCGTCTCAACCGCTCGCACCAGCGGGCTTGAGTAGACGACATCAACCGGGACCGAGCGGAACCACTCTCCCACTTGCCGAGCCTGCCGCTGACCGAGTTCGCTCAGTCCGCCATTTACTCCGCTGCCCTGCAGGGTTCTCGGTTTGTTTTCATTGGAAGGTGTCGAGCCATGTCGCACCAAATACAGCGTCGTTGAGAGTGAAGTCATAGGAACGCCGTTGAGCGTGATGTCAGTCAAAGGAGCAGAATCAGGTAGAGCGTCTTCAAGCCTTGAAGACGCTCTACGCAACCTTTCTCAGCAGTCGTGTCAGTCGCTCGAAGTCGTCGTTCGTGCCGAACTCGATGACCACTTGCCCCGAGTCCTTTGTCTTCAGCTTGATCTGCACTTTGAGGCCGAGCAGATCGCGGAACTGCTGCTCCAGCGATTGGACATGAGCGGTTTGCTGAGCGGGCTCCTCGCCTTTTGACTTCTTCTGAGCGGCCTCAAAGGAGAGCGTCTCGGGGACTTCGGGATCTTGCTGTAATAATTGTCGCACCGCTGCTTCGGTCTCGCGCACCGAGAGACGCTCGGCTTGAATGCGCTGGCACAGCACCAATTGATGAGGCTCTTCGAGCGCCAACATCGCCTTTGCATGCCCGGCAGAGATCTTCTCTTCGAGCAGCAAGGCTTTGACGGCTTCGGGCAATTCGAGCAGTCGCATCATGTTCGAGACCGTCGAACGATCGAGCGACAGCCGCTTTCCGAGATCCTCAATCGTGCAACCGAAGCGATCGACATAGCCCTTAAACGCCTGCGCCTTTTCGAGCACGTTGAGATCGCGGCGCTTCAAGTTTTCTTCGAGTGCCGCTTCGCTAGCCGCTTGATCTTCGAGCGACATCACTCGGCACGGCACGGTCGTAAGTCCCGCCTTTTGCGCGGCAAGCCAGCGCCGTTCACCGGCGATGAGCTGATAGCCGCTCTCGGTCTTCCTCACGAGCACCGGTTGCAACACACCGTGCTGCTGCACGCTCTCTGCAAGTTCCTTCAGCGAGGCTTCATCGAACTCAGTCCGCGGCTGAAATGGGTTGCGTGTAATTTCTCCGACAGGGACATGCAGCATGTCTTTCGGAGTTGCGGGCTCAACGGAAACCGGATCCGCTTGTTGCTCTGACTCAGTCGCTTGCGGAACGGGTTGCGGAGTGTCGTCAGCAGGCTTCGCATTCCCGCCGAAACCGCCGAGCAGTGCTTCCATACCGCGACCGAGTCGGCGCTTCATTTCGCCTTCTTGAGCCATAGTTTTCCATCCTTGGAGTGAATCGCATGAGGTCGTCGTCGACGAACCGAACTGCTGAGCGAACAGCGTCTGACAATTGAGTTATCTGTCCCTCAGCAGAATGACGCATCGTGCGATCTCTGAGGAAACGGCTGAAAACTGAGGGCCATCAAGCTGCCGCTGACGGCAATCTGCCCCTGCCAAAGTGCCTGAATCGAGACGCCTGCACCGAGGAGTCTCCGAAGTCCGACCGCAAAGGGCGGCGGATTCTATTCCCGCCCCCAACTGCCACAAGACGGGTTCTGAAACGATGTCGGTCGTGCGACGTGACAGCGAGGTGCAACAAGTGGTCCCGATGCGGGATGACGTGCCGCGCGTGTCGTTAGCGCTCTCAGTAGAGATGCGAGCGATGAGGACTGCGTGCGGATTGTCTCGGCGCTTCATCGAAGTGTGCGACTTTGCCCAGTTCTCGATTTGCGGGACAGTTCACTGCGCGGCAACTCGTTCAAGCTCGTTAATGGCGATGACGCATCCTATCGGGCAGCGTTGAGCCCGGTGTTGATCGAGATGAATCTCAACCGACTGGGCGGCACGCGATCTGCCTTATGAGCGAGAGGACGATTCCCCCTCTCATTTTGGACGCAGATCATCATGCATGATGTCGAGGCAACGCCGGTCGCGCAGTCACCGACCGAGCCGACTCGCCGTTCGTTCTTAGAGACGTGCTCCTCATGCGTGATGGGCTTCGGGCTCACGTTGGGTTACGGCACCTTCGGAACGCTTATCGGATGGTTCCTTTATCCGTCGAAGGGAGCGGCCAAAGCATGGCAGTTCGTCGCGGATCTCGGCTCATTCGGGGTCGGCAAGTCGATCACCTATCAAGGCCCCGCCGGCCAGAAGGTCGTCATCACGCGGATGCAGAGCAACGGTTCGGCAGACGACTTCATTGCACTGTCGAGCGTCTGCCCGCACCTCGGTTGTCAGGTGCATTGGGAAGCGACCAACAACCGCTTCTTTTGCCCGTGCCACAACGGAGCCTTCAACGGCGTCGGCGAACCTCTGTCGGGACCGCCAAAGGATTCCAATCAAACTTTGCCGCGCTACCCGCTGATGATCGACAACGGGTTGCTGTTTATCGAAGTGCCGGTAACAGCGTTGGTTTGAGGGGGAGTGGTTAGTAATTAGTAATTGGTAGTTAGTAATTAGGGGATTGCTGACGAACTCCTAATTACTAATTACTAATTACCAACTACTCATTACTCCTGCAGCTTCCCACTTTCATCCCCTCACAGGAACTCGTTTTGTCCGCCATCACCCGCTTCATCACCGACCGCCTGCCGATCTCCGGAGTGCAACTCGCGGAACTCACGAACGAGCCCGTGCCCGCGCATCTGCGGCGCTGGTGGTTTTGTCTGGGCGGGACTCCGGCTTATTTGTTTGTCGTGCAGATCGTCACTGGGATCTTGCTCGCCTTTTATTACGAGCCTTCGCCGCTAACCGCGTTCGACTCAGTAAGAGCTATTACCAATGAGGTCTCTTACGGATGGTTCATTCGCGGTATGCATAAGTGGGCGGCGACTCTGATGATCGCCGCCGTGATCCTGCATCAGCTCCGCATTTACTTCACCGGAGCTTATCGCAAGCCGCGCGAGATCAATTGGATGATCGGCATGTGCTTGCTGCTCTGCACGCTCATCATCGGCTTCACGGGGTATAGCCTCGTGTTTGAGCAGCTCAGCTTCTGGGGTGCGACGGTCGCGGCGAACATCTGCGACACGATTCCGTATCTGGGCGTCTTCGCGAAGAAAATGCTCCTCGCGGGCGAGACCTACAACGAGCACACCGTCTCGCGCTTCTTCATCCTGCATGCAGCAGTCTTGCCCGGAGTGATGATCGCGCTGATCGGCATTCACATTGGCATTTTGCGACTGCAAGGCGTCTCGGAAATGAAGTTCGAAGACGAGCCCGAGTCCGCTCCGCAACACTTCGACTTCTTCCCCGACCACTTTTATACGGAGCTCATCATCGGACTGGTGCTGATGATCTTGTTGAGCGTGTTGGCGACGGTGCTGCCGGTTGAAATGGGGCCGAAAGCCAATCCGTTACAGACGCCGGAAGTCATCAAACCCGAGTGGTGGTTCTACGTCTCATTCCGCTGGCTGAAGTTGTTTAGCGGAACCTTCGCCGTCTTGAGCAGCGGCTTCATCGTCTTCGTGATGTTCGTGTGGCCGTTCATCGACGGAGCCATCCGCAAGTACTGGCCGAAGTCCGAAGCGAGCGTGTGGATCGGCATCTGCGGAGTGTTCGCTCTCGTCGGCTTGACTGTGTGGGAAGCGGTTGTGGCGCACTAAATGAATCCGGATCGCTTCGCGCAAAAAAACTGGATGTCCTAACTGCTCCAATCTTCAAGGTGCAGACAAGGAACACGAGAAAACTCTCTGGTGATGTTTGTCACCAATGTTGCATTCAACGCCAGCGCATGCGCCGCGATCAACGTGTCGAGCATGTAAGTCACGAGTCGCACCATTTGCGTTGATCAGTCGATCCGCACCGCTACTTCCTCGCTGCGTGAGGATAGAAATATGGTCGGTGTCGAGAACGATCATTTCGAATCAGCCTCCGCCCGAGCGTGCTCTCGTAGCCTCAGAGCTTCGTCCATGACTTCTTTGAGACGGGGTTGCCTTCGAACATTCCGACCGACTTCAACCAATCGTCGCGTCCGGGTTCCACAACGGGCTGCATCCAATGAGTGAGTTCATCCATCCGCTGTTCGAGCTTTGCGATGCGCTCTTCAAGTTGTGCGGTCGTCATCTGATTCCTCTCGTTGCCGAAGTGTGCAGGACGTTGCTCCTATCCTTTGAGTGACGTGCGGGGACGATCGTAGGTCACTCCGAAAGTGGTCTCCAACGCGAATGTCCGGCAGCAATGGCAGCATTGATGAGCGGCGCTACCAGTCCGGGCGCCAGTTCCAAACGGGTTCGCCGCCGCTGATCTCGGCGAGGTACTTGCCGTCGACCTTGTTGGGCTTCACGTACTTCGCGAGCAGTTCGACGACTCCACGACGCTCGACGCGATAGACGACGCCTTCGGTATCTTCGCACGGCCAACGTCGCTCGTCGTGAATGGCTAAGGCGTCCTCGACAGAGAGCGAGTTGCCGTCATGTAATAAATGTGGCATCTCAAAGGTCGAACCGACTCGCTCACGGAAGAGATCGAATGGCAGCCGCGTCTCGCCGGTCATGATGTCGAAGGCGCCGAAGGGCTCTCGTCCGTTGAGGTCGTACTTTGTGCCGTGAGCCAGCGCGAGCCATTCGCCGATGATCCGCTCGCCCTCATTGAGGACCGCGCGAAAGCGGTCGGCATGCTGACGCACCCATGCGGCGAAAAGTTGATGTTGCACATAGGAAGACGACTGCGCCAGCCATCCTGCGCGACCGAGTGCGAGGATTTCGCCATTCAGCAATGCGACCGCGCAGCATGATCCGTCGAGCTTCTCTTGCACGATTATGCGATCATGCCGATCACGAGTCTTCTCGCAGCAAATTCGAGCTTGCCCGATCGGTACTGAATGATCGCCGGGACCGAGTCGGCTATTCGGGAGATGCCCGATCGAGCCATAGGACTTGCGACCGAGCGGCTTGCCGGCATGAGGCGACGGGCCAGCAACATTGCCGTCGAGTAAAGGAGCGGGATCGGCCATTGAGTCTTCCTTGTTACCGAAGGCGGCGAGTCAACGAGAGGGCCGAGCAGACAAGTGACGCGATGACTCAGTTCGACTGAGCGACGGAGGCGCGTCGCTCTGCGACTCGCAAATGACGAACAGTTGAGAAATCACTTCCCGATTTGGCGTCGCGCATGTCGGACGCCTACGTCCGACAGCGACGCAACACGGAAGTGGGCGTCCATGCTACGAACTCGGGAAGTTCATCGCGCCAGTCCTGCAAAACGAATCGGCCCCTAACGGCTGCTCGACTCGGTCGAGTTGTCGTTAGGGGCCGATTGCGTTTCGTCGTCGTGATTCGTGCCGCGTGCTGTTTCGAGAGGCTCCCGAGGAACACACCTATTTGGGCGTACGACGGACTTGCAGACCGTCGCTTCTCACGACCTGCGACGGACTAAAAGTCCGTCGTACCAGTGTTCCTCATCCATTGTGCCGGCCCGCCCCGTGAGGAACTTTTCTCGAAGAACCTCTTACTGCGCCGGCATGTTGAATCGCTCTTGCCCGTCGCGAGTGCAGACTGCCTTCAGGATCTTGAAGTCGAGCGTCTTTGAGAATGTCTGCGTGCGACCGTCACAGAAACCGACGACCACAATCTCAGGATGCCATGCTCCGAATCCGAAGAAGTGACCGGAGCCTGCTGCATTCAAATAGTTGTCGAAGGCTGACGGAGACTGAGTCGGGTTCGCTCCGTCCTTGCCCCAATCGGGGATGTCGTTGTTGTCGTCGTCAGCGGCTCGAGCACAGCAGCTATTCGCATCACCCCAAAAGCCGAATAGCGACTCGGCAAACATCAGCGTGTTGGACTCGCCGTCTCGGGCGATGTCGCGATAGCTCACCGAACTATCGCGGAACATGATGCCGTTATTCGTCGGACCACCGCCGGCTCGCGGGCTCGTCCCGCTATTGGCTCGATAGGTGAGATAGGCATAACCGCCCAATGGCGTGCCGCCGGATGCAGGCGGTCTCGATGAGGGCAGCGCGGCGCTCGGGCAAACGTATGAGGCGACTTCAACTTGCACAGCCGATTGATTGTTCGCTGAGGTCTTCGGTTCTTTGTAGTTGACGTTGACCGATCCCTGTCCCATCTGCGGAAGGATGAAGGCCGGCCAACTGTAGTCGTTTGAGTAGACCCAATCGTTGATCGTCACAACGGGCGGAGGACCGGCACTCGTCGATGTTCCTAACGAGATCGACGCAGCCATGGGGAACTGCTGAATCGACGTCGGACCAATTGACCCCGAGATCAAGCCCGGCGGAAAGGTCTTATGGGTGTCAGCATAATTACTCGTCGCCAACACGATCTGCTTAAGGTTGTTGATGCACTGCGTTCGACGAGCGGACTCGCGCGCACTTTGAACTGCCGGAATCAGGATCGCCGCAAGCACGGCGATGATGGCGATGACCACCAGCAACTCGATCAACGTAAAGGCCCCTCGTTGCGGGGCATTTGAGGCTCGTCCAACCGTCCGCATGACCGACTCCAACTTTCGAAACGGATGAGGCTGCTTGATTTCAACAAGCGACCGATGTCACAGAACGCCCCGTGACCGATCACCTGACTGACGTCGCGCGCAAGCTATCAGGGCACTATGAGTGATTCAATTCGTGCTGTTTGCAGGCTGCCTTAGCACCGTCGAGCGGACATCAAAAACGCGTCGGCGATGTCGACACAGCGAGCGGACGCTTCGCACGTCGTCGTCAGCCGATTCGCAGTTAAGAAGTCAGCGAGCGGGCTTCGTACAACAAGGAGCTTGTCGGAGTAGCCGATAGGGGTAGGGAGAACTGATTGAGTTCAGTCCCCCCTCCCTCCGA
>CAZNMS010000006.1:41984-52580 GCA_964573505.1 uncultured Planctomycetaceae bacterium | reverse complement strand
GGCAAAGTCGGCACCGTCGCCATCACAACGACCGGCGACATCGTCCGCTTCAACGGAGCGACCAAACTTCAAACCGCCGCCTCGATCGACACCGCGAACGGCAACGTCGTCTTCACCTCAGATGCGACCATCAACAGCGACGGCGGCTCCGAAGAGAACGCCCTCAGCATCACCGCCGGAACCGGCTCAGTCTCCTTCGGTGCCAACATCGGCAACGCGCAACGCCTCGGCGACTTCACGATCTCTCGCGCTGACGCCGGAGTCCTCATCGGCAGCGCCGACACGATCACCGGCGACAACGGCTTCGTCACGCAGCTCAACGCCAACACGATCAACATCGGTTCGACGGACATCATCACCGGCGGCATCACGCTCAACGGAGGCGACGACGGAGCAGGCGGAGTCGGCACGGTCGCCATCACAACGACCGCCGATTCGGTTCGCTTCAACGGCCCAGTAACTCTTAATACAGCCGCCAGCATCAACACAACGACCAGCGCGACCGTCGGAGGCAGCATCACCTTCACCGCCGCCGCGACGATCGACAGTCAGTCGACCGAAACGAACGACCTCACACTGACGGTCGGCACGAGCGCCACCGGCGGAGACATCACCGCCAATGCGGCGATCGGCGGCGCGACCGACGGGCGACTCGGACAGCTCCGCATCGTCAGCGCGAACAACGCCAACTTCGTCAGCTCCATCGTCGCCGAGAACATCCTGCAAGACACCGGCACTGCGACGACGACCTTCAACAGCACGATCAACACGAACTCAGCCGCGCTCGCAGGCATCGACTTGCAGACCGTCAACAACGTCGTCTTCAACGACGCCGTCACAACAACCGGCGACGGTCGAGTCCTCATCGACCATACGGGCCTGCTCGACATCGCGCCCGCCGCCGACTTCAACTTGAACGGCCTCTTCAACCAATCAAATGCCGCCGGCACGACTCAGATCGCGGGCGACATCACAACGACCGGCGACAGCATCCACTTCGCCGGAGCGGTCACGATCACCGACGCCGCGACGATCACGACGCTCTTCCTCGACACAACCGCTGCCGGAGCAAACCCGACCGGCGCGAACATCACGTTCGACTCAACGCTCAACGCCGAGACCGCCGCTTCCCGCGAAGCTCTCACGCTGACCGCCGGAAGCGCGGGCAACATCACCGTCACGGGCGAAGTCGGCGGACCTGCCGGGGCACAGCCTCTCGGAGATCTCACGATCGTCTCGGCCAACGACGTCACCTTCAGCGCCGACATCACGATCAACGGCGAAGTCACGCAGCAGTCCGGTCAAGGCACGACGACCTTCAGCCAAAAGCTGACCGTTCAGAACGCTCACAACCTCAGCTTCGATCTGACCGAACTCAACTTCAACGGCGGAGCGAACAGCGTCAGCAGCACCGGCTCGCTCACGATCACTCCCGACACGATCGCCGACGGCTCGCCCGTCACGCGCATCATTCTCGGAGCACATGCCGACAGCAGCGCGACAGTGCTCGACATCACCGACACCGACATCGCCGCGCTCGCGAACGGTTTTGCGCTCATCACGATTGGCCATAGCGCAGCAGCCGGAACAACAACGATCGAAGTCAGCAGCGACGCCGTCGCAGCGGGCAAACCGTTCGGAGCCCTCTTCGGCGACGACCTCATCCTCAACGCGCAAGGCACCGGAGCCTCGATCGAAATCAACGGCACGCTCAGCACGTCGTCCTTCGCCGACGTCGAGAGCCTCCGACTCAACGGCCCCTCAACCTTCAACGTTGATCCGGCGAGCGGGGTAACTCTTGATACAACGGGCGGCCTCATTGAAGTCAACGGAGCGGTCAGCCTCACTCAAGACTCAACGGTCACAACGGGCAGCACGCTCGCGGGCAACATCGTGTTCTTCTCAACGTCGCCGATCGACAGCGCGACCGCGAAAGATCTCACGCTCACCGCCGGCACCGGCTCCGTCGCCTTCAACGCCAACATCGGAGCAACCGATCGCATCGGCGCGCTGACCGTCACCCGAGCCGACGCCGGAGTCTCCTTCGGCACCGCCAACACCCCGAACGGAGTCAACGGCCCCGTCACAACGATCCGCACCGACGAGTCCATCAACATCGGTTCGACCGACGTCATCACCGGCATCGTCTTCAACGGCGGCAGCTCAACGCTCAGCGTGCAGACGAGCGAAGATGACATCCGCCTCAACGGAGCGATCTTCCTGCAATCGGATGTAAGTCTTGATACAGACGAAGGAGCTGCCGCAACTCCGACTGCCGGAGCGGGCAACATCACCTTCACGAGTGCCGCAACGATCAACTCGCAAGACGGCACTATTTCGGGCGGCACGAGCGTCGGTACCGAACGGAATAACTTGCTGATCGACGTCGGCGACGGCTTCGCTTCCTTCAACGCGAACATCGGTCAAACGCAGCGTCTCGGCACCTTCACGATCGACCGCGCTCAAGCCGGAGTCATCTTCGGAGCCGCCGACACCGCAACGACCGGCGGCACCGGTCCCGTCAGCGCGATCTCAACCGACGGAGCGATCAACATCGGCTCCGGCACAAACGCCGCTGACGTCATCGGCGGCACCGGCATCGTTCTCAACGGCGCAGGTTCAACGCTCGCGATTCAAACGAGCGACGACGACATCCGCTTCAACGGCGTCGTATGGCTGCAATCGAACGTCAGCCTCGATACGGACGAAGGCATCGCCGGAACTCCGAGCACCGGAGCGGGCAACATCACCTTCACGAGCGGCAGCACGATCAACAGTCAGAACGGCACTGTAGCAACCGCTACATCCGTCGGAGCCGAACGTAACAACTTGCTGCTCGACGCAGGCGACGGCTACGTCAGCTTCAACGCCAACATCGGCCAAACGCAGCGACTCGGCACCTTCACGATCGACCGCGCGCAAGCCGGAGTCATCTTCGGAGCATCCGACACATCAAGCACCGGCGGCAACGACATCGTCACCGCCGTCTCAACCGACGGAGCGATCGACATCGGCGAAGGCACGAATGCTGACGACGTCATCGGCGGCGCGGGCATCATCATCAACGCGGGCAACGCGACGACGTTCGCTCTCGTCACGAGCGACGACACGATCCGCCTCAACGGAGCGGTCTTCCTCGAATCCGATCTCAGCATCAACACGATCGACGCCGGCGGCGGAGCAAGCATCACCTTCACGAGCGCCGCGACGATCAACTCGCAGAACGGCAACTTCGGCAGCACGAGCGTCGGAGCCGAACGCAACGACCTCACACTCAACGCCGGCACGGCCTCGATCTTCTTCAACGCCAACATCGGCCAAACGCAGCGGCTCAACGACATCATCATCGACACCGCTGCGGGCGGAGTGACCTTCGGAGCCGCCGACACTGCCTCAACCGGAGCGAGCGGCCCGATCACCGCGATCTCAACCGACGGCCTCATCGACATCGGCTCGGGCACTGCCGCCACTGACGTCATCGGCGGCACCGGCATCGTGCTCAACGGCGGAGCCTCAACGCTCAGCATGCAAACGAGCGACGACAACATCCGCTTCAACGGAGCGGTCTTCCTCCAATCGAACGTCAGCATCGACACCGACGAAGGCGCACCCGGTACTCCGACCGCAGGCAAAGGCAACGTCACCTTCACCAGCAACGCGCCGATCAACAGTCAGAACGGCACTGTAGCAACCGCTACATCCGTCGGAGCCGAACGCAACAATCTGCTGCTCGACGTCGGAGACGGCACCGTCTTCTTCAACGCCAACATCGGCACGACTCAACGCCTCGGCACGTTCACGATCGACCGCGCCCAAAACGGAGTCATCTTCGGCACTGCCGACACTGCCTCAACCGGCGGCAACGGCTTCGTCACCTCAGTCTTCACCGACGGAGCGATCAACATCGGCTCGGGCACGAACGCCGACGACGTCATCGGCGGCAGCGGCATCGTGCTCAACGCCGCCGCCGGAACAATCACCCTGCTCACGAGCGACGACGACATCCGCCTCAACGGAGCGGTCCATCTTCAATCGCACGCTTTGATCGACACCGCCAATGCCGGCGCGGGCAACATCACCTTCACCAGTGCCGCGACAATCGACAGTCAAGACGGCACGTTCGCCGCACCGCTCGCGACTGTCGCCGACCGCTACGACCTCACGCTCAACGCCGGCACCGGCTCGATCTTCTTCAACGCCAACATCGGAGCGACTCAACGGCTCAATGACTTCATCGTCGACACCGCGAGCGGCGGAGTGACCTTCGGCGGCGCGGACACATCAAGCACCGGCGCAAGCGGCCCCGTCACCGACGTTCGCACGGACGGCCTCATCAACATCGGCTCGGGCACGACGAACGCCGACGAGATCACCGGCGGCATCATCTTCAACGGCGGAGCCTCAACGCTCACGATCCTCACGAGCGACGATGCCGTCCGCTTCAACGGCAAGATCGAGCTGCAATCGGCTGTCGCAATGAATACAGACGCGACCGGTGCCTCCGGCGGCTCGATCACGTTCACATCGAGTGCGACGATCGACAACGACGCCAGTACGAAGAACGACCTCACCCTCGAAGTCGGCACTGCGTCGATCTTCTTCAACGCCGACATCGGAGCGACCCGCAGCATCGGAGCGTTGACGATCACCGAAGCCGACGGCGGAGTGACCTTCGGCGAAAGCGACACTCTCGACACTGCCACTCGCACGAGCTTCGTCACAACGATCAACACTGACGGAGCGATCGACATCGGCACAACCGCGAACGTCATCACCGGCACCGGCATCCGCTTCAACGGCGGCAGCGCCGGCAATCAACTCACCGTCACAACGAGCGATGACAACATCCGCCTCAACGGTTCAACGAAGCTTCAAACGAACGTCACGCTCGACACCGGCAACGCGGGAGCGGGCAACATCACCTTCACCGCCGACTCGCCCATCAACAGCGAAGACGGTCCCGGCCTCGCCACAACCGCCGAGCGCAACAATCTCACACTCAACGCCGGCACGGGCAGCGTCTTCTTCAACGCCAACATCGGCACGACTCAGCGTCTCGGCCAATTGACGATCGACACTGCGGCGGGCGGAGTCACCTTCGGAGTGACCGACACCAATACCGGAGCCGGGGGTAATAGTTTCGTCACCGACGTCATGACCGACGGAGCGATCGACATCGGCTCCGGCACGGCGGCGACCGACGTCATCGGCGGCACCGGCATCCGCTTAAACGGCGGCACGACCGCGAACCTCATCACCTTCACAACCAGTGACGACGGCATCCGCTTCAACGGAGCGACGAAGCTGCAAACGCACGCCCTCATCGACACCGGCAGCGCGGGCGCCGGCGACATCACCTTCACGAGCAACTCGCCGATCAACAGCGAAGACGACTCAACCGGCGCGACAACAACCGAGCGCAACAACCTCACGCTCAACGCAGGAACGGGCTCCGTCTTCTTCAACGCCGACATCGGCACGACTCAGCGTCTCGGCACGCTCATCGTCGACACCGCGAGTGGCGGAGTGACCTTCGGTGGCGCAGACACCGCGACGACCGGCAGCACCGGCCCCGTCAACAACGTCCGCACCGACGGCCTCATCGACATCGGCTCAGACTTTGCAGACGCCGACGAGATCACCGGCGGGATCATCTTCAACGGCGGAGCGTCAACGCTGACGTTCCTCACGAGCGACGACACCGTCCGCTTCAACGGCAAGATCGAACTGCAATCGGCTGTCGCAATTAATACAGACAACGACGGCACCTCGGGCGGCACGGTCACGTTCACTTCGAGTGCAACGATCGACAACGACACGAACTCAAAGAACGACCTCACACTCGAAGTCGGCACGGCCGCGATCTTCTTCAACGCCAACATCGGAGCGGCTCAAAGCATCGGAGCGTTGACGATCACCGAAGCCGACGCCGGAGTGACCTTCGGCCAGAGCGACACTCTCAGCACCGCCACTCGCACGAGCTTCGTCACAACGATCAACACCGACGGAGCGATCGACATCGGCACGACGACGAACGTCATCGGCACAACGGGCAACGTCGGCATCCGCTTCAACGGAGGCACCGCCGCCAATCTGCTGACCGTCTCAACGACCGACGACAACATCCGCCTTAACGGCTCCGTCAAGTTGCAAACGCACGTCACGCTCGACACCGGCAGCGCGGGAGCAGGCGACATCACCTTCACCGCCGATTCGCCCATCAACAGCGAAGACGGTACCGGCCTCGCGACAACCGCCGAGCGCAACAACCTCACCCTCAACGCCGGCACGGGCAGCGTCTTCTTCAACGCGAACATCGGCCAAACGCAGCTCATCAACGATCTCGTGATTCAAACCGCTTCCGGCGGAGTCACCTTTGGCGCTTCCGACACCGATACCGGCTTAGGCGGCAGCGGCCCCGTCACCGCGATCTCAACCGACGGCGTCATCGACATCGGCTCTGTAGCAACAATTACGGGCACCGGCATCACCTTCAACGCCGGTCCCGACAGCAACAACGCCGCGACCGACGACACTCTCACGATTCAGACAACCGGCGACAGCATCCGCGTCAACGGCGCGACAACGCTCAATTCCGACGTCGGCATCGACACCGACAGCACCGACGACAACACAACCGGCGGCAATGTCCTCTTCACCCAGTTCGCGACGATCAACAGTCAGACGACCGCCGAAGCAAACCGTCTCGTGCTCGATGCCGGTAAAGCGAGCATCAGCTTCAACGCCAACATCGGAGCGAACGGAAACGGCGAACTCGGCAGCTTGATCGTTGAAGAAGCCGAAGCCGGAGTGACCTTCGGCGGAGCAGACACAGCGACCGGCGATCTCGGCCCCGTCACCGACATCCGCATCGTCGGCGACGGCACGACGACCGCGTTCGATATCGGCTCGCTCGACCGCATCACCGGCGGCATCACGCTCAACGGCGGCGGCGACAACGACAACTCCGGCAGCGACAGCACGCTGACGCTCACAACCGACAGCGAGCAAGTTCGCTTCAACGGAGCGGTCACGCTCAACAGCGACGTCCGCATCGACACCGACGAAACCGCTTCATCAGCGACCGGCGGAGCGAACGTACTCTTCACGCAGTTCGCGACGATCGACAGCCAATCGCAGACGGGCACGACCGAAGCCAATCGTCTCGTGCTCGCCGCAGGCACCGGCAGCATCAGCTTCAACGCCAACATCGGAGCCGCCGGGAACAGCGCGCTCGGCAGCTTGATCATTGAAGAAGCCGATGCCGGAGTCCTCTTCGGCGGAGCCGACAACATCACCGGCGATCTCGCGCCGCTGACAACGATCAACATCGAAGGCGACGGCACATCGCACGCGTTCGACATCGGCTCGCTCGAAACAATCACCGGCGGCATCACGTTCAACGCGGGCGACGACAACGACAACGCCGCAACCGACGATGTGCTGACCCTCACAACGACCGGCGACAACATCCGCCTCAACGGCCCGACGACACTCAATAGCGATCTCGTCATCACGACCGGCCTCAACGTCGCGGGCAACATCCTCTTCACCGACGAAACAACGCTCGACAGTGAAGACGCCGAGTTCAACGACCTCACACTGACCGCCGGAACCGGAGCGATCTTCTTCAACGCCGACATCGGCGCCGATCAACCGCTCAACACCTTCACGATCACGCGTGCCGATGCCGGAGTCACCTTCGGTCAAGCCGACACTGCTGACGGAGCAACCGGCGATCACGGCCCCGTCGAACTCATCTCGACCGACGGAGCGATCGATCTCGGCAGCACGCACATTCTCGGGACGATCACCTTCAACGGCGGCACGTCGGGCTTGCTGACGATCAACACAACGAGCGACACCGTCCGCGTGAACGGCCCGGTGATTCTCGGCACCAGTCTCCGCGTCGACACCGACGAAACCGTTTCCTCAACGACCGGCGGAGCCGACGTCCTCTTCACGAACGACGCCTCGATCGACAGCGCCTCAAGCACCGGCACGAGCGAGTTCAACAGTCTCACAATCGCCGCCGGCATCGCGCGAGCCCTCTTCAACGAAAACATCGGAGCGGCAACGAATGGCGAGCTCGGCAACCTCATCGTCGAAGAGGCCGACGCCGGAGTCATCTTCGGTCAAGGCGACACTGACGACGACGCCACTCCGAACGCGACCGCCGACAGCGGCCCCGTCAACAAGATCGAACTGCGCGGCGACGGAGTCACGACGTACGCGCTCAACATCGGCAGCCTCGAAAACATCGGCGGAGCGGGCATCGTGCTCAACGGCGGCACGACATTGCTCTCGATCGAAACCGACGATGACGGCATGCGATTCAACGGAGCCGTCACGCTCGGCTTCGACGTCCTCATGACAACAAATGGAGACGGCGGACTCGGCACCAATCTCGCGAGCGCCGGAGACATCCTCTTCACCTCGTTCGCAACGATCGACAGTCAATCGACCGAGAACCGCAACCTCACCCTCCGCGCCGGTTCCGGAGCGATCTCGTTCAACGACAACATCGGTCAAACCGACGCGCTGCAAACGCTGATCATCGAAGACACAACGGGCGCAGGTTCCGTCACCTTCGGCGGCGCTGACTCACTGACCGGCGATCTTGATCGAGTCACACTCGTCCGCACGATCGACGACATCAACATCGGCGCGGGCACGAACGATGACGACGAAGTCGACGGCGGCATCTTCCTGAATGGCGGGCCGGGTACTTCTTCTTCCATCGAGTTCCGCACGACCGGCGGCGGCGACATCCGCTTCAACGGACCCGTCACTCTGCAAAGTGACGTTCTCATCACAACGAACGGCGACGGCGGTCTCGGCACGGGTCTCACTCAAACCGGCAACATCACCTTCACCGACGTCGCAACGCTCAACAGCGCCACCGGCGAGATCAACGACCTCACACTCCGCGCCGGTGCGGGAGCAATCTCGTTCAACGCCAACATCGGCGCGACGCAGTCACTCAAGACATTGATCGTCGAAGACACAACCGGCACCGGCTCCGTCACCTTCGGCGGCGCTGACAGCGCGACGACCAACAGCGAACTCGCACCAGTCACGTTCGTCCGCACAGTCGACGAAATCGACATCGGTCGCGGCACGAACGACGACGACGAAGTCGACGGCGGCATCTTCTTGAATGGCGGGCCGGGTACTTCTTCTTCCATCGAGTTCCGCACGACGAACGCGGGCTACATCCGCATGAACGGAGCAGTGACGCTGCAAAGCGACGCGCTCCTCACAACGAACGGCGACGGCGGTCTCGGCACGGGACTCACGCAAACGGGCGACATCACCTTCACCGACGTCGCAACGATCAACAGTGCGACCGGCGAGAACAACGACCTCACCCTCCGAGCCGGCGCAGGTGCGATCGAGTTCAACGCCAACATCGGTGCGACTCAAGCTCTGCAAACATTGATCGTCGAAGACACAACGGGCACGGGTTCCGTCACGTTCGGCCAATCAGATGCGACGACAACGAACAGTGAGACCGGCAACGTGACGCTCGTCCGCACGATTGACGACATCAACATCGGAGCGGGCACGAACGACGATGACGAAGTCGACGGCGGCATCTTCCTAAACGGCGGCGATACGACCGCAACGATCGAGTTCCGCACGACCGCCGGCGGCGACATCCGCTTCAACGGTCCCGTCACTCTGCAAAGTGACGTTCTCATCACAACGAACGGCAACGGCGGTCTCGGCACCGGTCTCACTCAAACCGGCGACATCACCTTCACCGACGTTGCCACGATCAACAGCAACGCCGGTGAGAACTATGACCTCACGCTGCGAGCCGGCGCGGGTGCTATCCGTTTCAACGCGAACATCGGACAAACGCGATCGCTGCAAACGTTGATCGTTGAAGACACAACGGGCACCGGCTCCGTCACCTTCGGCGGCGCCAACAGCGCCACTGCCAATAACGAGACGGGCAACGTCACCTTCGTCCGCACGGTCGATGAGATCGACATCGGACGCGGCACGAACGACGACGACGAAGTCGACGGCGGCATCGTGCTCAATGGCGGCGCGGGCACGTCATCAACAATCGAGTTCCGCACCACAAACGCGGGCTACATCCGCATGAACGGAGCAGTGACGCTCAATAGCGACGCGCTCCTCACCACAAACGGAGACGGCGGCCTCGGCACGGGACTCACTCAAGCCGGCGACATCACCTTCACCGACGTCGCAACGATCGACAGCGCCACTGGCGAGAACAACGACCTCACCCTCCGCGCCGGCGCAGGCGCGATCGAGTTCAACGCCAACATCGGCAGCACGACCGCGCTGCAAACGTTGATCGTCGAAGACACAACGGGCAGCGGCAGCGTCACGTTCGGCCAATCGGACGCAACGGCCACTAACAGCGAGACGGGCAACGTCACGCTCGTCCGCACGGTCGACGACATCAACATCGGAGCGGGCACGAACGACGACGACGAAGTCGACGGCGGCATCTTCCTGAATGGCGGCGATACGACCGCAACGATCGAGTTCCGCACGACCGGCGGCGGCGACATCCGCTTCAACGGTCCCGTCACTCTGCAAAGTGACGTTCTCATC
>CAZNMS010000006.1:18046-41884 GCA_964573505.1 uncultured Planctomycetaceae bacterium | reverse complement strand
CTCCGCGCCGGTGCGGGAGCAATCTCGTTCAACGCCAACATCGGCGCGACGCAGTCACTCAAGACATTGATCGTCGAAGACACAACCGGCACCGGCTCCGTCACCTTCGGCGGCGCTGACAGCGCGACGACCAACAGCGAACTCGCACCGGTCACCTTCGTCCGCACGGTCGACGAGATCGACATCGGACGCGGCACGAATGACGACGACGAAGTCGACGGCGGCATCTTCTTGAATGGCGGACCGGGTACTTCTTCTTCCATCGAGTTTCGCACGACAAACAGCGGCTACATCCGCATGAACGGAGCAGTGACGCTGCAAAGCGACGTGCTCCTCACCACAAACGGCAACGGCGGTCTCGGCACGGGCCTCACGCAAACCGGCGACATCACCTTCACCGACGTCGCAACGCTCAACAGCGCCACCGGCGAGAACAACGACCTCACCCTCCGAGCCGGCGCAGGTGCGATCGAGTTCAACGCGAACATCGGAGCGACTCAAGCGCTGCAAACGTTGATCGTTGAAGACACAACCGGCACCGGCAGCGTCACGTTCGGCCAATCCGATACAGCGACGACCAACAGCGAGACGGCTCCCGTCACGCTCGTCCGCACGATTGGCAACATCAACATCGGCGCGGGCACGAACGATGACGACGAAGTCGACGGCGGTATCTTCTTGAATGGCGGTCCGGGTACTTCTTCTTCCATCGAGTTCCGCACAACCGGCGGCGGCGACATCCGCTTCAACGGACCCGTCACACTGCAAAGTGACGTGCTCGTCACAACGAACGGCAATGGCGGACTCGGCACCGGCCTCACTCAAACCGGCAACATCACCTTCACCGACGTCGCAACGATCAACAGCGCCGCGACTGAGAACAACGACCTCACGCTTCGCGCCGGAGCGGGCACGATCAGCTTCAACGCCAACATCGGCGGCTCGCGAGCCCTCCAGTCGTTCGTCATCGAAGACACAACGGGCACCGGCAACGTCATCTTCGGCGGAGCAGACAGCGCGACGACGAACAGCGAATTGGCACCAGTCACCGTTATCAACACCGAAGACTTCATCGACATCGGACGCGGCACGAATGACGACGACGAAGTCGACGGCGGCATCGTCTTCAACGCCGGCCCGAATGCGACCGACGTCCTCACGATCACAACGACTGACGACAATGTCCGACTCAACGGTCCCGTCACGCTGAAGTCCGATCTCACGATCACGACCGGCATCGCGGGAGCGGGCAACATCCTCTTCACCGACGTTGCGACGATCGACAGCGAAGCGACCGAACGCAACGACCTCATCCTCGAAGCGGGCACGGGCACGATCAGCTTCAACGCCAACATCGGCACCGTCGACTCAACGTCCGGCAGCGGCACGCGCATCGGCACCTTCACGATCCGCAACACAACGGGCACCGTCACGTTCGGCCAATCGGATAACTCAGCAACGAACTCCGAAACCGCGCCGGTCACGACCATCAACACCGACGGAGCGATCAATCTCGGTGCCGGCACGCTCGACACCGACGAGATCTCCGGCGGCATCATCTTCAACGCGGGCCCGAATGCTGCGAGCGTTCTCACGATCACGACCAGTGATGACCTCGTTCGTCTCAACGGCCCCGTCACGTTGAACTCGGACCTCACGATCACGACCGGCACAACGGGCGCAGGCGACATCCTCTTCACCGACGCCGCGACGATCGACAGTCAGTCGGTCAACGGCACAACGAGCGAAGACAACGATCTCATTCTTGAAGCCGGTACCGGCAACATCGCGTTCAACGCGAACATCGGAGCTGCCGCAGGCGCGACCGACAACTCGCGCCTCGGCACGCTCACCGTCCGCAACACATCCGGCACGCTGACGATCGGCGGAGCAGACACTGACCCCGGCAACACCGAAACCGCGCCGGTCACCTCGATCCGCACGAACGGCATGATCAACTTCGGCGAACTCGCTGAAGAACTCGCCGCGATCATCGTCAACGCCGGTCCCGGAGTCGCGAACGAGCAAGTCATCCTCACTTCCGATGACACCGTCCGCTTCAACGGCCCGCTCACTCTCCGCAGCAGCTTGCGAGTCGATACCGGCTCTACCGGAGCGGGCGACGTTGTCTTCACGAACGACACTCCGATCGACAGTGAAGCCGGTGAGTTCAACAACCTCGCGCTCAACGCTGGCACGGGCATTGTCCGCTTCAACGAAGACATCGGGTTCAATCAACGACTCGGCAAGCTCAGCATCGAGACCGCCCATCAAATCATCTTCGGCGAGTCCGATACCGAGACCCCCGGCGCGGGCGCGACCGGTCCCGTCAATGTCATCAACACCAATGACGCGATTGATCTCGGCAGCACGTCGATCATCACGAACGGCATCGTCTTCAACGGCGGCGGCAACAACAGCCGAGACGCCGACAGCACGCTCGCGCTGCACAACGGCAACGACTCGACGCTCACCATCACAACAACGAGCGACACCATTCGCCTCAATGGAGCCATCACGCTCAACAGCGACGTCCGCATCGACACCGACGAAGACGAAGCGAGCAGCACTCTCGGCGGCGCGAACGTCCTCTTCACGAACGACACCTCGATCAACAGCGCCGCGTCAGAGGGCAACGACCTCGAACTCGATGTCGGCATCGCGAGCGTCTTCTTCAACGAAGACATCGGAACGGCGACGAACGGGCAACTCGGTCGCTTGCTGATTGAAGAAGCCGACACCTCGATCGTCTTCGGACAAGCCGCCGCAGACGACAACGGCACGAGCCCGCTCAACGACGTCGGAGTCGTCAATCAAATCAATCTCATCGGCGATCTCGGCACGACCGCAGCCGGAGTCACTGCCGCCGCTGCGTCCTACGACTTCGATCTCGGCACTCAAGACATCATCGGCTCGATCGTCCTCAACGGCGGCGACAGCAACAGCACCGTCTTCGGAGCGACCGAGGACGCACTCACACTCACAACGACCTCCGATCGAGTCCGCCTCAACGGTGCCACTCGACTCGACAGCGACGTCCGCATCGACACCGACGAAGACGAAGGCAGCAGCACGAGCGGCGGTGCCGACGTTCTCTTCACGAACGATGCCTCAATCGACAGCGACGCGAACGAAGCGAACTCACTCACGCTCGATGTCGGCACGACCGGCGTCTTCTTCAACGAAGACATCGGCACCGCGACGAACGGCCAACTCGGTCGCTTGATCGTCGAAGAAGCCGATACCGCAGTCGCCTTCGGCACCGCAGACGATGAGTCCGCTCTCGATACCGGCAACGTGCAGACGATCAACATCGTCGGCGATACCGGAGCCGGCAGCGGTGCGAGCTACGACGTCGATCTCGGCAGTCAAGATTTCGTCAGCACGATCACGCTCAACGGCGGAGCCTCCACGCTCACACTGCAAACAACTGAAGACAGCGTCCGCTTCAACGGTCGAGTCTTCCTGCAATCCGCCGCGCAACTCGATCTCAACGACGGAGCAAGCAGCACGCTGACCGCCGCTTCCAACATCAGCGACACCACTCTCACTCTCGCCAGTACGACCGGTCTCTCTGTCGGTCAACGAGTCCTCATCGGCGACGGCTCGCTAGCCGAGTTGCGAGAAATCCAATCCATCTCCGGCAACGACATCACGCTGACGGCCGCGCTCACTCAAGCTCACACAAGCGCCACTGCCGTTCGTCTCTACAACGAACTGCTCTTCACGAGCGGCAGCACGCTCAACAGCCAAGATGGCACAGTCAGCAGCGGCACGACGATCGGCACCGAGCGCAACAACCTGCTGCTCGATGCCGGAACCGGTGCGGTCATCTTCAACGCCAACATCGGTCACGACGCGACCGGCACCGCGCTGCAACGTCTCGGCACGTTGACCGTTGATCGAGCAGCTTCGGGCGTCGTCTTCGGTCGAGCCGACAGCGCGACGATCGGCGGCAACGACATCGTCTCGAAAGTGTCGACTGACGAAGCGATCGACATCGGCTCGGGCCTCACGACTGCTGATGTCATCGGCGGTTACGGCATCGTCTTGAACGGCGGCGCGGGCACGATCGAGTTCCAAACAAGCGACGCCGACATCCGCTTCAACGGTCGAGTATGGCTGCAATCTGCCGCGAGCCTCGACACCGACGAAGGCGCAGCCGGGACTCCTTCCGCCGGAGCGGGCAACGTCTTCTTCACCAGTAGCAGCACCCTCAACAGTCAAGACGGCACGATCGCGACCGGCACGTCAGCCACTGGCACCGAACGAGCCAATCTCATCATCGACGCGGGCGACGGTCGAGTGACCTTCAACGCCAACATCGGTCACGACGTTGACGGCACCGCGCGACAACGACTCGGCACGTTCACGATCGACCGTGCTCAAGACGGAGTCGTCTTCGGCGGCGACGACACCGCAACGATCGGCGCGAACGACTTCGTGACGCACATCTCGACGGACGGAGCGATCAACATCGGCTCGGGCACAAACGCCGACGACGTCATCAGCGGCACCGGCATCGTGCTCAATGCCGGCAGCGGCACGCTCTCGATTCAAACGAGCGAAGACGACATCCGCTTCAACGGAGCGACCTTCCTCCAATCGAATGTCAGCATCGACTCCGACGAAGGCGCAGCCGGAACTCCAACAACCGGCGCGGGCAACATCACCTTCACGAGCGGCAGCAACATCAACAGCCAAAACGGGACGGTGACAACCGGCACCAGCATCGGAGCCGAACGCAGCAATCTCGTGATCGACGCGGGCGACGGGCTCGTCAGCTTCAACGGCAACATCGGTCACAACACCGACGGCACCGCGCGACAACGACTCGGCACCTTCATGATCGACCGCGCACAAGCCGGAGTCATCTTCGGTGCCAATGACACTCCGACGACCGGTGAAGGCGGCATCGTCACGCACGTCTCAACCGACGGCGCGATCGACATCGGCTCGGGCAACAGCGCGGATGACGTCATCGCCGGAGTCGGCTCTTCGGGAATAATGCTCAACGGCGGAAACTCGATCAGCGGCTTCGAGCTGCAAACAAGCGGCGACACCGTTCGCTTCAACGGAGCAGTCACGCTGCAAAGCGCCGTCTCGCTCGATACCGACGACACCGACAACAACTCGCAAGGCGGCACGATCACCTTCACGAACGACTCGCCGATCGACAGCACCGCGCTCAACGGCGAGCACAACTACTTCCAATTGGATGCCGGTACGGCCTCGATCCTCTTCAACGAAGACATCGGAGCAACTCGCAGCATCGGCATCTTCACCGTGCATGAAGCCGACGGCGGCATCGTCTTCGGCGAGTCCGACACCGAGACCGACTTCACCGGCAGCACCGGCCCGGTGAATAAGATTTACACCGACGGCGCGATCAATCTCGGCGAACTGACGAACGTCATTACCGGCACCGGCATCTTGCTCAACGGCAACGGCGGACTGCTCGACATTCAAACGACCGGCGACAGCGTCCGCTTCAACGGAGCGGTCACGTTGCAAAGCGACGTTCGCATCGACACCGACTCCGCCGACAACAACACAACCGGCGGAGAAATCCTCTTCACGAGCGACTCGCCCATCATCAGCCAGTCGAACACCGGAGTCGGCGAATACAACGACCTCACGCTCGACGCCGGCATCAGTTCGATCGCCTTCAACGCGACGATCGGCGGCGTTGCTTGCGACATCATGAATCTCGGCTCGCTCGTCATTGAGGAAGCCGATCTCGGAGTCTTCTTCGGGCAAGCCGATACCGCGACGACCGGCGGCACCGGCCCCGTCGGCGGCATCTTCTTGAACGGCTCGCTCGATCTCGGCTCGGGCAGCAACGTCATCGGCGGAGCGGGCATCGTCCTCAACGGCGGCACCGGCACGTTCACGATTCAAACCGAAGGCGGAGCACTCCGCTTCAACGGCATCGTGACGCTCGCGAGCGATGTAATCCTCGATACAGACTGCGACGACAACGATACCGAAGGCGGCACGATCACCTTCACGAACGACGCGCCGATCAACTCCGCTGCCGGTGAGCACAACAACTTCACGCTCGACGCCGGTACGGCCTCGATCTTCTTCAACGCCAACATCGGAGCCGCTCAATCACTCGGCAGCTTCACCGTCTTCGAAGCCGACAGCGGGCTCACCTTCGGAGCAGCCGACACCGCAACCGCCGGCACGGGCAGCACCGGTCCCGTCACGACGATCAACACCGACGGAGCGATCGACTTCGGCTCGCAAGAAGTCATCACCGGCACCGGCATCATCTTCAACGGCGGAGCAAGCGGCCTACTCTCGATCCAAACAACCGGCGACAGCGTCCGCATCAACGGAGCAGTCACGCTCAACACTGATCTCGACATCAATCTCGGCAGCGGAGCAACGGGCAAGAGCATCCTCTTCACCCGCTTCGCAACGATCGACTCGCAAACGGCCGAGAACAACAGCCTCACGCTCTTTGCCGAAGCCGGCAGCGTCAGCCTGCAAGCCAACATCGGAGCGACAACCCGCGCTCTCGACGAACTCACGATCGAACGTGCCGACGCCGGCATCTTCATCGGTTCCGAGACCGTCACCGGCGACAACGCGCCGGTCACAAATATTACAACGGTCGGCGACATCAACTTCGGATCGACGAACATCATCACCGGCGGCATCACGCTCAACGCGGGCGACGGCGGCCTACTGACGATCGACGCGACAACCGCCGACATCCGCTTCAACGGGCCGACAACACTCGCGTCCGACGTCACGTTCCAGACGTCATCCGGAAACATTCTCTTCACGCAGTTTGCGACCCTCGACAACGACGCCGGGACAAAGAACGACCTCACGCTCAGCGCCGGCACCGGCAGCATCAGCCTGCAAGCCAACATTGGCGCGACGACAACCTTCAACACGTTGACCGTCACTCAAGCCGATGCCGGACTCACCTTCGGCAGCGATTCCCCATCGGGCGACTTCGGCCCAGTCACAACGATCGCGACCGACGGAGCGATCGACCTCGGTTCAACCGCCGTCATCACGGGCGGCATCGTCTTCAACGCCGGTGCCGACAACGACAACTCCGGCACCGACTCAACGCTCACGCTCACAACGACGGGCGACAATATCCGCCTCAACGGAGCGATCACGCTCAACAGCGATCTCTCCGTGAGCACAAGCGGCGGCAACGTCCTCTTCACAACCGCCGCAACGATCAACTCGCAAGCTGCCGAGCACAACGACTTGCTGCTCAACGCCGCAACCGGCTCGATCTCGTTCAACGCCAACATCGGCCAGCTTCAAACGATCAACACTCTGACCGTCGCGCAAGCCGACGCCGGACTCACCTTCGGCGGAGCCGACGCCATCACCGGCGATCTCGGCCCCGTCACCGCCATCTCAACCGACGGAGCAATCGATCTCGGCTCGGTGACGTCCATCACCGGCGGCATCACCTTCAACGGCGGCACGACAGCCAACTTGCTCACGGTGCAGACAACCGGCGACGCGATCCGCATCAACGGCCCCGTCACGCTCGCAACCGCACTGACACTCGATACCGACTCCGCCGACAACAACACGCAAAGCGGTTCGATCCTCTTCACGAGCAACAGTCCGATCGACAGCGAGAGCGGCGAGACGAACAACTTCACGCTCGACGCCGGACTCGCTTCGATCACGTTCAACGCCAATCTCGGTGAAGGAACCGCTCTCGGCAGCTTCACCATTCACGAAGCCGACGCCGGGGTCATCTTCGGAGCAGCAGACGCGCTCGCCGCGCTGCAAGCTCCCGTCACCGTCATCAACACCGCCGGTCCAATCGACATCGGCACGACAACGAATGCCATCACCGGCAGCGGCATCGTGCTCAACGGCGGCACGGCAACGAACCTGCTGACGATCACAACCGCCAATCAAAACATCCGCCTCAACGGAGCGGTGACACTCAGCACCGACGTCTTCATCGAAACCGGCTCCGGTGCCGGAGACATCCTCTTCACGAACGACGCCCCGATCGACTCGCAGTCCGCCGAGAACAACGACCTCACGCTCAACGCGGGCACCGGAGTCATCCGCTTCAACGAGAACCTCGGTGAGACTCAAGCACTCGGCGCGCTGACCATTGAAGCCGCCTCGCGCGTCCTCTTCGGCGAGTCCGACACCGAAACCGTCGGCTCCGGCACGACGGGCCCAATCACGCTCATCAGCACGACCGAAGCCATCAACATCGGCTCGCTCAGCGCGATCGACGACAGCAACGCCGCGACCTTCGACATCGTCTTCAACGGCGGCTCATCCGAGCTCCTCGTCACGACGACCAACGACGCGATCCGCATCAACGGCTCGACGCAGTTGCGTTCCGATCTCCGTCTCACAACCGGCACCGGAGCGGGCGACATCACTTTCACGAACAACGCGCCGATCGACAGCGAAGCTGCCGAAACCAATGACCTCACTCTCACTGCCGGCACGGGCAACATCAGCTTCAACGCCAACATCGGAGCCTTCGATTCGACAACTGCAACCGGCACGCGACTGGGCAACCTCACCGTCACTGGCACAAGTGGCGCGCTGACAATTGGCACCGACTCAACCGCCGGAGACCTCGCGCCCGTCACGAACATCTTCACCGACGGAGCAATCGACTTCGGCACGCTCACCGATCGTCTTGCCTCGATCACGCTCGACGGCAGCACGACCGGTCTCGTCATTCAAACCAGTGGCGACGCCGTCCGCTTCAACGGCCCGACGTTCCTCGCGAGTGCTGTCACAATTGATACAGACACCGCCGACAACAACTCCGAAGGCGGCACGATCACCTTCACGAACGACAGTCCGCTCAACAGCGTCAGCGGCGAAAACAACGCCCTCACACTCGATGCCGGTACGTCGTCGATCTTCTTCAATGAAGACATCGGAGCGACCGACGCCCTCGCCAGCCTCACCGTTCATGAAGCCGACGGCGGTCTCACCTTCGGCGAAGCCGACACCGAAACGGACGGTTCGGGCACGACCGGCCCCGTTCAAGTCATCAACACAACCGGCGTCATCGACCTCGGCACGACGAACAACGCCATCACCGGCACCGGCATCATTTTCAACGGCGGCAGCTCGAACCTGCTGACGATCACAACGTCCGACAGCAACGTCCGCATCAACGGAGCAGTGACACTCGGCACCGACCTCCGCATCGAAACCGGTTCGGGTGTCGGAGACATCCTCTTCACGAACGACAGTCCGATCGACAGCGCGGCGAACGAGCACAACGACCTCACGCTCAACGCCGGCATCGGAGTGATCCGCTTCAACGAGAACCTCGGCGAATCCCAATCACTCGGTGCGCTCACGATCGAAACCGCTTCGCAAATCATCTTCGGCGAGTCCGACACCGAAACAACCGGCTCCGGCACAACGGGCCCAATCACGCTCATCAGCACGACCGAGTCCATCAACCTCGGCTCGCTGAGCGTGATCACCGACAACAACGCCGCGACCTCTGACATCGTCTTCAACGGCGGCTCATCCGAACTGCTCATCACAACGACCGAAGACAACGTCCGACTCAACGGCTCAGTCCAGTTGCGAAGCGACTTGCAGATCAACACCGGCACCGGCGCGGGCGACATCACCTTCACGCGCTTCGCGACGATCGACAGTGAAGCAACCGAAGCGAACGACCTCTCGCTCATCGCGGGCACGGGCTCGATCAACCTCTACGCCAACATCGGTAACTTTGATTCCACAACCGCAACCGGCACGCGTCTCGGCAAGCTGACCGTCAGCGGCACAACCGGCGCGCTGGCGATCGGTTCCGAAACAACAACCGGCGACGCCGCTCCCGTCACAACGATCAACACCGACGACGCGATCAACTTCGGAGTCGGCACCGACGTCATCGACGGCGGCATCACGCTCAACGCGGGCACGGGCACTGCGACCTTCACGATTCAAACCAGTGGAGACGACATCCGCTTCAACGGAGCAGTCACGTTCCACAACGACCTCGTGCTCGACACCGACACTGCCGACAGCAACTCGGAAGGCGGCACAGTCACCTTCACGAACGACGCCCCGCTCAACAGCAGCGCTTCAGAGCACAACACTCTGACCGTCGATGCCGGCACCGCCTCGATCCGCTTCAACGCCAACATCGGAGCGACCCAGTCGATCGGCACCTTCACGATCACTGAAGCCGACGCCGGAGTGATCTTCGGCGAGTCCGACACCGCCACTGTCGGCAGCGGCACAACGGGCCCCGTCACGCTCATCAACACTGACGGAGCGATCGACTTCGGCACCGGCACGAACGTCATCACCGGAGTCGGCATCGTCTTCAACGGCGGCTCAACTCCGCTCGCCATTCAAACAACCGGCGACGCGATCCGTCTCAACGGTGCAGTCACGGTTCTGAGCAACGTCACCTTTGACACCGACAGCACCGACGCCAACACCGAAGGCGGCCTCATCACCTTCACGAACAGCGCGACGCTCGACAGCGATGCCAACGAGCACAACTCAGTCAGCTTCGACGTCGGAACCGCGTCGATCACCTTCAACGCCAACATCGGAGCGGCCTCTGCTTCAAGCAGCATCGGCAGCTTCACAGTGACCGAAGCCGACAACGGCCTCACCTTCGGCGGCTCTGACGCCGACACCGGACTCGGCGGCAGCGGTCCCGTCACAACAATCAACACTGACGGAGCGATCGACTTCGGAGTGGGCACGAACGTCATCGGCGGCACCGGTATCACGCTCAACGGCGGCACGACAACGAACCTGCTCACGATCCAAACAACCGGCGACGCCGTCCGCTTCAACGGAGCGGTCACGTTGCAAACCGACGTCCGCATCGACACCGACGCGACCGACAACAACGCTCACGGAGGCAGCATCCTCTTCACGAGCGACGCGCCGATCGTCAGTGCCGACAACGAATTCAATGACCTCACCCTCGATGCCGGCACGAGCTTCATCGCCTTCAACGCGACGATCGGCGGAGTGGCCTGCGACATCATGAATCTCGGCGCGCTCGTCATAGAAGAAGCCGATGCGGGCATCCTCTTCGGTCAAGCCGACACCGCGACGACCGGCAGCACCGGCCCCGTCAGCGGAGTCTTCGTCCGCGACGGTCTCGACTTCGGCAGCGGCTCAAACGCCATCGGCGGAGCCGGCATCGTCCTCAACGGCGGTGCGGGAACGAGCACCTTCACCATTCAAACCGACGGCGGCGCACTCCGCTTCAACGGAGCAGTCACGCTCGGCAGCGCGGTAATTCTTGATACAGACTGCGACGACAACAACACGCAAGGCGGCGACATCACCTTCACGAACGACGCCCCGATCAACAGCGAACTCGGCGAACACAACAACTTCACACTCGATGCCGGCATCGCCTCGATCACGTTCAACGAGAACATCGGCGAGTCCCAATCAATCGGCCTCTTCACGATCACCGAAGCGGACGCCGGAGTGACCTTCGGCGGTGCTGACACAGAAATTACAGGCAGCGGCACAACGGGTCCGGTCAACATCATCAACACCGACGGAGCGATCGACATCGGAGTCGCGAGCGAAGTCATTCTCGGCGGCATCGTTCTCAACGGCGGAGCTGCTCTGCTCGTTCTGCAAACAACCGGCGACAGCGTTCGCTTCAACGGAGCGACCACACTTCGCAGCGCCGTTCACATCGACACCGACTCGACCGACAACAACACCGAAGGCGGCACGATCACTTTCACCGTCGATAGCCCGATCACGAGCGAAGCCGACGAGCACAACAACTTCAGCCTCGATGCGGGCACCTCGAGCATCACCTTCAATGCCAACATCGGCGGCACAACGAGTGTCACGTCGCTCGGCGACTTCACCGTCTACGAAGCCGACAACGGACTGACGTTCGGCGGCTCGGACGGCAATGCCGGCAGCGGCACAACGGGTCCGGTCACGAGCATCAACACTGACGGTGCGATCGACTTCGGTGTCGGCTCGAACGTCATCGACGGAGCGGGCATCGTCCTCAACGGCGGCGCGGCAACACTCACCATTCAAACCACCGGCGACGCGATTCGCTTCAACGGAGCAGTCACGCTCGCGAGCCATGTAAGTCTCGATACAGACAGCAGCGACGTTGACGCTGAAGGCGGCACGATCACCTTCACGAACGACGCGCCGCTCGATTCACAAACCGCCGAGCACAACGACCTCACCATCGACGGCGGCACGGCGAGCCTCCTCTTCAACGAAGACATCGGCAGCGTGCAAAGCATCGGCGTCTTCACCGTGACGGAAGCTGACGCCGGAGTGATCTTCGGCGAGTCCGACACGGAGACAATCGGCACCGGCAGTACGGGCAATGTCGAAGTCATCCACACTAACGGCGCGATCGACCTCGGAGTGAGCAACAACGTCATCGGCGGAGCGGGCATCGTCCTCAATGGCGGAGCGGGTCTCAGCGGTCTGCAACTGCAAACGACCAGTGACGCCATCCGCTTCAACGGAGCCGTCACGCTCGCCAGCGCCGTTTCGCTCGACACCGACGCGACCGACGACAACACGACCGGCGGGACGATCACCTTCACCAACGACGCCCCGATCGACAGCCAAACCGGCGAGCACAACGTCTTCCAACTCGACGTCGGTACGGCCTCAATCGTCTTCAACGAGAACATCGGTGAGACGAACGCGATCGGCACCTTCACGATTCACGAAGCCGACGCCGGAGTGACCTTCGGCGAGTCCGACACGGAGACAACTGGCTCCGGCACGACCGGTCCCGTCAACGTCATCAACTCAGACGACGCCATCAACATCGGCGCGGCCAACAACGTCATCGGCGCCACGGGCATCATCCTCAACGGCGGAGCCTCCGGTCTGACGATCACGACGACCGGCGATCAAGTCCGCTTCAACGGCGCGGTCACGATCAAGAGCGATCTCGTCATCGACACCGACAACGTTGATGCCGGGCTCGGGATGGAATCCCAAGCTACGGGCGGCGAGATCCTCTTCACGAGCAGCTCAACGCTCGACAGCGAAGCGACCGAGCACAACGACGTTCGCTTCGACGCGGGCACGTCGGTCATCACCTTCAACGCGAACATCGGAGCGGCAAGCGGCACCAGTTCGCTCGGCACATTCACGATCGACGAAGCCGATGCCGGAGTGATCTTCGGCGGAGCAGACACCAACACCGGCCTCGGCGGCAGCGGCCCCGTCACGCAGATCAACACGGACGGCGCGATCGACATCGGCACAACGAACAACGTCATCGCCGGAGCGGGCATCGTCCTCAATGGCGGTACGAGCACGCTCACCATCCAAACGACCGGCGACGCGATCCGCTTCAACGGCTCAACAACGCTGAGCAGCGCGGTAATTCTTGATACAGACAGCACCGACGCCGGCACCGAAGGCGGCCTCATCACCTTCACAAACGACGCCCCGATCAACTCGCAGTCCTCCGAGCACAATGCCTTCACGCTCGACGCCGGCACGGCCAGCATCGTCTTCAACGCCAACATCGGAGCGGCCCAAAGCATCGGTGCCTTCACGATCGAGCAAGCCGACTCGGGCGTCACTTTCGGCGAGTCCGATACCGCGACCGTCGGCAGCGGCACAACGGGCCCCGTCACAACGATCGCGACTGACGGCAATCTCGAATTTGGAATTTCAAATCACGTGATCGGCGGCACGGGCATCGTCCTCAACGGCGGCGCGAGCCTGCTGACAATCAGCACCACGAACGATCAAGTCCGCCTCAACGGCGCAACAACATTGCGTTCCGACGTCCGCATCGACACCGGCAGCGGCGCAGGCGACATCGTCTTCACCAATGCCACAACGCTCGACAGCGAAGCGGGCGAGAGCAACGACCTCACGCTCAACGCTGGCACCGGCACCATCCGCTTCAACAACAACGTCGGAGCAACGGAAGCACTCGGCGCGTTGACCGTAGAAGAGGCGTCCCGCCTCTTGTTCGGCGAGTCCGACACGCTCGGCGCAGCAGGCACAACGGGACCAGTGACCGTCATCAACACGACGAGCGACATCAACCTCGGCTCGCTGTCCGTCATCACCGACAACAACACCGCGACCGCCGACATCGTCTTCAACGGCGGCTCGAACCCGCTCGTCATCACAACGAATGGCGGCGACGTCCGAGTCAACGGCAGCGTCGAACTGCAAAGCGATCTCACTGTCAGCACGACCGACGGCAACGTGCTCTTCACCCGCTTCGCAACGCTCGACAGTCAAGCCACTGAAGCCAACAACCTCGCGCTGACAACCGGCACGGGCGCGATCAGCTTCAACGCCAACATCGGATCTCACGACGCGACAACTGGCAGCGGCACGCGATTGGGCGACCTCACCATCAGCGGCACAACGGGCACCGTGACCTTCGGCGGAGCGGACTCACCGCTCGGCGATCTCGCCCCGGTCACGAGCCTCAACACCGACGGCGAAATCAATCTCGGCGTCGGCTCTGACACGATCACCGGCGGCATCATCCTCAACGGAGCAACGTCAACGTTGACCGTGCAAACGAGCGGCGACGCGATCCGCTTCAACGGAGCAGTGACGCTCGCGAGCAACGTCGTGATCGACAGCGACACAACCGACAACAACACCGAAGGCGGCCTCATCACCTTCACGAACGACACAACGCTCGACAGTGAAAGCGGCGAACACAACGCGCTGACACTCGATGCGGGCACGGCCTCAATCGTCTTCAACGCCAACATCGGCGCGACGCAGAGCATCGGTGCCTTCACCGTCAGCGAAGCCGACAGCGGACTGACCTTCGGCGAGACCGACGACGCCCTCAGCGGCTTCGGCGGAACGGGACCGGTCACCGTCATCAACACTGACGGAGCGATCGACTTCGGCGTCGGAGCCAACATCATCGGCGGCACCGGCATCGTCCTGAACGGCGGCAACGCCCCGCTCACGATCACGACAACCGGCGACGACGTCCGCATCAACGGAGCCGTCACGCTCGGCAGTGCTGTTGGAATAACTACAGACGGCGGCGCCATCACCTTCACGAGCAGCACAACGCTCGACAGCGAAGTGAACGAGCACAACGACCTCTCCCTCAACGCCGGCGCGGGCACGATCACCTTCAACGCCAACATCGGCGCATCAAACAGCATCGGCGTCTTCAACGTCGAAGAGGCGTCCCGCCTCATCGTCGGTGGAGCTGATGCCGACACCGGAGCGGGCGGCAGCGGTCCCGTCACAACGATCAACACCGATGGAGCGATCGACTTCGGCACCGGCACGAACGTCATCACGGGCGGCATCGTGCTCAACGGCGGCACCGCGACGAACCTGCTGACGATCCAAACAACGGGCGACAACGTCCGCTTCAATGGCCCAGTAACTCTTAATACAGACGTCCGACTCGACACCGACACGACTGACGACGACACAACTGGCGGCGAGATCCTCTTCACGAGCGACGCGACCATCGTCAGCCAAAGCGCCGAGTTCAACGACCTCACACTCGACGCCGGAGTGAACCGCATCGCCTTCAACGCGACGATCGGCGGAGCCGCTTGCACCGACGCCAATCTCGGCCAACTGATTATCGAAGAAGCCGACGCCGGAGTGATCTTCGGCGAAGCCGATACCGCAACAACGGGCGGCACGGGACCGGTCGGCGGGATCTTCGTCCGCGACGGCTTCGATCTCGGAGCGAACGACGTCATCGGCGGAATGGGCCTCGTACTGAACGGCGGCAGTGGCACGTTCACGATTCAAACAGACGGCGGAGCACTCCGCTTCAACGGCCTCGTAACGCTCGCGTCCGACGTCGTGCTCGACACCGACTGCGAGGACAACAACACGGAAGGCGGCACAATCACCTTCACCGCCGACGCGCCGATCGAAAGCGCCGCAACCGAACACAACTCCCTCACGCTCGATGCGGGCATCGCGTCGATCGTCTTCAACGAGAACATCGGCGAGTTCCAGTCGCTCGGCGCGCTGACGATCGAAGAAGCCGATCTCGGAGTGACCTTCGGCGGTGCTGACACCGAAACAACCGGCGGCACGGGACCGGTCAACGTCATTAACACCGACAGCGCGATCAACATCGGCGTCGGCAACAACGTCATCGGCTCAGCGATCGGCGGCACCGGCATCGTGCTCAACGGCGGCACGCCACTGAGCCTCACGATCACCACCACCGGCGACGAAGTCCGCTTCAACGGAGCGGTCACGCTCGCCTCCATCGTCCGCATCGACACGACCACAAACGGGAGCAGCGGCGGCGATCTCGTCTTCACGAACGACAGCTCGATCGACTCGGCCAGCAACGAGCACAACGCGCTGACGATCAACGTCGGCACCGGCACGGCGCGCTTCAACGAAGACATCGGAGCGAGCAACGCCATCGGCGCGCTGACGATCGAGAACGCGGGACAAATCGTCTTCGGTGAAGCCGACACGGAGACGACCGGCAGCGGCACAACGGGACCAGTCAACGTCGTGAACACGACCGGCGTCATCAATCTCGGCTCACAGTCGGTGATCACCGACGGCATCGTGCTCAACGGCGGAGCGTCAACGATCACGCTGCAAACAACGGGCAACGACATCCGCTTCAACGGAGCGGTCACGCTCGCCAGCGCAGTGACACTCGACACCGACGCGACCGACAGCAACGCGCAGGGCGGTCAAATCGTCTTCACCAGTTCCACGCCGCTCGACAGTGCCGCGAACGAGCACAACACCTTCGTGCTCGACGCCGGCACGAGCCGCATCCTCTTCAACGCCAACATCGGCGCGACCAACAGCATCGGCACCTTCACGGTGCAAGAAGCCGACGCCGGGCTGACGTTCGGCGAGACCGACACGAACACCGGCGCGGGCGGCACGGCACCGGTCACGGTCATCAACACTGACGGCGCAATCGACTTCGGCGTCGGCACGAATGTCATCGGCAGCGCGAACGGCGGCAGCGGCATCACGCTCAACGGCGGTGCCGATCTGCTGACCATCACAACGACCGCTGACAGCATCCGCTTCAACGGAGCGACAACGCTCAACAGCGCCGTCCGCATCGAGAGTAATAACGGTGACATCCTCTTCACGAACGACGCCCCGCTCGACAGTCAGTTGAGCGAAACGAACGACCTCACGCTCAACGCGGGCACGGGAGTGATCCGCTTCAACGAGAATCTCGGCGAGCAACACGCACTGGGCGTCTTCACGATCGAAGCCGCGTCACGAATCCTCTTCGGCGAGTCCGACACCGAAACCGTCGGCAGCGGCTCAACGGGACCGGTCAACGTCATCAACACCAATGGCGCGATCAATCTCGGCGCGCTGTCCGTCATCACCGACAACAACGCCGCGACAAACGACATCGTCTTCAACGGCGGAGCGAACGAACTCGTCGTCACGACGACCAATGATTCGATCCGTCTGAACGGCACCGTCGAACTGCAATCCGACTTACACCTCAACACCGGAGCCGGCGCGGGCGACATCACCTTCACCCGCTTCGCGACCATCAACAGCGAAGTCGCCGAAAACAACAGCCTGACGCTGACCGCCGGAACGGGAGCGGTCTCGCTGCAAGCCAACATCGGTCAAACGACGGCGCTTGATCAGCTCACGGTGACGAGCACCGCTGCCGGACTGACGATTGGCTCCGACAGCACGCAAGACGACAACGCGCCGGTCACAAATATTACAACGGTCGGCAACATCAACTTCGGCAGCGAGCACGTCCTAACCGGCGGCATCACGCTCAACGCCGGTCACGGCGGCACGCTGTCGCTCGACGCGACCACTGCCGACATCCGCCTCAACGGCCCGACGATCCTCGCGTCGAACCTCACGGTGCAAACGACGGCGGGTCAAATCCTCTTCACCAACAACGCGACGATCGACAACGACGCGACGACGAAGAACGACCTCATCCTGAGTGCCGGTACGGGCTCGATCAGCCTGCAAGCGAACCTCGGCGACGTGCAAACGCTGAGCACGCTCACGATCACTCGCGCCGACGCCGGTCTCACGATCGGCAGTGATACCCCGAGCGGCGACAACGGCCCCGTCACGAACATCGCCACTCAAGGCGTCATCAACATCGGCTCAACGCACGTCATCGGCGGCATCACGTTCAACGGCGGTAACGACAACGACAACAGCGGCATCGACAGCACGCTGACCCTGCAAACCAACGGCGCGAGCATCCGTCTCAACGGAGCGATCACGCTCGCGAGCGACGTCGTCATCGACAGCGACGCGAGTGACGACAACTCGCAAGGCGGCGCGCTCACCTTCACAACCGCGTCAACGATCAACAGCGCGACCGACGAGCACAACGACCTGCATCTCGACGCCGGTACGGCCGCAATCAGCCTCAACGCCAACATCGGCGGCACGCAGTCGATCAACACGCTGACCGTCTTCGAAGCCGACGCGGGTCTCGTCATCGGCGGTGCCGACTCAACAACGGGCGATCTCGGCCCGGTGACGTTGATCAACACCGACGGAGCGATCGACTTCGGCGTCGACACAAACGCCATAGAAACAACACAGGGCTCAACTGTCAGCGGCAGCGGCATCACGCTCAACGGCGGCACCGCAACGCTGACCCTGCAAACAACCGGCGACGCCATCCGCTTCAACGGAGCTGTCACGCTCAACAGCAATGTCGTTCTTGATACAGACTCAACCGATAACGACGTCGAAGGCGGCACGATCACCTTCACGAACGACGCCCCGATCGACAGCGCCACCGGCGAGCACAACACCTTCACCCTCGACGCCGGCACGGCCGCGATCGTCTTCAACGAGAACATCGGCGAGACGCAGTCGATCGGCACCTTCACGATCCATGAAGCGGACGCCGGAGTGATCTTCGGCGGCGCAGACACTTCGATCACCGGAACGGGCAGCACCGGACCGGTCACGCTCATCAACACGGACGGAGCGATCGACTTCGGCACCGGCACCAACACGATCGGCGCGGCGAACGGCGGAGCGGGCATCGTCCTGAACGGCGGCGGCCTCGCAGTCACCATTCAAACAACGGGCGACGCGATCCGCTTCAACGGAGCAGTCACGCTTGCCAGTGACGTCGTGCTCGACACCGACTCAACCGACAGCGACGTTGAAGGCGGCAACATCACCTTCACGAACGACGCCCCGATCAACAGCGCGAGCGGCGAACACAACGCCTTCACGCTCGACGTCGGCACGGCCTCGATCGTCTTCAACGCCAACCTCGGCGAAACCCAATCGCTCGGCGCATTCACGATCAACGAAGCTGACAGCGGGGTGACCTTCGGCGGAGCGGATACGTCGATCCCCGGCAGCGGCACAACCGGCCCCGTCACGTTGATCAACGTCGACGAAGCCATCGACCTCGGAGTCGGCAGCAACGTGATCGGCGGTAGCGGCATCACCTTCAACGGCGGCACCGACGCGCTCCTCATCGCGACGACCGGCGACAGCATTCGACTCAACGGCGCAATCACGCTCGCGAGCGGAGTAATTTTGGATACAGACTCCGTTGACGCACCGCTCGGGATGGAATCCCAAGCTACGGGCGGCACGATCACCTTCACGAGCAGTGCGACCATCGACAGTGCGACGGGCGACCACAACAACCTCACGCTCGACGCCGGTTCGGCTTCGATCGTCTTCAACGCAAACATCGGCGAGCTGCAATCGCTCGGCACCTTCACGGTCGAAGAAGCCGACGGCGGAGTGATCTTCGGCCAGTCCGACACCAACACCGGCGCGGGCGGCACGAACGTCGTCACGCTGATCAACACCGACGGCGCGATCGACATTGGCACGACGACGAATGTCATCGGCGGCACCGGAATCATCTTCAACGGCGCCTCGCAAGAACTCGTCGTGCGAACAACGAACGATCAAGTCCGCTTGAACGGAGCGATCACACTCGCCTCCGATCTGCGAATCGACACCGGCTCGGGCGACGGCGACATCGTCTTCACCAATGACACTCCGATCGACAGCGAGAGCGGCGAGTCCAACAACCTCACACTCAGCGCCGGAACGGGCTCGATCCGCTTCAACGAGAACCTCGGCGAAACAACCGCGCTCGGCGCGCTGACGATTGAAGCCGCCTCAAGAGTCATCTTCGGCGAGTCCGATACCGAAACGATCGGCAGCGGCACGACCGGCCCCGTCGACACCATCAACGTTGCATCGCTCGACATCGGCTCGACAACCGCGATCACCGAGATCGTGCTCAACGGCGGAGCAACCGGACTCACACTGCAAACAACCGGCGGCACGATCCGCTTCAACGGAGCGGTCACGCTCGGCAGCGCGGTGACACTCGACACCGACGCAACCGACGACAACACAACCGGCGGCAACATCACCTTCACGAGCAGTTCGCCCATCAACAGTGCGACCGGCGAACACAACGCCTTCACGGTCGATGCGGGCACGGCGTCGATCACGTTCAACGCCAACATCGGCGAGACTCAATCGCTCGGTGCCTTCACCGTCACCGAAGCTGATGCCGGTCTAACCTTCGGCGGCACGAACGCTGTCACCGTCATCAACACCGACGACGCGATCGACTTCGGCAGCGACGATAACTCCATCGGCGGCACCGGCATCGTGATCAACGGCGGTAGCAGCACGCTCACGATCCAAACGACCGGCGACGCCATCCGCTTCAACGGAGCAACAACACTCCGTAGTGCTGTAGTTCTCGATACAGACGCGACCGACACCGACGCAGAAGGCGGAGCGATCACCTTCACCAGCGACTCGCCGATCGTCAGCGAGACCGACGAGTTCAACAACTTCATGCTCGATGCCGGCACGTCGCTGATCACCTTCAACGCAACGCTCGGCGGAACGGCTTGCGGACCGGACAACCTCGGCAACTTCACGATCGAAGAAGCCGACGCCGGTCTCGTCTTCGGCGGGTCACTCACAGCGATCAGCACTCACGGAGCGATCGACTTCGGAACCGATTCCAACGCCATCGGCGGAGCAGGCATCGTTCTCGACGGCGGCTCTTCGACACTGACGATCCAAACCGAAGGCGCGGCCCTCCGCTTCAACGGTGCAGTCACGCTCGCCAGCAACGTCGTGCTCGACACCGACTGTGACGACAACAACACGCAGGGCGGCGTCATCACCTTCACCAACGACGCCCCAATCAACAGTTCGGCCAACGAACACAACTCGCTGACCATCGACGTCGGCACCGCCAGCATCGTCTTCAACGAGAACCTCGGCGAAACCCAATCGCTCGGTGCATTGACCATTACGGAAGCCGACGCCGGAGTGATCTTCGGCGGCTCCGACAACGAAGTGCCCGGCAGCGGCGCGACGGGTCCAGTGACGCTCATCAACACCGACGGTGCGATCGACATCGGCGTCGGAGCGAACGTCATCACAGGAGCGGGCATCGTCCTCAACGGCGGCTCGGACCTCGCAACGTTGACGATCCAAACAACCGGCGACGCGATCCGCTTCAACGGTGCGGTCACGCTTGCGAGCAATGTCGTGCTCGACACCGATAGCACCGACTCGGGCACTGAAGGCGGCTCGATCACCTTCACCAGCGACGCGCCGATCGACAGCGAAGTCGGCGAGCACAACAACTTCGCACTCGACTCCGGCACGGCCGCGATCACGTTCAACGCGAACATCGGAGTGAAGAGCAGCATCGGCAACTTCACCGTTCACGAGGCTGATGCCGGACTGACCTTCGGCGGCTCAGACGTTGCGACAACGGGCAGCACCGGTCCCGTCACGACGATCAACACCGACGGCGCGATCGACTTTGGGACGACCGACAATGTCATTGGCGGCACGGGCATCGTTCTGAACGGCGGCGCCTCAATGCTGACGATTCAAACAACCGGCGATGCCATCCGCTTCAACGGCGCAGTCACGCTCGCCAGCGAAATTCAATTAGCCACAGATAGCACTGATAACACAGATGAAGGCGGACCAATCACCTTCACCAGCAATGCGACGATCAACAGCGAAAGTGGCGAGCACAACAACCTCACGATCGACGCCGGTTCGGCTGCGATCTTCTTCAACGCGAACATCGGCGAGCTGCAATCGCTCGGCGCGTTCACGATCGAGGAAGCCGATGCCGGAGTGATCTTCGGTCAGTCCGATGCCAACACCGCCGCGGGCGGAACGAACGCGGTCAACATCATCAACACCGACGGTGCGGTCGACATCGGCGGCGGCACGAACGTCATCGGCGCGAGCGGCGGAGTCGGCATCGTGCTCAATGGCGGAGCAACGGGCTCGACGCTGACGATTCAAACAACCGGCGACAGCGTCCGCTTCAACGGAGCCACAACGCTCGCGAGCAACGTCGTCATCGACACGGACTCGGTTGATGCACCGCTCGGGATGGAATCCCAAGCTACGGGCGGCACGATCACCTTCACGAACGACGCCGCAATCGACAGCGAACTCAGCACGAACGAGCACAACGACTTCATGCTCGACGCCGGCACGGCCTCGATCTTCTTCAACGCCAACATCGGCAGCGGCCAATCGCTCGGCGCCTTCACGGTCGTCGAAGCTGACGCCGGTCTGACCTTCGGCGGCGCGGATACAGCAACGCCGGGCAGCGGCTCAACGGGACCGGTCACGCAGATCAACGTTGATGGAAATCTCGAATTAGGAATCTCAGATCATGTGATCGGGGGCACCGGCATCACCTTCAACGGCGGTTCTGACACGCTGACGATCCAAACAACCGGCGACAGCGTCCGCATCAACGGCGCGACGACACTCGCGAGCGCTCTGCACATCGACACCGACGCGACCGACGACAACTCGCAAGGCGGCGACGTCGTCTTCACGAGCGACTCGTCGATCAACTCTGCAGCGACCGAGCACAACGATCTCACGCTCGATGTCGGCACGGCGGCGATCACGTTCAACGCCAACATCGGAGCCACTCAATCACTCGGTGAGTTCACCGTCTACGAAGCCGACAACGGACTGACGTTCGGCGGCGCGGACTCGGCAACAACGGGCGGCAGCGGTCCCGTCACAGCGATCAACACTAACGGTGCGATCGACTTCGGAGTCGACGACAACGTCGTGTCCGGCGCGGGCATCGTTCTCAACGGCGGATCGAGCACGTTGACGATTCAAACAACCGGAGACGCGATTCGCTTCAATGGAGCGACAACGCTCGCCAGCGGGGTAACTCTTGATACAGACAGCGCTGATGCAGATTCAGAAGGCGGCGCAATCACCTTCACGCACGACGCGCCGATTGACTCAGCCAGCAGCGAGCACAACCACTTCACGCTCGATGCCGGAACGAGCCGCATCACGTTCAACGCAGACATCGGCAACACGCAGTCGATCGGCAAGTTGACGGTGCTCGAAGCCGATGACGGAGTGATCTTCGGAGCCGCCGACACGGAGACAATCGGCACCGGCGGAGCGGGACCAGTCAACGTCATCAACACCGACGGCGCGATCGACATTGGCGTCGGAGTGAATGCGATCGGCGGCGCGGGCATCGTGCTCAACGGCGGCACGCAGACGCTCGTCGTGCAAACGACCGGAGACAGCGTTCGCTTCAACGGAGCAGTGACGCTCGGCAGCGATGTCATTCTTGATACAGACTCAACGGACGCGGATTCGGAAGGCGGCGAGCTGACCTTCACGAACGACGCACCGATCGACTCGCAGACCGGCGAACATAACTCGCTCGTGATCGACGTCGGCACGTCGCTCGTCACGTTCAACGAAGACATCGGAGCGGTTCAGTCGCTCGGTCGCTTCGTCATCAACGAAGCCGATGCCGGAGTCATCTTCGGCGGTGCTGACGATGAGACG
>CAZNMS010000006.1:0-18036 GCA_964573505.1 uncultured Planctomycetaceae bacterium | reverse complement strand
GAGACGATCGGCAGCGGCTCGACCGGACCCGTCAACGTCATCAACACGAACGACGACATCGACATCGGGCTCGACACAAACGTCATCGGCGGAGCGGGCATCGTCCTCAACGGCGGCTCGAACACGCTCACGATTCAAACGACGGGCGATCGAGTGCGACTCAACGGAGCGGTCACGCTGCAAAGCGGAGTCGTCATCGACACCGATGCGAGCGACGACGACGCGCAAGGCGGCGACATCGTCTTCACGAACGATGCGCCAATTGACTCGCAAGCAGCCGAGCACAACGACCTCGCACTCGACGCAGGCACGGCCGCGATCTTCTTCAACGAAGACATCGGAGCGACGCAGAGCATCGGCAACTTCACCGTCTTCGAAGCCGATGCCGGTTTGACGTTCGGTGCATCGGACACCGAAACAATCGGCAGCAGCACGACGGGACCGGTCAACGTCATCAACACCGACGGCGCGATTGATCTCGGCGTCGGCAGCAATGTGATTACTGGAACCGGCATCGTGCTCAACGGCGGAGCGAACACGCTCGCGATTCAAACAACGGGCGACTCGATCCGCTTCAACGGAGCGGTCACGTTGCAGAGCGATCTCGCGCTCGACACCGACGCGACCGACGATGATTCGCACGGCGGAGCGATCGTCTTCACGAACGACGCCCCGATCGACTCGCAAGCGACCGAGCACGCTGACATCACGATCGACGTCGGCACGTCGAGCGTCACGTTCAATGAGAATCTCGGCGAGACGCAATCGCTCGGTGCATTAACTGTTACAGAAGCCGACGCCGGAGTGATCTTCGGCGGCGCGGACATCGAGACGATCGGCACCGGCGGAGCGGGACCGGTCAACGTCATCAACACCGACGACGCGATTGATCTCGGAGTCGGCGGCAATGTCATCGGTGGCGCGGGCATCGTTCTCAACGGCGGCGCCGGCACCCTCACCATTCAAACAACCGGCGACGCGATCCGCTTCAACGGAGCGACAACGCTCAGCAGCTCGGTAGTTCTTGATACAGACAGCACCGACAACAATTCGCAAGGCGGCATCGTCACCTTCACGAACGACGCCCCGATCGACAGCGAATTGGACGAGCACAACGACTTCACGATCGACGTCGGCACGGCCTCGATCGTCTTCAATGAAGACATCGGAGCAACGAATCGCATCGGTGCCTTCACGGTGACCGAAGCCGATAACGGCGTCGTCTTCGGCGGAGCGGACACGGAGACAACGGGCACCGGCAGCACGGGACCGATCAACGTCATCAGCACGGACGGAGCGATCGACTTCGGCGTCGGCACGAACGTCATTGGCGGAACTGGCATCGTGCTCAACGGCGGTGCCGATCTGCTGACGATTCAAACAACCGGCGATGCGGTGCGCTTCAACGGTGCAACGACGCTGAAGTCCGATGTCGCGATCAGCACGAACGCGAGCGGTCACGAAGGCGGCGACATCACCTTCACGAACGACGCGCCGATCGACTCACAGTCCGGCGAGCACAACGACTTCACGCTCGACGCGGGCACGGCGTCGATCACGTTCAACGAGAACATCGGCGAACTGCAATCGCTCGGCGACTTCACCGTTACTCGTGCCGATGCCGGACTCGTCTTCGGCGGTGCTGATACCGAAACAATCGGCAGCAGCACGACGGGACCGGTCAACGTCATCAACACCGACGGCGCGATGAACTTCGGCGTCGGCGACAACGTGATTGAAGGACTCGGCATCGTGCTCAACGGCGGCGCGAATCCGATCGTCCTCACAACGACGAACGACAACGTCCGCTTCAACGGAGCAGTCACGCTGCGATCGGATGTCAGAATTAATACCGGTTCCGGCGCGGGCGACATCACCTTCACGAACGACGCTCCGATCGACAGCGAAGCGACTGAGAACAACGACCTCACGCTCAATGCGGGCACAGGCACAATTCGCTTCAACGAAGACATCGGAGCAACAACGGCTCTCGGCCTCTTCACGATCGAGAACGCGTCGCAAGTCATCTTCGGCGAAGCGGATCTCGAAGTTCCGGGTACCGGCTCAACGGGACCGGTCAACGTTCTCAACACCGTCGACGCGATCAACATCGGCTCGCTCGGCGTCATCACCGACAGCAACGCAGCAACCGGCGACATCGTCTTCAACGGCGGCGACGCAGCACTCCGCATCACGACGACCGGCGATCAAGTTCGCTTGAACGGCAGCGTGCAACTCCGCAGCGACGTCGAGCTCAACTCAGCGGGCGGCGACATGCTCTTCACGCGCTTCGCAACGCTCGACAGTGAGGCGGCGGAAGCCAATGACCTCACACTGACGGCGGCAGCGGGCCGCATCGACTTCAACGCCAACATCGGCACGCTCGACGCAGCGAGCGGCACCGGTACGCGATTGGGCAACCTCACCGTCAACGGCACAACGGGCACTGTGACCTTCGGCGGAGCCGATTCCGTCAACGGCGATCTCGCACCGGTGACGGCGATCAACACCGACGGCGCGATCAATCTCGGTGAAGGCGACGACGTCATCACCGGCGACATCGTCTTGAACGGCAGCGGCAACGAGCTCGTCATTCAGACGAGCAACGATCGCGTGCGCTTCAACGGAGCGGTGACGCTCGCGAGCAACGTTCGCATCGACAGCAATGTCGGCAACGGCACGCAGAGCGAGATCGTCTTCACGAACGACGCACCGCTCGATTCGCAGAGTGGTGAGACGAATAACCTCACACTCAACGCCGGCACGGGCTCGATCAAGTTCAACGAAGACATCGGAGCGACTCAGCGTCTCGGCAGCTTCACGATCGAGAACGCCGATCGAGTCATCTTCGGCGAGTCCGACACCGAGACCGTCAGCGCGGGCTCAACGGGACCGGTCAACGTCATCAACACGAACGGCGCGATCAATCTCGGTTCGCAGAGCGTCATCACGAATGGCATCGTCTTGAACGGCGGGGCGACTCCAATCGTCGTCACGACGACGAGCGATGCGGTCCGCTTCAACGGTGCGGTTACGGCGGCGAGTGACGTTGAAGTGACGACGAACGGCGGCGACATCCTCTTCACGAACGACGCACCGCTCGACAGCGAAGCTGCCGAGCACAACGACGTCACGCTCGATGCGGGCACGGCAGCCGTTCGCTTCAACGAAGACATCGGCGTCACTCAGTCGCTCGGCAAGCTGACAATCAAAGCGGCCGATGCCGGAGTCTTCTTCGGTGAAGCCGAGACCGAAACCGTCGGCAGCGGAGCGACGGGACCGGTCGACGTCATCAACACCGACGACGCGATCAACATCGGCAGCGACCGCGCCATTCTCGGCGGCATCTTCTTGAACGCGGGCTCGGATCAAGGAGCCGCAAACCACTTCACGATCACAACGACCGACGACGACGTGCGCTTCAACGGCATCGTCACCGTCGAGAGCGATCATCTCGTCATCACGACGGGTGCAGCGGGCGCGGGCGACATCACGTTCGATGTCGACTTGCTCTCTGAGGGCAACGAGACAACGAAGCTGACTCTCACGAGCGGCACCGGCGACATCACCTTCAACAAGATCGTCGGCACCGACGCGAAGCGCTTCGACGACATCCTCATCACACTTGCTGACGATGTGACCGCAAAGGGCAACATCAAGACGAGCCGCATTCATCAGCTCAACGGCACCGGCACGACAACGATCGAGCAAACGATTCATGCCGACGCGACCGACAGCGTCGATCTGACGAACATCGGCACGAATCAGAATCTCGCCGAGATCGATCCGGCGCTGCTCTTCAACGCCGGCATCTACATCAACACGAACGCGATCACGTTTGAGGACGCGGGCAAGTCGGTCAGCACGACTCACGAGATTCGTTTGCGAGCCGTCAACGACATCCGCATCGCCGAACTGCAAACGCCGACGTTCGTTTCAATCGAGTCCACTCAAGGCGGCATCATCGACAACACCGCCGCCGAGACCGCGAACATCACCGCTCACTCAGCGGCCTTGCGAGCAGCACTCGGCATCGGCGACGACCGCGACAACGACCCAACAACAAACGACCCGTCGCTCTTCTCAACCGCTGCCGAGCAACCTTCCGCCGACAGTCCGAAGACGCGCAACGCCGACCTTGATCTCAACGTCGACCTCATCGCGGCGAACAACACGGGCAGCGGCGACATCATTCTCGAAAACCATTTCGGGGCACCCGGCGAAACCAATGGCAAGTTGCTGACCGTCGGCACGATCGACATGACGGTCCGCAACGGCAGCACGGTCTACGGCAAAGCCGACATCATCAGCGGCATCATCAACCGCGACGCAGCGGGCACCGAGAACGCTCAAGATGAGCTCGTCTGGCTGACGAACAACGGAGCGATCCGAGTCGGTACAACCGACGCGCCGAACAACTCCGCGACCGACGTTGAAGGCATCTTCAACAGCGCCGGCGGCAGCATCATCCTGACGACGCACGGCACAACGGACGCGCACGACATCACGCTCAACGCCCCGGTTGAAGCCATCGACGGTCGCGGCAGCATCCTGATCAACGCGGGCGACGACATCGTTTCGAACTCGCGCATCCTGACTGCCATCGACGGCATGCGAGCCTTCGATCATCGCTACGGCAACATCGACCTCAACGCCGGCGACTCGATCTTCATCAACGACGCCGGCAACGGCACCGCGCATGAGGTGCAGACCGGAACTCAACTGCGACCGGGACAAACCGTCCCGACCTATCGCAATAAGCCGGCTACTGAGTTGAACGACGTCCCCGTCGGTTCGGGTATTACGAGTTACAACCCGACGCTCGAACTCGATCCGACCGCCCAGCGCGGGACCGACATCCGGTTCGATCACATCAACACCGACACCTACGCGGACGACAAAGACAATCGTCAGATTCGTTACACCGGCAAGATTGTCACTGAGGACGGCACGTTCCTCGCGACGAACATCTTGCAGCACGCCAATCCCGACGCCGATACGCCCTATACGCCGACCGCCGGTACTCGCACCGCGACGCACGCCGACGGGACCGTCTACACACTCGCGAATCCGAGCAGCACGACGTTCGAGTACGCGCTGAACTCCGGCGTTGTCTCCGGCGAGCAGATGAGTGCGAACGGTGTCAGTGTGCCGTCGCTGACACCGTTGTTGCTCGGTGAGACGTTCGTTTCGCCGCAGATCGAGTCGAACGGCTTTGCGTCGATCTCGGGTCGATTCGCTCGCTTCGGAGAAATGAACTTCCGGCTGCTTGTTTCATGGGGCGATGACACCTTCTCGTATCACCACTTGATCGGTGCCGATGACGACAGCGCTGCGAGCAATTCGTCAGCGAACTTCGAACTCGCTCCGCCGACAACCGTCTTGTTCCGCGATCCGAAAGACGATCCGGACGGAACTCACAGCGCTCGCGAGTTCTACTTCGAGCACTTCTATAGCTCGGGCAACTTGCCGGATCCGACGTTCGCATCGAAGCCGATCACGGTCCGAGTCTTCTTGCAGGGCGATCCGAACATCGTTCGCGTCGATGCGAATGATCGCATCGCGGCGTTTGACAACGCGGATCTTGAGACGCCGCCGGCCGCGCCGTCGACTCCGGCAAAGCAAACTCAGTTCGGCAATACCGCCGTTCGCAACGACGACCAATTGCTGATCAGCGAGCTGTTCGCGCCGGACTTAGCAGCAGCGGGACTCGGCGTTGACGGACTCGGAATGGGATCGCGAGTCGACAGCATTCAATCGCCGGGCGTGCCCGATCGAGCGCTCGATGGAATACAAATTCCCGCCTACAACCAAGAAAAGCCGCCGGTCTTCCGTGCTCCCGAAGATCAGTTCCTCTTCAGTGACGTCGCGATCCCGGCGATTCTCGATCCGGTACTGCGTCGCTTGATCGGGGACGTCTTCGATACGGGATTCGTCGGCAATCCGACGAACACCTTCACCGTGCAGCCGAACTCGGTCGGCGCATCGGTGCTTGCGAAGATTCCCGGCACCGGCATTCAATCGCCGAATCTCGTCGCCTTCTTTGAGATTGAGAATGCGGCTCCTTCGATCGCCGTTCCGACGTCTTTGTCGAATACCGGCACGTTCGAATTCCGCGCGGCTCCGATCGCTCAAGTAGTCAGTGCCTTTGAGAGTGAGACCTTTGACGAGCAACAAACAGCCGAAGAACGCGTTGTTTGGTTGCAGGTGCTGACACCAGAAGGGCAAGTCGTTGCTGAAGTGCAACTCGGTGAAGACGTGCTCGAGAACTTGCCGGAGCAGGTCTACAAGAAACTGCCGGACGGCCAATACCGCTTGCAGTTGCAGGAGCCGGGAGAGTCTCGTCGTCGCTTGCTGCTGAGCGTGACCATTCGCAATGGCAAGCCGAGCGATGAAGCCTCGAGTCAGCGCGATCGTCCGCCGACTCAGCAACAGTTCAAACCAATGGCTAAGCCGGCAGCTCAAGGCGAAGCGGCTGCTCAACCGGCTCAACCGACGGCTCGTGAGTCAGCAGCGATCGAACCTCGACTCAGTCGAGAAGCGATTGCGGAAGTGGCTCGACTGCAAGACGTCGACGCCGCATGGGGCGAGTGGGGCAGCACTGATGCTGTCGACGAGCAAGCGGCTCTTGACCTCTCGGCCTTTGAGGAACTCGGCGACGAAGAAGTCACCGAAGTCCGAGCAACGGACCTGCATCCGTCAGCAGCGAGTGCCGTCGCCGCCGTCGGTCTCGTGATGGCGTATGCGAAGCGCGGCGAATGGAAGAACCGCGTCGATGAATTGATGGCTCAGTGGGATGCTGAGTCGACGGAGCAGACAAAGAGGAAGCCGCGATAAGTCACGACGGCCCGTAGCCGAAATCGTCAGATTTCGGACGCCGTCACTGAGGTCTCCGAAATCTGACGATTTCGGCTACGGGCAATTGCGCCGGCATGATGCCGAATCGCAACACACTGTCAGGACGACGTATCGAGTCGAGAGTTGCTCAGCGCACTCTCTGCCGAATAATTGCCCGCACATTCGAGAGGAGTCGGCGTCTCAGTTTTTCGAGGCAGCGACTTCGTCAATCGGTGTGATCGCCATCATTCGTAGCCGAAATCGTCAGATTTCGGAGACCGCAGTGACTGCGTCCGAAATCTGACGATTTCGGCTACGAAGATATGCGCATCCCGCGCTGAAGTCTCGAAGAGTGGATCTCACAAGCATCAGTAGGAACGGTCTCATGACCCCAAATAATCCCGCGAACGATCGCAGTCAGGCAGAGACGGAATTGGCGCAGTCGCTCGGTGAGCTGCCGGCCGGCGTGCTCAGCAGCCTGCGTTCGTTGAAGCCTGAGTTCCTTGCGGCGCTCAGCCAGTTGCCGAACGACATGCTCGATCGGCTGCTGACGTTGCCGACGGACGTGCTGATGCAGCTTGAGGATCTCAACGCACCGGCCTTGCAGTGGCTTTCGAACGCCGGTGAATCGCTGCGCGGCGTGCGATTGGATTGGCTGCCGATGTTGGCCAATGGCGGGTCGTTGAGTTTGCTCGGCCATGTGCCGTCTCAAACTCTGACCGTGCTGAGCGAGTTGCCCCCGAATGTTCTGACCGCGCTCGCAGCATTGCCGCCGGAGTTTTTACGCGACCTCCCGAGCGCCTTCGGAGGCGGGTCAGCAACAGTTTCTGAGATCCCGGCGGGCGGGCAATCGACTGCTGACGATCCGGCAGCGCTCATGAACTCCGAGTTAATGGCCACTCTGTCTGAGTTGCCGGCGGAGTCACTCGCGACGATCTCGAGAGTGACGTCGGGCTCATTGGCAACGCTCTCTGAGATACCGCCGGAGTTGATCGCGACAATGGCTGAGCTGCCGCCAGAAGCAGTGCAGACATTGACCGAGATCCCGACCGCAGAACTGTCGAAGATTGCCGATGTCGCGTCGAAGGTCTTGCCGAAGATGACGACGGCAAGGCAGCAAGATCCGCTCGCGCCGCACACGATCTTCGTGAAGATCAATGCGCTCGGCAGCAGCGGCGGACCGTTGCTCGGTCGCATGCTCAATGAAGCACGTCCGTTGAAGGACATCATCAAGAAAGAGGACGATCCTTCTGTCGCCGAGAGTCAGCAGACATTGCCCGAGATAGCGCCGGTTGTAATTCCCACTACAGCAGCGAAGAAGCCGAAGCCGGCGCCCGTTGCTGATGACGACAGTCGTGACGGCGATCAGACGATGCAGTCGGATGAGTGGTCTTCAGAGGGACTCAGCGCCTTCGAGCAAGAAGACAGCGCCGACATTCGCAGCATCCGCAATAAGTCCGCGACTGAGTCCGCTGACTTCAGTCATGTCATCAATCCGGAAGGCGTCAGTGACGACGACAGTGTGATGGAGGGCTCGTCGGTTGATTTGAGCGGCGAAGGCGGCAGTGAAGATGCCGGTCGCACGATGCAGTCAGATGAGTCCCCCGATCCGCGTTCGACGCATGCTCAAATAAAGGCCGACGACGCTTCAGACGACGAGAGCTACGGCGCAACGATTCAATCGAACGATGACGGCAGCTACGCGCAGACGATGCTCTCGGATGAAGGCGGTACTGACGCCAGTGCCGCAGACGACGATGAGAGCTACGGCGCGACGATGCAGTCAGACGAACTCTCGGGAGTGCCGACAAGCAGCGGCAGCGACGATGACGACAGCTACGGCGCGACCGTGCAATCGGATGACGGCAGCTTCGTCTCGGCGAATGACGACGAGAGCTTCGGAGCAACAATTCAATCCGATGAGTTCGCTCCGCGCGGCGAATCGAGTCGCGATGACGACGACGATAGCTATGGCGCGACGATGCAGTCCGACGAGAACTTCACCGCCGACGGACTGAGCGCTTTCGATGAAAAGTCGGACGACTCCGGCAGCAGTGCTGATCGTCGCGTTCCCCGCCGCACGATGGAGACCGTTGAGGACTTCAGCGAGGACGACAACAGTAAGACGATGCTGTCGAACGACTCATTGCCCGAGACGCGCGACGCACCTCATCGCGGCGGCACGATCGCCGATGCCGACGACGATGCCAGCTATGACCAAACAGTGCAGACGGAAGACTTCGGCAGTATGTCGCGTCCCGACTCTGCTCCTTTGACGCACGACGACGACAGCTTCTCGCAGACGATTCAATCTTCGGAGTTGCCCGGCGAAGTGCAGCGCACGATGGCGAGTGCATGGGGCAGCTTTGATGCGGGCGACGCAGACGGCGATGCCGGCATGACGATCAAGAGTGCCGAGATCCCGCCGAAGCGCAGGCCGGGAGTTGCTCCGGCAAAGGCGGCAGCGAAGTTCAACGAGAAAGAAACGCTCGTCATCACAACGCGCAAGCTCGGGACGAAGTACGTTCCCGAGTTCAACAAAGAAGCGAAGCTGCCCGAGTACAAAGACCCCGAGTACGAGCTCGTCAAGATTCTCGGTGAAGGCGGAATGGGCATCGTTTTCGAAGCGACTCAGCGTTCGATTGACCGTCAAGTCGCGGTGAAGATGCTCAAAGCGAAAACGGCGAAGGACAAAGAGCAGCGCGCGAAGTTCCTCACTGAAGCCGTTGTGACGGGCGAGCTCGATCACCCGAACATCGTTCCGATCTATGACGTCGGCGCGAGTGCCGATAACGCGCTCTTCTATGCCATGAAGAAGGTGCAAGGCACACCGTGGCTGAAGGTGATCAAGGAAAAGTCGACGACCGAGAATCTTGAGATCCTCATGCGTTGCGCCGACGCGGTTGCGTTCGCGCATGCGCGCAGCGTCATTCACCGTGACCTTAAGCCCGAGAACGTGATGCTCGGTGCGTTCGGTGAAGTGCTCGTGATGGACTGGGGATTGGCTTACTCGATGCAGGGCTTTTCGAAGTCAAAGAGCATCACCGAAAACACGAGCATGGGGGGTACTCCGGCTTACATGGCGCCCGAAATGGCGACGGGGCCGATCTCGAAAGTCGGCGCGCACAGCGACGTCTATCTCTTCGGTGCGATGCTCTATGAGATCGTCACTGGCAAGCCGCCGCATGCCGGTAAGAACGCAATGAAGTGCTTGATGGCAGCGGCTCGCAATGAGATCCGCGAGGCCGATCCTGAGCGTACGCAGAAGAACGATCCGACGGGCGAGTTGCTCGCGATCGCGATGAAGGCGATGGCCACTGAGCCGAAGGACCGCGTCGAGCATGCGTTGCGCGACAAGATTCTGGCCGACATTGAAGCCGAGCGACTGAAGGACAATGGCAAGCCGCAGGCAGACCGGGATCAGAAAGCAGCCGAGCAAAAGAAGTGCGTCGAGTTGAAAGCGTTCCAGTTGGCTCTGCGCGACTACCAGTCGCATACCGAGAGTGTGACGTTGTCCGCGCGGGCACTGGATGACCTCGATAGGGCGAAGAAGTCGCTCGACTATCAGCAGTTCGCTCGTGCGGTCTTCGGGTTCGAAGAAGCTTGCTCAATGTGGCCCGGCAATCACCGCGCGAAAGACGGTGCTGTCGAAGCGAAGTTCTCGTACGCCCAATGTGCTCAAGCAAAGGGCGACCTTGATCTCGGTATGAGCTTGTTGGATGTGAAGATCCCGGCTCACAAGACGCTCTATGACGAGATGAAGCTAGAGGTCGATGCACGCGAAGCGCGTAAGGCGGCATTGGCTCGCGCGAAGAAGATCGGCATTGCTGCCGCCATTGTCTTCATGGCCGTCATCTCGGGGGCTGCTGTTTGGATCGACGCCGAACGTCGCGAAGCCGACAAGCAGCGCGTCATTGCTGAAGACAACGCCGAAGAAGCCAAGAAGCAAGAAGGCATCGCCAAAGAGCAAACGAAGATCGCTCAGGCGAACTTCGAAGAGTCAGTGCGCCAAGAAAAGATCGCGAAGGCCAATGCGATCGAAGCGTTGCGACAAGAAGGACTCGCGAAGGAAAGCGAGAAGAAGGCGGTCGCCAGTGCTGAAGAAGCTCGCAAGCAGCAGATGCTCGCTGAAGCCAATGAGAAGAAGGCCAACGAGAACGCCGAAGAGGCGAAGAAGCAGCAATTGCTCGCCGAGAAGAACGCTGCCGAAGCGAAGAAGCAGGCGATGATTGCGGAAGCGAACGCGAAGGAAGCGAAGAAGCAAGAAGGCATCGCGCTGACCAATCTCGACGAAGCGAAGAAGCAACGCATGCTCGCCGAAACGAACGAGAAGAAGGCGAACGAGAACGCTGACGAAGCGAAGAAGAACGCGGCGGAAGCGAAGAAGCAGCAGTTGCTTGCTGAGAAGAACGAAGTCGAAGCGAAGAAAAACGCTGAGGAAGCTCGCAAGCAGGAGAAGCTCGCCAAAGACAACGAAGCTGAAGCGAAGAAGCAGGAGATGCTCGCTAAGGCTAATGAGAAGAAGGCCAAAGAAAGCGCCGAAGAAGCTCTCAAGCAAAAGGGCATTGCCGACATGCAGCGGCTCGTTGCTGAGAAGAACGAAGCCGAAGCAAAGAAGCAGCGCCTGATCGCTGACGAGAAGCGCATCGAAGCGGAATTGGCCAAAGAGGCTGAGGAGTATCAGAGCTACATCGCGCGCATCGGATTGGCGGACGCGAAGATTCGCGAGAACGCTTTCGCTGCCGCGCAAGACATCCTCAGTGATTGCCCGGAGAAGCTCCGCAATTGGGAATGGGGCCGCTTGATGCATCTCTGCACGAGAAGCGCGGGCTCGTTCGATAACGGCGCGCCGGTCGATGCGATCGCGCTCGCTCCGTCAGGTAATTCTTTTGTCACCGGCGGATGGAACGGCGAAGCCGTTGTTTGGGACAGCGTCAGCGGCGCGGCGAAGCAACGGCTCAAGCATGACGGTCTCTATGTGCATGCGGTCGATTGGTCGAAGGACGGCAAGTGGATCGCGACAGGCAGCAACGATCCGATCAATGGCTTCATCCAATTGTGGAATGCTCAAACGGGCGAGCGCGTGAAGCGGTCATTCGGCGATGAGAAGACTGCGCATCAAGACGCGGTCTTGAGCGTGCAATTCACAAAGGACGGCTCGAAGTTGCTGACAGCCGGCTACGACGGCTCAGCCCGATTGTGGGACGTTGCGAACGGCATGCTGCTGAAGACCTACAAAGGTCATACATGGTGGGTCTGGGACGCGAAGTTCTCGCCGAAAGAAGATCGCATCGTGACCGCCAGTCAGGACGGCACCGCGATCTTGTGGGAGACCGAGACCGCGAAAGCCGGCCCGCCGTTCACGGGGCATGAAGGACCGATTTACTCCGCCGCGTTCTCTGCCGATGGAGCGGTCATTGCGACCGGCGGCTACGACCGACGCGTTCTCATTTGGAACCCGAGCGACGTGCGACCGTATGACTTCAAGAAGCTCGCTTCGAAAGAAGGCAGCGTCATTCAGCCGCCGAAGTTCAAAGCGCTCGACGGGCATAGCGGCCCGGTGCGCTCGGTCGAGTTCTCGCGCGACGGTCTGCAACTCATCAGCGGCAGCACGGACAACACCGTCAAACTATGGAGCACGGACGCGGGTCAGATCGTGAAGTCGTTCCGAGGTCATGACGGAGCCGTTCGCGCGGCGGTCTTCGCCGAAGCCGATCAAGTCGTGCTTTCAGCGAGCGGCGACAATCACATCAAGAAATGGAACATCGGGCAGTACGAAGAAGTGCGCGTGCTGCAAGGCGTCGTGATGGAGGGTCATCAGGATGCAATTCTAGCTGCAGGCTTCTCACCCGATGGCAAGCAAGTTGTCACCGCGAGTCGCGATCAAACGGCGCGCACATGGGACGCGAAGACGGGGCGCACGTTGAAGGTCTTCACCGAAGGCCATTCCTTCTTGGCGTCGAGTGCTGTCTATTCGCCCGACGGCAAGTGGCTCATCACTGCGGCCGTCGACAACACCGTCCGCGTTTGGGATGCCGACGCGGGGACTCAGTTCGCAGTGCTTGAACACACTGGTCGCGCAGCAGCGATTGCGATCTCGAAGGACGGCAAGTGGTTGCTGACAGGAGCAGACGACAAGACCGCGAAGTTGTGGGACATCACAACGGGCAAGCTCGCATTCGCATTGCCCGCGCATCGCAATGAAGTCACCGCCGTCGCGTTCTCGCAGGACAACAAACTCGCGGTGACCGGAGACGCTCGCGGTCGAGTTGCTGTTTGGGACTTGCAGACGAAGCAGTTGCTCAACGAACTCAACGGTCATGCGAAGCTGCGCATCACGGGCGCTGTCTTCGTTGATGAGACGCGCTTACTCACCAGTTGCGCTGACAACACTGTCGCGCAGTGGAACGTGAAGACCGGACAAGAAGAGCGGGCCTTGATCCTCAAGCACCCGGACGGAGTGGCGAGCATGCAGGTCCGACCGGGAACTCATCAGTTGGTGACAGCGTGCCTCGATAAGAAGGCCCGCGTTTGGGATCTCGACACTGCGAAAGAGATCGCCGTGCTTGATGGTTTGAAGTCGTTGAACTCAGTGGCGGTTGATGAGCAAGGCGTATGGGCACTGGCGGCGGACTCAGAGACGCGCCAGGTCGCAATGTGGAAGCTGACTCAGACTGGAGCGATCAAACCCGAGCAGACCGTCGAGCTGAAGTCTTCGTTGTGGTCTGCAATTTTTGCTCCATCTCGCAACGGGCAAACGCTACTGACACTCGGCGGCACGGATGCACGACTCATCCGCGCAAAGACCGGAGAAGTGCAAGCGACCTATAGCCCGGCAGGAGTTGTGGCGTCGGCGAACTTCTCACCGAAGGGCGATCGCATCGTGACGGGAAGTTGGGACTCTTCGGCTCGGATTTGGAACGCGGCAACGGGTGCTGACGAACTCAAGCTCGCCGGTGACGACGGACATACGGCGTTCGTGAACTCGGCAGTGTTTTCGCCGGATGCGGAAGGCCAATGGGTGCTGACATCGAGCGACGATGGCACCGCAAAGTTGTGGGACTCGAAGACGGGCAAGGTCGTCAAGACGCTCGCCGGTCATGCGGATCGAGTACGTCACGCAGCGTTCTCAAAGGACGGCAAGCAGATCGTTACGTCATCGAGCGACAAGACGGCGATCATTTGGGACGTCGCTACGAGCAAGCCGCTTGTCACATTGAAGGGTCACGAGTGGTCGGTCTTGTCGGCGCAATTCAACGCCGACGGCACGCAGGTCATCACTGCGAGCGACGATACCTCGGCTCGCATTTGGAACGTCGCTGACGGCAAAGAAGTCGCGAAGCTGGCGGGTCACACCGCCCGAGTCACCGCCGCCTCATTCGCCCCAACCGGCAACCGCGCAGTGACAGCGAGTCAAGACGGCAGCGTGAAGTTGTGGGACACGAAGGAAGTGAAAGAGATCCTCACTCTCGACGGTCATACGCGAGAGGTAACTTCCGTGACATTCTCCCCCGACGGCCGAAGCGTCTTGACCGGCAGTCAAGACGGCCGCGCCATCCTGTGGCTTGCAGTCGAATGGGACAAGAAGGTCGCGCAAGCCAATCCGTAAGACGGACTTCGGTTGCAGGGCGATGACTGCTTTTCGTAGGTCGGGCGGGCAACGGCGGAGAGTTGCCGCCAATGACTGCGTTCGCAGCGGCAAGGAATCTGGGGAAAGTCTGCTTGACGCCTCGCCATCCAACAACAATCTTGTTGTGAAACAAATTTGTTGTGTCTTGGAAGGCGAGGGATGTCATGCTGCGGAACGTCATCGGTAAACCCGTGCGGGGAAACGACTTCTATGATCGAGAGGTCGAGCAGAAACGCATTTGGATTGACCTGCAAAACAGGAACAACCTGCTGCTCTTAGCTCCGCGTCGCGTCGGCAAGTCGTCACTGCTCTATCGATTACAGAAAGACGCGCCGCAACACGGCCTGATTGGCGTCTATGTCAGCATGGCCGACGCTCGCGACGAGGTCGACTTTCTGCAGCGACTGCTGAACGCCGTCTGCGAGCACCCCGAGGCTAAAACGCTCATCGAGCAATTTCAGAAGGGACCGTTTCAACGATTCTTTGATCGAGTGAAGTCCGTCACCGTCAGAGGCTTTGAAGTCGATCTTCGCGACTTGCCCGAAGCGGACTGGATGAAGCTGGCGACCGAAGTTGCGTCAGGATTGCTCGCACTGCCGGGGCAATGGCTGATCATGATCGACGAGTTGCCGATCTTTCTCGCGACGATGGCGAAGTCGGATGTGAACGCCGAGGACATTCGGACCTTTATGAATTGGTTTCGCGATCTGAGGCAAGGTACGCCCGATGCGGACTCGATCAGTTGGGTCTTGGCCGGATCCATTGGGCTCGATAAGTTGGCGCGCCGCTGGCGGATTGTGGATACGGTCAACGATTTGAAAGTGTTCTTGCTCGGCGAGTTTTCTTCCGACGTTGCGGATCGCTTTCTTGAGGAACTGGGGCAGGCGAACGACTTGCCTTTGGATGCGGACGTACGAGAGCACATCTGCCGCCGAGTCGGATGGTGCATTCCTCACTCGCTGCACATTCTCTTTTCGAGCTTGCGTGATCGCTGCTTGGAGAACGATCGGAAGGCCAGTTTGGAGGAAGTGGACGCGGCCTTTGAAGACGCGATCGGGCCGGCGTTTCGAGTCTACTTCGATCATTGGAGCTTGCGGCTGACAGACGAATTGGGGACGCCTCATGACCGCTTCGCGCGGCTGATACTTAATGCGATTGCGGCGGCATCGGGACCGGTCACTCGTGAGACATTGGACTCGTTGCTGATGCCGCACATTGCTGATTCGGAGACTCGATCAGAGACGCTCACTTGGCTGATTGATGTGCTGGAAGGCGACGGGTACTTGGTGCGAGCCGACGAAGGTTTTGTGTTCCGCTCGCCCTTGCTGAAGGAATACTGGAAGCGGAGGTTTGGCGTATGACCGCACGCACTTCGCATGAGTTGTCGTTCGCGCTCTACAACCCGGATTGGGTCGGCAAGCAGTCGTTGATTCAGCAGTTTGTGGTGCGACAACCGTTGTTCGACATGCTGGCCGGCGATCTGCGAAAGGCCACTTTGGAGAGTGGGCTGCCGCATCATTTGCTGGTCGGTCAGCGCGGCATGGGCAAGACGACGATGCTTCGTCGGTTGCGATATGCCATTGAGGATGAGCCGGAACTCGAACGGCATTGGATTGGGCTGACGTTTCCCGAGGACCAGTACAACGTCGCTCAACTCTCGAACTTCTGGCTGAACTGCTTAGACGCACTTTCGGATGCGCTCGATCGGCGCGGACAAGTGGCTGAGAGTCAGGCGATCGACGCGCTGGTCGATCAGTTGGAGGGCGAGGATGAAGTCGTGCTCGCTCAACGAGCGCTGGCGGCGCTGTTGGAGTGGAGTCGGAAGCATGAGCGCGGGTTGGTGTTGTTGGTCGACAACATCGACTTGATCTTGGACCGCTTAGATCACAGTCAGCATTGGACTCTGCGCGAGACGCTGTCGCATGAGACTCGCTTGGCTGTGATTGGCACCAGTGTCGCGCCACCGATGGCGGCGTTTGATTATCAAGACGCGTTCTATGACTTCTTTCAGGTGCATGAGCTGAAGGGGCTCAATCGAGATGATGCCGGTCGGATGCTGTTGATGCTGGCGGAACGAGATGGCGCGGCGCGGGTCTCGCAGATTGTTCGCGAGCAGCCCGAACGAATCTCGACGCTGCATGTGCTGACGGGCGGGAATCCTCGGACGTTGGCGTTGCTGTTTCAGGTTCTGGCTTCGACCACTGACGGCAATGTGATGCAGGATGTTGAGCATCTCTTGGATGAGAGCACTCCGCTCTACAAAGCGCGCGTGGAAGCGTTGGCTCCGCAGGCTCAGCAAGTTTTCGACAAGCTGGCGTTGAACTGGGATCCTTGCACAGCGGCTGATTTAGCTGCTGAATTGAGGATGGAGGTCAACAAAGTTTCGACGCAGCTCAACCGGTTGGCTCAGGACGGAATCATCGAGAAGGTGGCTTTGCCGCCGGAGTCGAAGACCGGGTTTCAGGTGGCCGAGCGGTTCTTCAACATTTGGTATCTGATGCGCGGCAGTCGCCGAGTGCGTCGGCGATTGTTTTGGTTGGTCGAGTTCCTGAAGTTGTTCTATGGGGCTCAAGAGTTTGACGGGCATGCGCGGCGTTGGTTGGAACGCGGGGAAGAGCGGCGTGCCGAGCGAATGTTTGAGCATGGCGAGATGTCGTTGGCGTTTTCGTCAGCGGTTGAGGATCGCGCGCTGGCTCAAACGATGCAGCGTCACGGCGTGCGGACGTTTGCTGAGCTGTGTCGCCAGTCTCGCCATTCTTTGGGCGACATGCTTGATCTCGATGGAGACGACGCGCATCTCAAGCCGGTCGTCGAGCAATTGGAACTGCTGGAGGCCGCGAAGCAGCTCGTCTTGAAGTGCGATCGCGAGTGGCCTGACTGCACCGCCGCAGAGTTCTGGGATGACCTCGCGGGATCATTCAGCTTGACGATCATCGAGAAGCACAAGATTGCTGCGGCATGTCGGGAACTGAGATTGCATCAAGTCATGGGTTTTCGGCCGATTTGCTCCGAGGAACGCAGCAAGTTCTCCATGATCTTCGGAGCGCCAACGGTTGAGGCTATCGCGGCGCTGGTTCGTTCGGGGCGGATGTTGGGCTTGGACGATGTGACTGGGGCAGATGAGTCATCGCTGGGGTCAACGAACACGACAGTGCGCGCCATCGCGCGGGTGACTGTGTTGGGAAGACGTTTCGACCAACCAATGTTCGACGAGCTGAAGGCACTGCTCTCGAATTGCGAGTGCTCTTACCCATGCAGTTTTTGGGCGGACGTAGCCGTTCAGAAGGGACGTTACGACGAGGCGGAAGCGGCTTATCGGCGGGCGATCGAGATTGATCCGAAGTACGCGTCTCCGTGGACCGGTCTCGGCAATCTCTTGCAGGATCGCTTGGGACGTTACGACGAGGCGGAAGCGGCTTATCGGCGGGCGATCGAGATTGATCCGAAGTACGCGTCTCCGTGGACCGGTCTCGGCAATCTCTTGCAGAGCCACTTGGGACGATACGACGAGGCTGAAGCGGCTTATCAACGGGCGATCGAGATTGATCCGAAGTACGCGTCTCCGTGGA
>CAZNMS010000005.1:0-56656 GCA_964573505.1 uncultured Planctomycetaceae bacterium | reverse complement strand
CACGACGGACGATGGCTATCGCTATGTCGTCATGCCGTTGAGCCGCGATCAATAGTCCGTCTCTACAAGGTGCTTGATGTCCGACCCCACTCCACTCTCGGCGGCTTTGGCCGAGTTGATTGCTCGTAAAGGCTTCGCTCGGACTCAAGGCGTTGCTCAGTTGGCGGTCGTGTGGCGCGAGGTCTCAGGCGAGAAGATCGCTTCAATGACAAAGGTCATCAGCCTGCAACGCGGCGTCTTTGAAGTCGGCGTTGCGAACTCGGCGATGCTCAGCGAGTTGAACTCATTTCATCGCATGACCCTGCTGCCGAAACTGCAGGCCAAATACCCCGAGCACAAGATTCGCGATTTGAAATTCAAACTGCGGAGCGACTTGCAGAAGAAGGAATGATTGCGACGTCTGATTTCGCAGACTCTTTCATTCGTCCTCTGAGTCCTATTCGTCTCATCGGTCCTATCAATACCGACCTCAAACGGCATGTCATTGCTGTTACAGCTATCTCTCAGGAAGGATTCTCATGAGTTCTGAAACCGAAACGCAGCCAGTGGCTCAGGACGAGTACACGCAGGACTCGATTCGCGCTCTCAAAGGCATTGAGGGCATTCGTACTCGACCCGCGATGTATATCGGCGACACAACAGCGCGAGGTCTGCATCACCTCGTTTACGAAGTCGTCGACAACAGCATCGACGAAGCGGTCAATGGGCATGCGAAATCCGTGCTCGTGAAGATCAATCCCGAAGGCAGCGTGACGATCCTCGACGACGGACGCGGCATTCCGGTCGGTCAGATGAAGGACATGGAAAACCGCTCGGCCCTCGAAGTCGTCCTCACCGAGATTCATGCGGGCGGCAAGTTCGATCGCAAAGGCGGCTACAAGACGGGCACCGGCGGACTGCACGGAGTCGGCATTACGGCGGTCAACGCGCTCAGTGAATGGCTCGAAGCCGAAGTGCGTCGCGAAGGTCACGTTTGGACGATGGACTTCGCTCGCGGTGTGATGAAGCACGGTTTGCAGCGACTCGGAAGCTCGGACTCGACGGGCACGAAGATCACTTTCAAACCCGATCACGAGATCTTTCCCGACACGAAGTTCACTTACGACGTCCTCGCGAAACGCTTGCAGGAGCTCGCGTTCTTGAATGCTGGCATCCGCATCAAGATTCAAGACGACCGCACTTCTCAGACGGATGAGTACTGCTACTCCGAAGGCATCACCGAATTCGTGAAGCATCTCAATCGGTCGGATACGCCGCTGTTCCCGACGGTCATTCGTATTCAAGGTCGAGACGAGCAGCACGGCGTCGAAGTCGATGTCGCGGTGCAATACACCGACCGAGACAGCGAGCTTGTTCGCAGCTTCGCGAACAACATCAACAACATCGAAGGCGGCACGCATCTCAGCGGCTTCCGCTCTGCGCTTACTCGGTCCGTCAACAACTACGGGAAGAAGGCTGAGCTCTTCAAAGACTATGTGCCGACCGGCGAAGACCTGCGTGAAGGTCTGACCGTCGTGATTGCGGTGCGAGTGCCCGATCCTCAGTTTGAAGGTCAGACAAAGACGAAGCTGGGCAACAGCGAAGTCGAAGGCGTTGTGAACTCGATCGCTCACGAAGGGCTAACGAAGTTCTTCGAAGAGAATCCGCAGGTCGCGAAGATCATCTGCAGCAAAGCGGTGCTCGCGGCTGAAGCACGCGAAGCAGCGCGAAAGGCGCGTGAGCTTGTACGTCGCAAAGGCACGCTCACTTCTGCTGGCTTACCCGACAAGCTGCGAGACTGCCGCAGCAAGTCGCTCGATGACACCGAGCTGTATCTCGTCGAAGGTGATTCGGCCGGCGGATCCGCGGATACGGGTCGCGACTCGAACACGCAGGCGATCATGCCGTTGCGAGGCAAGATCTTGAACGTCGAGAAAGCGCAGCTCGTCAAAGTGCTCGACAACGCCGAGATTTCGAACATCTTCAAAGCGATCGGAGTTCCGCCCGGAGCCGAACTCGAAGACATCAATAAGCGACGCTACGGCAAGCTGATCCTCATGACCGACGCCGACGTCGACGGCAGCCATATTCGCACTCTGCTGCTGACGTTCCTCTTCCGGCATATGCGAGGACTCGTTGAGCACGGCTGCATCTACATCGCTCAGCCGCCGCTGTACCGCGTGCAACAAAAGGCAAAGGTTCGATACGTCGACACTCATGACACGATGATGACTCAGTTGCTCGAACTGGGTCTTGATGGCAGCTCAGTGCATGTCGACGACGGTACGGTCTTCGACGGCGACAACATGCGAAAGTTGGTTGGCTTCATTCGTCAGTTAGAGGAGCCGCTGCTTGCGCTTGAACGACGCGGCATCGACCTTCGTCAGATCTCGACGCGCTACGCGACGGCTGATGGGTACTTGCCGCGTTATCGAGTCCTCTTAGGCCGCGACCAGCATTGGTTCTCATCGAAGGAAGACGTCGAAGCCTTCATCTCATCCGAAGAGAAGAAGCGGGGCGGCGAGTTGAAGGTTGCTGCTGAGGGCGAAGCAACGGCGGTCGAAGGCGAGAAGGCTCAGCAGCCCGAAGATCACTTAGCAGTGCTCGATCTGCATGAAGTCCGCACGATCAACGAAGTCATGCAGCAGTTGCGATCGTATGGAGTGAAGCTCAAAGACTTGCTGCCCGCAGGCAATCGCAACGGTGAGCCGTACTACCCATTCACGATCGTCAACGAAGACGGAGCGACGAAGTTGCCGTCGCTGCGAGACCTCGGACCGCAATTGCGAAAGCTCGGCGAGAAGGGCTTACGGATCACCCGCTTCAAAGGACTGGGTGAAATGGATCCCGAGGAGCTGTGGGAGACGAGCATGGATCGCGAGAAGCGCTTGCTCTTGCGAGTCACGATGGAAGACGCCGTCGCCGCCGATGAGATGTTCCGTCTCTTAATGGGCGACACCGTCGAGCCCCGCCGCGAGTTCATCGAGAAGCACGCGCTGGAAGTGACTGATTTGGATGTGTGATCTCAAAGGGATGAACTCACCAATATCAGAATTCCGTCAAAGAATTCGGTGTAGACGTCTCCGACAGAACTCGTGAAGCATGTATTCAACGTGCTCGTTTCGCTTGAATTTACACACGTTAGAAACGTGCCCCGGGTGAATTCAGAGGTTCTGTTGGCAACGTCGGTGTACCGCGATCCAAAGCGATATAGAAAATGGAGAGTTCCATGACGACCACGGTTGATCTCACCCCGCTTTGGAAGTCACGCCGGTTTCCTCAATACGCCGAGGAAATAGCGATTCGGCTACGGAACGAGCGAGAAGCGCGTGAGCGGTTCTATGACGAGATGGATGATTCCCAAAAAGTCGAGTTCATAGACGGAGAAGTCATCGTGCATTCGCCAGCTCGCAACGCACATTTAATGGTAAAGACATATCTCGCTTTCCTGCTGCATGGATACGTAGCTAGGCGGCAATTGGGAGTTGTGCTTGATGAGAAATGCCTCTGCGTATTTTCTCGCAACGACTATGAGCCGGATCTTGTGTTTTTCCGAGCGGAAAAGGCTGACACGTTTGTTCGTAATACAATGAAGCACCCCGTGCCGGACTTCATTGTCGAGATCCTTTCTGACAGCACAGAGCAGCGCGATCGCGGCGTGAAGTTTGAGGACTACGAGACTCACGGGGTTGGCGAGTATTGGATCATCAATGCGGATGCAGAGATCGTCGAGCAATACGTCGCTAAGGACGGGGAATTTCAGTTACAGCTCAAATCAGGATCGGGCGACATCGAGAGCGTAGTCATCAAGGGCTTTCGAATTCCGATCCGAGCGATGTTTGATCGAGTAGAAAACATCGCAGCGATGGACGCTCAGGTAGGACGGTCGACCTGAAATGAGTTCGACGGTCATCGAGATCACCTAAAAAAGTGGCTCAACGTATATTGTATTTATTTTAGTAATGAGTGAGCGGCAAGGCGTTGGCCCATCGCCAATCGCACAAAGTGAGGGCTCGCTATGTCGCTTATCTCGACTCGGAATCTCGGAGCCTTTCCGGACCCAGCAACGTTGCGGGAGTTATTACGGTCGATGGCGATGCTCGACGCGATCCTCTGTCCCGAGTGGGAGTATCGCTACTACTCGTTCGACGCTGCATGGAGCGAGGGCGAGCAAATGGCGTCGATGCGTGACGGCGAAGGAGACGACTTCTTCGCTCTCTTCAATGCGCAGGGATGCTTCTTCAAAGGCTTCGTGCATGACAGTCCGGCTGCGGCCGCAGACATAGCCGCAGCAAAGCATTACCAGAACGTTCCGCCCGAGTACTCGTACTGCGTCTTAGAACCCGCCCTGTCACCGAGCGATGTGACCTTCTGCTTGTGGCGAGGATTCAACGACCCCGCATGGCATCACAACGTCGTTGCGATTCCGAATGCAGACGACGATCCCGACGGGTCGGAGTACTTGCTCTCGATGATCGATGGGAATCCGGAGACATACCGAGAGTGGGCTGAGGAGTACTTCGAAGTCCCAGTTCCTTTGGCCGCAGTGAAGGCAGTCTTTGAGCGGCAATCACTGACCGACGCGCTTGTCAGCGCTTTGAATCCCGAGTTACGACTGAAGCATCTGCGAGACGATCTTCGCGAGATCAAGTACCCGACATAGGCGAACGGCTGAGTCATCGTTGCCGGTCGTCTTATCGGAACTGCAAAGGCTCTAAACATGACGACGACGTTGGTTGAGCCGCAGCATCAAGATCGAGAACGGCGAGATCGGTTCTACGAAGACATCGAAGGATCCCACAAAGCTGAGTTCATCAACGGAAAGGTCATCGTGCATAGCCCGGCGCGACGAAAGCACTCGATCGTTCAAGGGCTCTTAGGGCAGTTGTTGGGCACTCATGTCGATCGTCATCAGGTCGGCGAAGTCTTTCAGGGCAAGACGTAGTGTGTGTTTCCGCGTAACGACTACGAGCCGGACATCGTCTTCTTTGGGCCGGAGAAGGTCGCGACGTTCACAGACGGGATGGTGAAGTTTCCCGTGCCTGATTTTGTGGTCGAGATCCTCTCGGACAGCACCGAATCACGAGATCGCGGCATCAAGTTCGAAGACTTCGAGACGCACGGAGTGGGCGAGTATTGGATCATTGATGCCGACGCTGAGATTGCCGAGCAGTACGTCATCAAGAGTGGGCAATTTGAATTACAGATCAAATCAGGATCGGGTGACATCGAAAGCAGTGTGATAAAGGGCTTTCGAATTCCGATCCGAGCTATGTTTGATCGAGAAGCAAATCTCGCCGCGATGGATGCTCACGTAGGTCGGTCGACTTGAGATAGCTTCGCCAATTGCTTTGTTCGTTGGGGGCAATCCAGCAGACCACTACGAGAAGCGGAGAGGTCTGCGAATCGACCCCCGGTTTTTCCCCAACAACCCCCAGCAAGCCGGTGATGGCAGCCAAATTGGACTGCCGTTGATCGCTACTTCGGCGAGCGGGCGGCGGTGCCTCGATATTGCACGCAGGCGACTGCAATCAAGATTCCGGCCAGTGCCATTATCTGCCGTTGCGAGATGTCTTCTTTGTCCGCCCATCCCCATAAGACGGCGCCGATTGGCACGAGATTCGTCGTCATTCCGGCGAAGAGTGGGCCGTGATCCTGCACCAGTCGATTGAACCAAAACATCGCCAGTCCGGTGCCGAGCATGCCGAGCACGACAAGGCCGCTCATCGCGAGCCACCATTGCTGCGGCGTGCTTTGCGGATCGTTAAACGCGAGCGGTGTCAACGCGATCGTCGCTCCGGTCAATGAGATGAATGTCAGGCATAAGCTCGGCACATCCGCGAGCCAGCGACGAATGCTTGTATTTGTTATTGCATACCCGAGCGGCACCGTGATGCCGAGTGCGAAGTCTCTCAGTGGGATCTCGCGCTGCAGGCCGTCAGCGAGCAGCAAGCCGAGACAACAAAACGCGGCGCAGACTCCGACCAGTTGCAGCCGAGTGGGGAATGTCCCGAGCAACGGGATCGAAATGAGAATGGTCAGCAGCGGCACGCAGCTCACGAGCATCGCCATGAATGCGCCGCCTTGATGACCGACGACGATCGGCTGCACGACATACGGAGCCGCGCAGCCGAGAATCGCAACGCCGATCAGCATCGGCCAATGACGTCGCTCCGGCGTCTTCAACATGCCGCGCTGCCAACATAAGAAGCCCAATACGACCACTCCCCAAAACATGCGCCACCATGCGATGCTTGTCGGCGAAAACGCAATCAGAGCCTTCTTCATCAAGATGAAACTGCTGCTCCAAATGAAGCAGATCAGAAGGAAGAAGACATACGGCATGAAGGACGATCGAGGATGCAACGGGGACTCAATTCAAGAAGGGATGTGCGACGGCGTTGACGATCAATTGGGAGAGAGAGCGGGAACGCAAATCAGCGCTCATCCGAGCTCATGAAAGACAGCATGTTGCAGCTTTGAGTCGTCAGTCTTTCTGCCTCTCATCTTTTTGTCATGACCCGCCTTTGAAGGGCTCAAGTGGAAGAAAACTGACAGGAAGATTGGGGACAGGAAGATGAAGGCTTTGTAATTTCGACTACATACTTGCGCCGTTGCTCGGGGATGAGGAAACGATTGCACGATGGCAGCGGCTTCGGTTGCAGATTCGTTGTTGCTGTCACTTGCGGTTTCATCACGCGAGTCGAGTACTGGGTTCAATGAGGGCTTCATCGGGGCTCGACTCAGAGAGTCAAGCTACTTCGGCGGTTCGGCGTTGCTGCCGGACTTTGCGAGTTCTTCGAAGTAGAGCTTGATGAGCTTTGAGTAATCGCCGTTCGATTTGCGCTGCGACGATTGCAGGATCTCGGTCTTGAGCGTGCCCGGAAGCTTGCCCCAGTTGCGCTGTGCTTGCTTCTGCAAATCGGTATTCGGCGCGGTTGTGTCAGTGGCAGATTGATTGCCTTGCTCGCTTGAACCACTCGGCGAACCGTTTGCTGACTGCTGCTGATTGGCCGAGATGCTGCGCGGGCGATTGCCTTGCTGCGGCTTACCCGCATCGGCTTGCAGACGGTTCGCGGCTTGCGTCAGTTGCTCGGCGGCTTGTCGCAATGCTTCCGCGCTGTTGGCTCGCGCTTGCTGCTCGGCGTTCGATGACGGCTCGCTCGATTGGCCGTTTGCACTTTGAGCATTGCCACTCGGATTGCCCGCTTGCGCTTGCCCGGATGGCGCGTCTGCTTGTTGAGACTGTCCCGGTTGCCCTTGCGCCGACTGGCCCGGCTGCGAGGGATTGCTGTTCGAAGACGGCTGACCGTTCTGACTGGGCTGCCCATTCGCAGCTTGAGCGTTGCCACTTTGACCGTTCATCGGAGTCGCCATTGGCGAGCCCGGCTGATTCCCGGAGGGCTGCTGCCCCGACGGCTCGCCGCCTTGCTGACTTGCCGCGAGTTGTTGCTGAGCTTGCTGCAAACGTTGCGCAGCGGTCGTGAGTTGCGAAGCGAGATTGCCGGGAATGTCGTTCGGCTGACCGGAACCCGGCGCCGCGTTCTGAGCTTGCTCAGCAGTTTGTCGGAGCGAGTCGGCAGCTTGCTCACTGGCAGCAGCAGCGTTGCCGGGGTTGCCTCGTTGCAATGCTTGCTGAGCTTGCTGTTGAGCTTCCTGTCCTTGAGCAGCCGCTTGCCCTGCTTGATTGGCTTGCTGCGATTGTTGATTGAGGTCGAGCGGTGCTGCTCCGAGTTGCTGCGAAAGATCATCCAGCTCGCGTTGCAGATTCTGAGTCTGATTGCCGAGCCGCCGTTGTTGATCTCGTTGAGCCGCCGCTCGCGCCATTGGGTCGGCGGCGAGCTGCTCCAATTGATTGGCCACTTGCTGTTGTTGAGCAGCGAGTTCGCGGGCTCGTTCCGACAATCCCGGAGCCGACTCACGCAGCGCTTCGCCGGCTTGCTGAGCAGAGCTTGCTGCTTGCTCGGCGTTATCGGATGCCGATTGAAGCTGACCGTTGCGCGTCTGCTGCTGAGCTTGCTCGCCTCGATTCGCTGCCTGTCGCGCGGCTTGAGCGGCGGGCGAATCAGCACCGCCTTGCTGCTCGGCTTGCTGAGCGATCGCTGCCGCTTCCGCAGCGAGATCGGCTTGCCGTTCAGCGAGTTCGCGAGCAGACGGTCGATCGTTGTTCGGCTGCGGTTGCGAGTCAGCAGCGTTCGGTTGCTGTGCGTTAGCGGGTGCCGGTTGCTGACCGGGCATCGGTTGCCCGCTTGCATTCGGCATCGGCTGAGCGGGGTTCTGCGGAGTGCTTGCTTGCGCGGCGCCATTCATTGGCTCGGGGTTTGATCCCGTTTGATTAGCCGCATTGGGCATCGGTTGCTGTGCGTTCGGCGGATTGCCCATCGGCGCACCATTCATCGGTTGCTCGCCCATTGGCTGATTGAGCGCAGCAAGCGCATCGGCCAATTGCCGCTCTTGATCGGCGAACTCTTGCGCGCGTTGAGCAAGCTCGCGCGACTCGGCCTGCGGGTCAGTCGGCTCGGCACGATTCGCGGCTTGCGCGAGACGATCGAGTGCTTGATCGGCTTGCTCTAAGGCGCGATTCGCGGCTTGAGCCGTCTCGTCTGACGGCGGTTGCGCGAGCGCTTCCGCAGCGGCATCGAGAGCTTGCTCAGCAGCCTTCTTCGCGGACTGAGCTTGCGGGGTCTTGAGGTCCCCCACTTGATCCGCAAGCTGCCGCTCTTGTTGCGCGAGTTGCTTGAGTTGCTCAGTTGCCGCAGCCGGGTTGTCAGACTTGAGTTGCTCGGCAGCTTGCTTGCGGAGTTCTTCTTGCCGCTGCTGCAACTGCGCGAGTTGCTCTTGAGTTTGCTGCTGCTCAGCCGCGCGTTCAGCGGCTGCCGCTTGTTGTTGCTCGGGAGATTGAGCGGCCTCAGCCAATGCATCGAGAGCTTCGGCTGCTTGACGTGCTTTGTCCGCCGCTTGCTGAGCAGCGGCTTGAGCACGCTGCTCAGCCGCTTGCGGTTGAGCGGGATTCGGTGCTTGAGCAGCGTTGTCGTTTGCCTTCTGCGACGCAGCATCGTTCTTCATCGGTGCCGCGTTGTTCGCAACGGGTTGATTCGGAGTCGCTGCATCCGACTTCTTCTCTGAGTTCGGCGCTGCAACAGCTTCCGGTTTTGCTCCGTTGTTCTGCGGCGCTTCGGCGGGACTTGCTGCCCGATCGGACTTAGCTGCGTCGGCATTCATCGGAGCTGCTGCATTCGCAGCCGGCATCGGCTCAGCATCAGCCTTCGCGGCTTCGACGAGCTTCTTGACTGCTTCAGCCGCTTCATTGACAGCGGCTTGCTGCTCGTCGCGCGCATCCTTTCCGGCATCAAGCTGCGCGGCTGCGAGTTCAAGCGCCGTCTCTCGCGCGGCGAGATCCTTCAACGGTGTTTGCGGCTCTTCGCCTTTGCCGAGTTGCTCAGCCGCTCGTGCAATCTCGTCGGCGAGAGCGCGTTGTCGGTTCGCCAATTCTTTCGCCGCAGCGCGCGGATCAGCGGGCAGCGGCTCGCCCTTCAGCAGTTCTTTCGCGGCGCGCTCAGCATCGTTCGCGAGTTCTTTTGCTTGCTCGGCTGCGGCTTGAGCGTTGCCCGCTTTGAGTTCCTCCAAAACCTTTTCGAGAGCTTCGATATCAAGCGGCGCGACGGGATTGCGTGCTTGCTGTGCCTCAACTTGATCGGCCAATTGCTGAGCTTTCTCAGCGAGAGCTTGCTGCTTCTCGGCAAGCGGAGCGGCAGCAGCTTGACGTTGTTCGGCTTCGGCTTTGACGGCATCGGCCAGTTGCTCTTGTCGATCAGCGAGTTGCTTTGCTTGCTCGGCTAACTGAGCGAGTCGATCAAGTTGATGATCGCGCGCGGCTTGCACGATCTCGGGCTTCTCCGTCAGTAGTTTGTTGAGCGCGGCGAGTAATTCTTGTTGCTCCTTTGCGAGTTGAGCTTCCTCTTGCCGCAGTTGCTCTTGAGCGGCCGCTCGGTCTTCGGGCTTCTCACCGGCGAGTAACGGACTCTTCTCGAGTTCATCCCGCTTTGCTTCGAGCTGCGTCGCGTCGTCAGCCAATTGGTTCGCACGTTGAGCGAGTCGTCCGACATCAAGCAGCTCGCGTTCGAGCTTCGCGAGTTCTCCGAAGCGCTTCTCCAATGCCGCGAGTTTCTGATCGGCGTTCTTCAGTCCGTCAGCATTGTCTTGCAGTTGATCAGCGAGATCCTGCGCTGCGAATTTCGTCGACGCCGCAAGCTCTTGCGCGGCCTTCTGTAATTCTTGTTCCGCGACCTTCTTCGCTTCGGGAGCGAGGTTCGCGAAGAGCGGGTGCTCTGCGAATCGTTCGGCAAGATCCTTCAACGCGGTTGCGGTTTGATGCTCTTGCTCGGTCAGCGACTTCAACTGCTCGGCTTGAGTAAACGGCTTCTTGTCTGCGGCGTTCTGAGTGGCGATCTCTTTGAGTTCGTCGCTCTTCTTCAACTCTGCCGCGACGTCTTTGCGGAGCGCGGCGAGTTCGACCTTCAACTCTTTCTGTCGCTGAGCAATGTCGGCTGCTCCGGGGGCTGACGCGTTCGCTCGCAGCGAGACCGTTCGCACCTGCGACCAAACTTCGTTCGCAGCCGGCACGGGCCGCTCATCTGCTGCTCGTACCTGCAAGCTCAGTCGATCGCCGGACTTCAGATCGAGATCGGCGAGATCAACTCGGAACTCATGCTCGATCGACGTTGCTCCGAGTTTGTCGTTCGGCAGCGCGATGACTTTGTTGAGCCCGCTTTCCGACTTCAGATGCAGTTCGAGAGAACCGATTTCGAAGTCGTCGGCAGCAGTCAGTCGCAGCGGATAAACGTCGGTCGGTCGTGCCTCATCACGCTGCGATCCCGCGACTTCGAGCAGCGGCGGTTGATCAAGCGTGACGAGCAACTGCCGATGCGGCTCAGCGTTCGTGAGTCCGTACTCATCCTTCAAACGAAAGGCGATGACCGCTTGCATCTCGGCGGGAATCGACAACGAAGCCGAGCGGCCGTCGGCAGCAAGCTGCATCTCGGTGCGCGGCAACTCGTCGATTGCCGGAGCAAGCTCATTCATGCGCGGGCCGGGCTGCTTTGAGTCGGCATCGTCGTCAGCTTTTGCGGCCGGCTTCTTCTCGTACTTCGTGCCGGGCACGACCGATGCCGAGAGCCATTCAATCTCTGCTGACTTCAGCGGCTTATTAAACGTCAGTTGGAAGTTGAGCTTGCTGCGTTCAAAGACGCGGATCTCTCCGGTGACGCCGTCAATCTCGCGGCGCGGCTCACCGACATACGGCGGCGACTCGATCACAAGCTTCGCCGCAGTGACGGTCGGCGCATCGACGACAGTGACTTGATAGCGCTTTGACCGACTGCCGCTGCCGACCACTTGAAACTCAAAGGAATCAAAGACACTCGGCAGCGTCGTCTGAAATGCGGCGGCATCCGTATCGAAGTGCAGATCGCGCGAGTCGGTTTCGCCATTCGCGCTGCGAACTCGAAGAGAGATCGGTTCGGGCACGGGCTCGTCCGAGCCGTTGCGCCATTGAGCCTTTGTAGCAATGATTACATTGGCTCCGCGAGCAACGATGCGGTCCCCGTCGAGCACATCGAATTGCAAGCTGCCGACCGACTCGAAGTTGCCCCATGGATTGACGAGACGCGCGAAGAGCATGCCCGAGACCGACGGAAACAACACAAAACTCAGCAGCAAGACGAAGACCGCAGACACTCCCGACCAAAAGCTGCGTAAGGCTCGCTGCTTCGGGACAGCACGCTCGATCTCACACTCTGCGAGGCACGCGAGCGTCTCGCGTTCGAGCATCTCGCGCATGAAGTCAGAGCCGCGCTCTTTTGCTGTGACATCGGGCTGAGCCAATTCAACGAGCGACGTGAGGCGCTCACCGAGTTCGGGAAACTGCTGCTCGGCAAAGGCTGCGAGTTCCGCGCTCTGCAGCGTCTTGAAGCACGGTCGCACGAGCCACCAAACGGCAAGCGTGACGCTCGCAACGCCGCATGCTCCGAGCAACACCAGTCGCGTCGCGGGTTCGAAGTCGACGAGCCAGTCGGCGGACATCAGCGAGACAAAGAGGACCGCAACGCTCAGCAGCCACTTGCCGCACCCGGCGAGCAAAGCGACGCCGCGCACGCGCCGCGCGAGTTTCTGCAAACGATCGGTCAATTCATGAGGCAGCACATATTGGAAAGCCATGAGAGAGCTCCCATTGCGGATGAAGCTGAAAACCCGCGAGAGGCTAACGCAACGTGCTCGAAAACCGTGAGCGCGAGTTTGGCGCTCGGGGCAGAGCGATCATGCACGCGGTCGATCTGACTCTCTCGTAGCCGAAATCGTGAGATTTCGGACTTCGCTGCCGAACCCCCGAATTCTGACGAATTCGGCTACGACGAGCGCCACTGCTCTGCGAAATGAAAGAACGCCGTTCGCGAGTGCGAACGGCGTTCTCGATGTAGCAATGATTGCAGTGGAGCAGCGATTACAGCAACGAGCGCGATTACTTGCTCGTCAGCACGAACAGTACGCGAGCAGGGCCGTCGTTCTGATTGCTGTCGGCAGCTTTCGATGCCGCCTCAGTCGTAATGGCTTGCTCAAGAGGCGTTCCCGCTTTGAGCGTCACTGTCTCGACCTTGCGATTCGAACCGGCAACGAGCTTCCTCTGCTCGTCATCAAGTTTGTCCGCAGAGATCGGCTCCGAAACCGACAACGTCTCGGGGTCAAGTTTTGCAATCACTTCAGCGAGCGACTTCGAGAAGTCCGCCGCATCTGCTTGCAAGTAGACCGCAACGACTCCGCCGTCCGTCTGAGTGACCGGTGCTCCGGTTTGATTGCCGGCAAGCAGCACTCGCAACTCACCGATGTTGTGCTCGACTCCGACAACCGTCAGACGAATGACGCTGACCGCATTGCCGCTTTTCGTGACGGCCTTAACGACATCGCCAATCTCGGCTTGCTTCAGGTCATCGCGGCTGAACTGCAGCTTGTTGTGCTGAATCTTGTTGGCGAGCTTTTCGCTCTCGCCGCGACCGCCAGTCACGATCGTCGGAGTTGTCGGCTTGCCGTTCTTCGCGATCTCATCGCCATTGCGACCTGAGAACGCGAAGTAGCCGACAGCCGCGACCGCACATGCTGCTGCTGCGGTTGTAAAAAGGAGTCGCCCAAGACGGCGCGGGCGGGCCGTGTCCGCAACCGCCAAGAGCGACTCACGTTCAATGGCTCGCAAGATCGACGCTTTGAGTTCGATCGGAGCCGGTGTTTGAGGCAACGACTTCAGCAACCCAGAAATTTGACCGTACTCGCCAATCTCTTGCCGCATCTCAGGAGATGCCGCCAATTCCTGCTCGACCATCACTCGCTCGTCGAGTGGCAATTGGTTGTCGTAGTAGGCCGAGAGTCGTTCGTTTTGGGGATTGCCGTTCATGGCGTGCTCGTTCTGAATAAGAAGTGTCGGTCGTTTGACCTCCGAGACGGTCCAAAAGGGGACAGTCCCTGCGAAAGCCGCGTCAGCCTGTCATTGACGCTGCCTGCGGTCAGGACTGTCCTCTTTCGGACCGGCTCGATCGTGACCGATAAGGATGTCATCTGTCTCAATCAGCCGCAGCCGTCCGAGCCGCGTTTTGAAAAGTGCCGCAAAAAGACGCTGTCGTTCTGTGAGAGTTCCCGGAACTTTGGAAAGTTTCGACGACCTCTAACACGAGCCTTTGCTGAAAGTCGACCGACCCAGCGAAATCGACTTTGCCAGGTTTGTCGGTTGCTCCGATGTCAGATCCGGGCTGAAGGATTTGTGCTTCGTCGCATCGGCGCGCGCCGCGACCCGAAGTCGTGAGAGGCTGCCGAAAAACATTGTGGCTCGACGCTCCGCGTCGAGAATCCCTGTCATTCGACGGGAGTTCTTCCTCGGGACAGACGACGCGGAGCGTCGTGCCACACTTTTTCGACAGCCTCGTCAGGCTTCGGACGCAGTTGCTGCGGTCTCCGAAATCGAACGATTTCGGCTCCGGCCGATTTCGCAGGACGAAGGCACATCCCATTGACTGGTTCGGCCCGCTCTTCGAGGAGACTGGTTGTGTTGTGGTTCAAACTCACGGTGCGTGATTTAAGTCGGATCAAGCGGAAGAACGCGCGAACTCGGGCAGAGTCGCTGATCGAGCGACTCGAAGTTCGACTGCCACTCGGCAGCTTGCCGACTCCGACCGGAACTCTTGCGGGCGAGTTGCTCCCGGTTGAAACGGTCGAGCTACTCAGTTCAACCGCCGGGCATTCGATGCGGCAGACGTTGCTATCGGGAACTGGCAACTCGTCGAATGCAGAGACCGCTCTCGATCTTCAGTTAGAGATGCTCAATCGCCCGGCTCAGAAAGAAGTCGATGCGACGCTCGATGAGATTGAGCATGTGCGTCGCGCCATTGCGGCTGCGCGAGAAGCTGTGACGCAGGCTCTGATTGACGAAGCCAATACGCAGGCGGCTCAAGAGGCGGCTGCCTCGAAAGAGCAAACGCAGCAGCAGACTGAGGAGTCAGCGGCAGACCCGCAGACGCCACAGCCGGACGTCACTTCAGAAGCGATGAAGCAGGCGCTGCATGCTCTCGACTTGAACGAGTCTCTCGATGTCGAGCGGATGAAGGACGCGACTGAGGCTGAGCAGACGGAAGACGCCGACGGGCACGAGAGCGGCGGCGCAATCGAAGCGCTGCGACTCTCACGTGATGACTCTGCTGAGACGAGCACTGCGGATGAGAGCGGCGGTGCTCCGATCCCGACGCAAGTGATCAATATCACATTCGCGTCGGGGTCTGCTCCGAGCGATCTCCCCCCGATGCAGGCGGGACCGGCGCCGAGCTTCGGCGGCGGCGGCACGCTTGCTCCGGCTGATGCAGGCAGTGGCGAAAGCGTAGATGGCTCGCAGTATCTCGCTGCCAATGAAGATTTCTCGTCGCGCGTCGGCTCTGCATGGTTCAACAATGTGGGGCAGCCGGTCACGGTGCGCTATGACTTCCGCGATGTGAACAACGTCGCCAATGAGATGACGCCGAGCGAACAGCAAGCTGCGGTCGCGGCTTTGCAAGCATGGACGACGGCAACTAACGGCAACGTGCACTTCGTTCGTGACACTCAAGCGAGCGACTCCGAAGTGATCGTCATCGGCAAAGGCAGCATGACGGCGTTCGGCTACGAGCCGCAGGTCGGGGGCATCCTCGCGGTCGGCGGGGGGCTATCGATTCACGATGGCGGCAGTGAATCGATCGTGACTGGCGTTGCATGGCTCGACGCAGCAGAGCAATGGGACTCAGAGATCGGAAACTCCGAACCCATTGGCACGTTTGATGTGTTCTCGGTCGTCGCGCATGAATTGGGGCACACACTCGGGGGTAACGATCATTACAGTGAGGTCGGCGACGACATTATGAGGGGCATCTATCACGGCCCGAGGAACATCGAGTCGATCAATGCTGCGCTCGCTCATCATGACTTCAGCGCCGTGACGCTCGACGAAGCGATCGCGCAGGGCGGTTATGAAGTGCACCCCATCATGACCGGTTTTCCTCAGCTTGTTGGGCCGGAAGTGCAGAGCCTGCTGACGCTCGCATCGGCGGTGACTCCGAGTCGCGATGCGATCATCGCCATCGTTGATCGCGCGGGAAACATTCTCGGAGTGCGGATTGAAGACGGCGTTGCGGCGGCAATTACGGGCAATGTCGAGACGCGAACGTTCGCCATTGATGGTGCAGTTGCGAAGGCTCGTACTGCGGCCTTCTTCGCCAATAACGGAGCGAACTTCGGGACTCCGCTGACGTCGCGTACGATTCGTTACATCAGCCAAACAGCAATCAGCTATCGCGAAGTGAACTCGAACCCCAATAGCGCTGACCCGCTGTTTCGAGGCCCCGGCTTCGTTGCGCCAATCGGCGTCGGCGGCCACTTCCCGCCGGGCATCAGCTTCACTCCACCCGTTGATCTGTTCGCGATCGAGCACACCAATCGCGACAGCATCGAGCATCCCGGTCCTGACGGTGATCGGCGCACGGCAGGCGACAACATCATGCTCGCCTCGCGGTTCAACGTTGCTCTCTCGAACGTGATGTATGACTCGAACAACGATGGCGTGACTGACACTGCAAACCCGGCAGCCAATCAAGTCGAGGTCACTCCGCCCGAGTCATACGGCAAGCAATCCGGTCTCTTCGATGACGCTCAAGCGCGCGGCATCGCAACGTTGCCGGGCGGAGTGCCGCTTTATCGAGACACGAATGGCGACGGCATCGGCGACTTCCTTGTTGGCGGCGTCGGTGTCTTCTTCCCCGGTCCCGATGGCACGGCGGACTTCGAGCAAGGCTTTTCAGCCGGTACGGGGCAGACAGAGGCGCAGCGACTGAATGCTCCGAAGGTGCTTGAGTCCGAACTCATCGCCGTAGTGACTGCAGGTGGCAGTCTCGGAGCACAGCGAGCAGGCGCAGCAGGAGCGAAGCCGCCAGGGCTTCCTGTTCCGACGCTCGATATTCCGTTCGGTCGGCTGACGCTCGTCGGGATTCAGCTTGAAGTAATTGGCCCGCGTCCAGGAATTCTCGGCGTCAAGGATCTACTCAGACTCCGGAATCAACTCGGAGCGGGAACGGCGAACGGCACCGATCAAATGGTGAAGCCCGGCGGAGTGTTTTATGCCGACGGGCAAGGAGTGCCTTCCGGTTGGCTCGTGAAGCCGCATGACAGTTCGATCGCGAATGGGCTCAAAGCGGCAGACGTCATTCAGATCGTCAACAACGGTATTGCGGAAGCGAATCTCGTCCGAGCAGCGATTCGATTACCGGTCGGTAGTCGAACGAAGATGGTCTATGCGGTCTCGGATACGAACGGCGATGTGCTCGGTGTCTTCCGCATGGATGATGCGACGTTCTTCTCGATTGATGTCGCGGTCGCGAAGTCGCGGAACACTGCTTACTACGCAGACGCGACGGCGATTCAGGACGTTGATCGCGTTCGTCGCAACAGCGCCAATGCGGGCTCACTGGTGCCAAAAGGCACCGCCTTTTCGAACCGCACGTTCCGCTTCTTAGCCGAACCGCGATATCCGTCCGGTGCAGATGGCAGCCCGCCGGGACAATTCAGTCAGTTGCGAGATCTCGCCGATGCGACCGGCATCTCAGCAAGCAGCGTTGCCAACGTGACAAAGCTCGTTGAGTCGATCGCCCCGATCAATATCTCGAACTTCAACGACGGGACCGCTTCGGTTCTCGGTCACAATGCGTTCTTCCCCGCGACGAACTTCCGTGACCCGAGCAACATCGCCAATCAAAACGGCATCGTGTTCTTCCCCGGAGCAGTGCCGCTCTACAAGAACGGCGTGCTTGTTGGCGGTTTCGGTGTCTCTGGCGACGGTGTCGATCAGGATGATGTGGTAACTAATGCGGGCCTCAATGGATTTGCTCCGCCTACAGCAGTGAAGAAGGCCGATAACTTTCTCGTCGACGGTGTTCGACTGCCTTACATCAAGTTCCTCAGAAACCCGAGAGGCTAAGCCGCAGCCTTCAATGGCCCGCGAGTTACTCGCGACAAAACGGCGAATCTCATGCAGGACTTGATCGCGTAACGGCAGCTTGCCCTCACCCTCGACATCACAATTCGATGCAGAACGAAGTCCCTCGGTTGTTCGTACAACCGAGGGCTTTTCGTTGGTGGAGTTGATGTTACACGCGGGCGCGATGCTTGCAGCAATAGGACCAATAGGACGCAGAGGACCGATAGGACGAATAAGTTTGGGGACTGCCTTCGTGAGTGCGCTCCTATGAGTCCTATTCGTCCCATAAGTCCTCTACGTCCTATCGTTTTATCAAAACGCCGGCCCCAATAACCGCAGCCCTCTTGCGGAGACCCCCTCATGAAGCATGGAACGCTTCTTACATTGCTCGCGGTCGTGATCAGCGGCACGAGCGTTGTTGCTCAGGATCAGCCGGAAACCGGTTGGTCGCTCAAGGACCGCATCAACTTAGATCCGCGCAATAGCTTCTTCGGCTATCACACATGGAAGCCGAACAAAGAGCCGCTGCCGCCTCAGGAGCGACTCTCACGAGCCGGTTGCCCTCAGAATTATCTTCCGTGGGCGAAGTGTCCCGACGACCGACATTACATCGGTTACTACGTCGGCGGCGGCGCGGCGATCGGCGGAGAAGAGCGTTGCCCGCAATGCGAAGGCACATGGGGCCGCGACTACAAACTTCCGTGGCAGCGAGTCCGTCTGAATTGGTTTCATGGCAGTCGCTCTCAAGGCGGCGAAGGCCAATACAACCCGGACGGTAAGAACAATCCCCTGCCAGAAGTCTTACATCGCTAAGAGATCGTCAGAGAATGACTTCTCGGCTTCGTAGCATGGACGCCTACGTCCGTCCGGCGTCGCTGTCGGACGTAGGCGTGCGACCTGCGCGACGCCAAATCGCGAAGTGATTCCTCGACTTTCCCGAAGCCGAGCACCGAGCCGCTCACGCAGCGCTCGCTTCCTGCTGCTCGACAAAGCCCCCGGGATGACCGGAGCGCGGCTTCATCCGCCGTCGCGTTCAACTCCCTCAAAGACGACTTCGCACGGCTTCATCTTCTTGTCCGCCATTTTTTGTCATCCACTCTTTGCCGTCTGGGTTGCGTGCTACGGAGTCAGACCGGCAAGCGAAGAGACTCGCGCTCCTCGGGATCGCTCGAAAAACCCGAAGTTGAAGCGTTTTGAAGTTTCGACCTATGCTCCCCTCGCAGTTGGGATGGGCTCGATCGGGAGGATTGAGCATCGAGCCGTTTCCTCTACCAAAGGGAGAGTGGACATGGACGTCAGCAGTATCGGCGCCTTAGGTGGCAGCCAATCGATTCGCAAAGTCTCTTCAGCCGCGCCATTTCAGCCGACGGCAGAGGCACGACCGATTTCCCCGAAAGACGAATTGCAACTGAGTTCAACGAACGCTGCCGCTTCGACACAAGAGGTCGAGTCAGCCTTTCGATCTCAGCGACTGGCTCAAATTCAGCAGCAAATCGCCGACGGAACCTATGAAACTCCAGAAAAGCTCGAACGTGCCGTCGACCGACTGCTCGAACGATTATTGGCGGAGTAGTCGCGGGCGAAGGCGAGTCACCCTGTTGGCCATTCGCCTTTATTACCCGTCGATGTTGGGAGCATGATTCGTGAGCGACTTGTCGAATGTGCCGACCGCCGTTTCTCCGGCGGAGAAGTTCCGCGAGTTTCTGGTCACTAAAGGCCAGCGCATGACGCGCGAGCGGGACATCATCGTCGAAGAAGTTTTTGCCGATCACGAGCACTTCGAACCCGACCAATTGATTGAACGACTCGGACATCGCACCGACGGGCGGCGAGTCAGTCGTTCAACGGTCTATCGCACCCTCACCGCGATGGAGGAGTGCGGGTTGCTGAGAAAGGTTGCTCGTCCCAATGGCCGAGAAGTCTACGAGCACGACTATGGCTATCCGCAGCACGACCATTTGATCTGCGACACCTGCGGCAAGCTGATCGAGTTTCAGAACGACCTAATCGCCAATGAAGTCGAGGAAGTCGCCAAAAAAATGGGGTTCCTCAAGACGAGTCACCGGCTCGAAGTCTACGGCACGTGCGAAGAATGCCGCCGTCCGAAGCAACGCCGCTTCCGCAAGCTCGACATGATTTGAGGCCATCTCGTTTAACGGCAAGCCGAAGGCGACGGCGTAGAACGGCTTGCGATCAAGACAAACGCTGCCGCCTTCGGCTTGCCGTTAAACAACTCCGCCTGCATCGCGAGAGGTATTCCGCAGGAAAGCGCGACTGTTGAAAAGCGGCTTCCTGCGGATGAAGACGAGTCAGCTCGGACTGCATTCAATCTGGCTTTGTTGAAGCTCGTCGGTCCGAGGCAGTTCCTAATGTCTGCGCGACGTTTGGTGGGATGAAGACGAGACTGCGAGAGCTCTCGTGACGACGAATTCAACGAGTGAATGTGAACGTCGTCCCGCTGCGGCTCGGGATGGAATCCCAAGCTACTTTTCGAGGCAGAGCTTCGTTAGCTCACCGCTGCAATTGCTTTGATGACCCGACTCTCGGGCTTCAGCCACTCGGGGAAGATCGTCGCGAGTTCGGTGAAATGCGCCTGATGCGAAATCCATGGCCGCGTGTCGATGCGCCCGAACTCGATCAGGCTGATGATGCGAGCGAAGTCTGCGGATAGCGCGTTGCGACTCGCTAACAACGTCAACTCGCGACGATGCATGATCGGCGCGTGTGGGAACTGCAGGTCGTTCGTCGTGATTCCGACGAACACAACTCGCCCGGCAAAGGCTGCGTACTGCAAGCACTGGCTCATGGATTGATTGCTGCCCGTCGCGTCGACAACGACATTGGCCATTCGCCCGCCAGTCAGTTCCTGCAACTGCTTCAGTTCCTCTCCGTCGCCCTTCGCGAGGAGCGTGTCGGTCACTCCCATCTTTTCGCGGACGAACTGCAGTCGCTGCTCGTTCATGTCCATCACGATGGTCCGAGCGCGCGAAACGCGAGCGAACTCCAGTGCCGATAAGCCAATTGGCCCGGCTCCAATGATGAGCACGGTCTCTCGCCCATCAGGCGCAGCGCGGTCAATCGCGTGACAACCGATCGCAAGCGTTTCGACGAGCGCGAGTTGATCGAACGACAGACGTCGCGACGGATGCAGCTTGCGTGATGGCACCGTGAAGAGTGGTCGCAACCCGCCGTCACAATGCACGCCGAGAGTCTGATGGTTCTCGCAGCAGTTCGTATGACCGCGCTCGCAGGAGTAACACTTCTGACAGTTGATGTAGGGCTCGACCGAGCAATTGTCGCCGACCTTCAGCTTCCCGGAGTCCGGTCCGAGCGCGACGATCTCGACTCCTAATTCATGTCCCGGAATGCGCGGGTAGCTGAAGAACGGCATCTTGCCGAGATAGCCCGAGTAGTCCGTGCCGCAGATGCCGACGCGATGAACTCGCACAACGGCTTCGCCCGGTCCCGGTTCTGGCGGCTCGGGAACGTCGATGACTCGAATGGACTTCGGCTTCTGAAACTGAATCGCTTGCATCAGTGAGAGATCCTCAAGGTAAGGCGAGCGGCAGATGAGTTCATACCAGTACGACGGACTTGTAGTCCGTCGAAGACGAGGCGCGACGGACTACAAGTCCGTCGTACATGAATTCGCCGGTAGGTTCTCAACTGCCGCTCGCCTAAGCACGGACAACACAAATTGGTGGAGGAAAGGTCGGGACGGCGTCGCCGCAAACCGCGCGGATGCCGGTGAGATCACTCACCGTCGCTCCGATGAACCGCTCGCCTCAATGCTCTCAGCGCGAGGCTGAGCGACTTACTTCCAATAGCTCGTCTTAACCCACAAGACCGCGATCGGCACGGCGATGAGCGCTGTGACCGACGGCATGTAGCCCAATTGGAACTTCGGAAAGATCATCGGAATGAAGAGTCGGTCGAGAAACACTGAGCCGATCAACGACCACAACATGACGATCATGCCGATCTGCTTGCGGTGAGCTTGCTCACCCTCAGATAGCTCGCTGAATCGAGGCTTCGCAGCAGCAGGCGCGGCTTTCTTAGCGGCCGGAGCTTCGGGTGCTGCTTCATCGGCCTTTGCACCCTTCTGCTTCGACTTCGCCGGTTGCTCGACCTTCGGAACGGCTTTCTGCCCGGCGTTGTCTCGCACACCGGCGGCATAGTGCTTCGAGATTGCCGCTTTGATTGCTGACGGCAGCGCGATCACTCGTCGCACCGGCATGTTGAACCGCAACCGCAACTCGTCTTCGCAGTCATGCGTGATCTCATCAATGCACGCGACGAGCAGCACGCTCTCATCAACAAACAGCGGCAGCATCGAGTTGCGCGCACATAGCGTCTTCGGCACTTGATCGAGGACTTCCTCATCCGGAGTCATGTCATCGAGATCGACGTACGGCAGCTTCAACTCGACGGCATAAGCCTGAGTCGCGAGTTCGGGACTCACGAGCTTCATTTGAATGACTGCATCACGCACCGTAAGGCCGCGCGAGTCTGCGAACTCGACCGCCTCTTTGGCTTGCTCGCGCGTGATGTGACCTTGCTTCGCGAGCGTCTTCTCAGTCGGAATCGTCGCGCCTGGTTCGTCGGGGAACTCGCGCCCGAGACTCTCGTCGTACTCGCGCTTCCGCTCAGGATCCGTCAGGCAGAGCATCGCTTTCGCGATCTCATTCAGAAGCTGCTGAGACCGCACGGAGTATTGGCCCGTCGCGTACTTGCGGACGTGACCATTGAGCTTCTTGTAGTTCGCGCGAACTCGTTCGGCACTGTCCTCGAACTGCACGAGACGCAGCAGCGTGTAGTGGTCCGGCGGTCGAGGCCCCTCCGGAATGCCGAGCCATTCTTTGTAGACGTCCAATTCCATGAACGAGCCTTTTCAAATTGATGAGGTAGCAACGGGATCGTCTTCAAACAGTGAGGCAGCAAAGTCGTGCAGCAGATCAAGACCGACCGCAGCTCGGCAGTCTCATTCCATTGCACTACTCGTTCGCGACTTGTTGTCGGCTTGCGCGCATTGTAGGACGCGTTACATAGTCGCCTTTCGCTCTGCGAAAGGGATTGTCGGCTCTTGCTCCGCAAAAGCGTCCTTTCGCGGAGCGAAAGGCGACTATCGGTTGCGGGTTAAGCAATTCTAGTTCTGAACTTCACGCATTCGATTCAGCCCGAAAATCAAAGTAGCCATCACACTCGCTGAGTGATGGCTACTTGATGATTCAATCAACGCCGGTCGTCGATTACTCGACGTGATAGCCCGAGGCCAATTCCGTCATGACGTCGATGTCGCCTTCCGTCTTCATCTTCTCGCGAACGATTTCAGTTGAAGCGACTCGATTGCCGGTGAGTTCCTTTGCCGTCACATGAATTCGGCCATTGGCGTCGTAGCTGTAGGTCACTTCGACCGGCGAGCCCTTCGGCAAATTGGCAGGCAGACCAGTGATGCGGAAGTCGCCGATCTGCTCGCACGCCATTGGGTCAATCGCATCGCCCTGCAAGATCGAGACGTGAATTCGCTGCTGATTGTCGGACGTTGTGACGAACCGCTGAGTGACCGAGAACGGCAACGCGGTGTTCTTGTTGATCATGATGTGATTGATCTTGCGAGTCCGATCGCCCGGATCCGTGATCTTCACACCGAGCGCGTGCGAGTTGACGTCGGTCGTCGAAACCGACCGCAGGCGATTGATAACGGCACGCGCCATACGCGATTCGCCGCCAGTCGCACGGGCTTCAAGAATCGCAGCGTGAATTGCGGCGCCTCGAGCAACCGCTTCTTCCGGGATGACCTTTGTCGAAGGCTCGCGCTGACAAACTTGTCGTAGCATCTGACGCACGACGGGCATGTAGGTCGAACCGCCGACGAGCACCACTTCATCGAGTCCTTCAGGTGCAACGCCTGCTTGTTGCAGCACGAGTTCCGTCGTGTCTTGCGTGCGTTGCATCAGGTCGGCAGTCATTCGCTCGTAATCGCCGCGAGTCAGCGAGAGCGTCAAGTTCTTGCCGTTGTAGTAGGCGTTGACCGACGTTTGAGCCTTCGAGCTCAAATTACGCTTCGCTTGTTCGCACTCTTGCGACAGTGCTTGCAGCGCTTCCGGGCTTTCGCGCGGATCCATTCCGTGCTTCTTTTGGAACTGTTCCGACACGTGATCGACGAGGCGTCGCGTCCAGTCGAGACCGCCCAGCATGACGTCGCCGTCCGTCGCCAAAACGCGGAAGCTCGTCGGTGTGTATCGCACGACCGTGACGTCGAACGTACCGCCACCGAGGTCGTAGACGAGGATCGTTTTCTCTTTTTGGTCGATGTCCGGTCGGCCGAGTTCGCCCATTTCCCATGCGTAGGCGAGCGTCGCGGCGGTCGGCTCGTTGATGATGTCGATGACGTTCAGACCGGCAATTCGTCCGGCATCCTGCGTCGCCTTACGACGGACATCGTTGAAGTAATACGGCACTGTGACGACCGCATTAGTAATTGAGCCGATGTGCTTTTCAGCGTCCTGCTTGAGCTTCTTCAGGATCAGCGCCGAGATGAACTCGGGTGTCAGCTTCTTACTTTGATAGACGATGTAGAAGTCGGGGTTGCCCATCTCACGCTTGATGGCCTCAACGACGTTCTGCGGAGGCTCAACGGAAACTCGCTCGGGACTGGGACCGACGATGACTTTCCCGTCTTCGGAGAGAATTACGATCGACGGAGTAATGACTTTGTCTTCGGCGTTCTGGATGCAGGTCGGATTGCCCTTCTCATCCAACTGGGCGATCGAGGAGTACGTCGTTCCGAGGTCGATGCCGACCGTTTGCCCTTCAAGAAGCTTCATCGAGATACCTTCCGGAAACAGTGCTGACTGAAGACGTGAATTGAAGCGGCGAATTGACCGCCGAACTGCCGATGTGAGAGCCACTTGCGAGAATTCGCAACCTGCGAAGGGCGGGCATTCTGGCGGCGGGGTAAGGGTGATTCAAGCCGCGCTGATGAGTCCTCGTAGGGCTTTCGACTTGATTGGGTCGCCCAATTGTCCGGCTATTTCGGTTTGTATGTTTGCCGTTCGTCGCGGCCTTCATTCAGACTCGATGAAGTCTCCCTCATTCGCGGGGACGATGCTTTTTTCATGCGCGGACGAGGGATAGAGTGGCGTACTCACCCGGCCTTTGGGTTGCCGAGTGAAAGCTGACTTCGCGCCACTTCGGCGCTCTCTCGGGGAACTATCCCGAAACCGCATCGCTCAGAGAGTCGCGGTTCAACGGGATTAGCCTTTTGTTTGCGACGGGCGAGATGTTTTCGGGTTCGTTGATGATCAGCAGACGCGATTCGTGCCTCTGATACTACCCCTGAATTGATCCCGCCTGAAGAATAATACCGATTGAACCCTCACGGAGACGATCAGGAATCATGAGTGACTTCGTTGGACTGCTTGCTGAAGTTGTGCCGCCGCCGCCGAGTAATATCCCCAATTGGCAATGGGTCATGACCGCAATTTGCGTCGGTCTCTTTTTCCTATTGGAAATTGGCTTTTCCTATTTCACTCGCACCGGCGTAATTGCCCGCGCGACCGCGAAAGAAGCGATTCGGCAGCCGCTCTTTGCGCTGCTACTCGTGATCGGTTTTGTGCTGCTTTGTGTGAATACAATTCTGCCGTTCTTCTCGCTCGGCGAAGACATCAAGATGCTCAAAGACTGCGGCCTTGCGACCATCTTGATTAGCGGCCTGCTACTCGCGATTTGGACGGCCTCGACGAGTATCGCCAGTGAAATTGAAGGTAAGACGGCGATGACCCTGCTGTCGAAGCCCATTACGCGACAGCAATTTGTACTCGGTAAGTACGTAGGGATTTTGGTCGCCGTCCAATGGCTGATTATTCCTCTGATGCTCGCGATGTGCGTCCTCGTGTGCTCAAAAGTGGGCTACGACGCGAAGGAAACCGGCCGCGAAATACCAACATGGTTTGAAAATGGATGGCTGCACCCCGAGCGGCTCACCGAAGTCGTGCAGGTCTTACCCGGCTTTATCCTGATGTTCTTCGAGATCGGAGTGCTGACTGCGGTGAGTGTCGCGATTTCAACGCGGGCTCCGATGATCGTGAATATGTCGACGTGCCTTGCGGTTTTCGTCGTCGGGCATTTGACGCCCGTGCTCGTGCAAGCCGGAGTGTTGAAGCGAATGGAGATTTTGGACTTTATGGCAAAGTTGATCGCGACGATCCTGCCGAATCTCGAATACTTCAATATGTCCGCTGCCGTCGCGACCGGAAAATTGATACCGCCGGCCTACTTGCTGACAGCATTTGGCTATTCGCTGGTGTATGGTGCAGCGGCGGTGTTGCTGTCGTTCATACTGTTTGAGGACCGGGATTTGGCTTAGTTAGTAGAGGCGGCGCTCGCCGAAGTTTGTTGAAGATGCTTTGTGACTCACCGTGCCTACGCACCGTCAACATCGGAAACGATCCCGGCCCCGCTAGATAGCGAGCCGGGCGCCGATTTTAGTTGCTCCGAGCGAGTACTTAGTCGGCACGAACTCACTTCCGATACGGTTGCGGTCGGACGTCTTGAAGCAAGCCGCACGACGCCTACATCAGAGCGACGCTGAGCGGCCCCGGCCTTATCAACCTCGGTCGTGAAGGGCCTATCGTGTCGCAGACTTCTCTCGATTCTTTCTCGAACGTCTTCCCGACGCGCGACCTCTTTCGCGGTCGCGCCGGATGGGCAGTGACACTCGGCTTTGCCGCAGATGTCGTCTTCGTCGGTATTTTGCTCGCCGCGTTCTTGATCGTCGGCCTCTTGCATAATGAGGGCCGCGTTTCACTGGGTATCAACGACGTCGCGGCTTATGACAAATTGACGGGGCAAGCCGCGCACGACGTTGATTCCGCTGTTGCAATTCGCCCGGCGGGAATTCGCTCGAATGAAGGTCTTTATGCCGTTGCATGGGATCTTCGCGGACAATGGTCCTCAGCGGTTGTTGCGGGCCTCACGCGATGTTGGGGCGGGTTCGAGCAAACCGGATCGGCCCTTTTCGCTCTGATCAGCGTCTTCTTGATACTGAGCTTCGGGTATAGCGCACTTGCCGAGCGAGTTGCCATTTTCTCGCATCAGGCAGCAGGACGATATGCGACTCAGTTGCGCACCTCGCTACATCGTCACGCGCTGCGAATGGGCACGAGCGATCTCTTACATCATTCGACCGATCAAGCGATCGAACTATTTCGCACGGATGCCGAAACCGTTCGCACGAATCTCGCAAAATGGATCGAGGGACTTTCGCTGTCTCCGCTCAGACTCTTGATGATTTGCAGCATACTACTATCACTCGATTGGAAGCTGACCTTTGAGTGCATCGTTCCGGTAATTGCTTGCGCGTATCTTGTTGTGCGAGATCATCGTCACACTAGAAATGTTGATCGGCTCGGCACCGACCGATTGCAGCAAGAGCTTGATCAAGCAATTGAAGGTGTCCGTCACAGCCGCCTTGTTCGCGGTTATTCGCTCGACGAATTCGAGCACGCGCGGTTCGAAACTCATTTGCAACGAGCGGACACACATGCGGCTGCGGTGCAACGGCGACGGACTCGGCAGAAGTGGCTCATTCGGACTTTGGTTCTAGCGTGCCTTGCTTTCATGGTATCGCTCGTCGCACTGAGGCTACTCTCGCCGACTGAAGAAGCGGGGCATTTATCACTCGGAGAAGCATCGCTCTTCGTCGCCTGTTTTGGCGGTGCATGGCGTCCCATTCGAGTCCTCGGCCTGCTCCGGGAAGTCCGCAGCGAAGCAACTTCAGCGATCGACCGTATCTACCGCTACCTGAGCGCGATTCCTGAGGTCGGGCAAGCTGTCGGAGCGAAGTTCTTGCAACCGCTGCAAAAATCGGTGCAGTTCGAAGCGGTGTCATATCGGCTCGGGCAGCGATTGATACTCGATCAATTGAATCTCAAATTCCCCGCCAATAGCAGCACGGCAATTATCGCTTTTGACCCACTCGAAGCGAAAGTACTCGCGACACTGCTGCCGAGATTTCTTGAGCCGACCGAAGGCAAGATTCTTTTCGACGGAGAAGATATTGCATGGGGCACGCTCGATTCACTGAGGGCAGAGACGCTCTACGTCGGCGGCGAGGAGCCTTATCTCACTGGAACCGTGCTCGAAAACATCGGCGGAATGAGCACGAAGTACTCCTTCACTCAAATTACCGAAGCTGCGAAGGACGCTCACGCGCACAACTTCATTCAGAAGCTGCCGGCAGGTTATGAGACATTAATCGGGCATCACGGCGAGCCGCTCGATGCCGGTCAAGCGTTTCGACTGGCGCTCGCCCGCGCAATTCTGCGAGATCCTGCAATTCTCATCATCAAAGAGCCGACCGGTGATATATCAGATGCAGACAAGAGCTTGATTGACGATGCCTGTCGCCGAGCCGCAAAGGATCGTACCGTCATCTTCTTGCCGAGCCGGCTTCCGACGCTCAAGCACGTCGATCGCATCGTGCTCTTGAATCGCGGCAAGGTAGAAGTTGTCGGCCCGCATGACGTCTTGATGCAGACGTCGCAGATCTACCGCCACTGGGAATACATCAATTTCAACGAGTTTCGCCACGAGACCTCGAACCCCGACCGCTCATGGGCTTAGGCATCGTCGGTGAATAACGTCCGGTAATCTGTAGCATGGACGCCTACGTCCGTGCTGCGTCGCAGTCGGACGTAGGCGTCGGACCTATGCAACGCAAAATCGGGAAGTTGTTCCGAACCCGGCCCTTAATGGGACTGGGTCACATAACGAGTTCGTCTCCGGTGTTTGCGTTTTGTTCTTCATCCGTGCGACCCGACAAGAAGTAGATAGCTAGTAGTGCTGGTTGAAGTATCAATGTTTGCTGCTGCAGTTAATATGATCGCTCCATGCTGACAAATGGGCCGTCGAATTTGTACGTTGGCTTTCTGCGGCTCAGCCGGAAGCGTCAGTCCTGATTGAGAAGGCAGCTTGTGGGACCAGTCCACTTTATTTTCGCGGCGCTGATCGGCTTCTTCGGGTTCACCGCGATTTATCACTTCATATTGTGGTGCTCATCGCGGCGAGAGCATTTGCTCGGAGTATTTAGTATCGACTGCGCGGCGCGTGCGACTCTGAGCGGAGCGTTACTCGCGATTGCTACTGCGGCGACTCCTGAAGAGGCTCAGGCGGCTCTAAGAATCCGGCTCGCAAGTGGCATGTTCTTGATGTTCACATGGCTGTGGTGCCTTTCGCTCGTTTCCGGCGTTCGGGCGCGAAAGTTTGTACTGCCGATCTCTGCTTTGTTGGTCGTTCTGTTCCTGCTGCAAGTCACGATCGCGCCGCTCAATTCGAAAGTCATCTCGGTCGACCGCGTGACGATGCTTTGGGGAGAGGTCATCTCGGTTCCACAGCTCGGTCCGCCCGGCTGGTGGTTCGGGCCGATCTATTTTGCCGTGCTCGCGATCGAAGTGTTCGGCCTGCGTTGCGGAGCCGTTCTTTGGCGACGCGACCGCCTTGCTGGCGTGCTGATCGTGTTGGCCATCTGCGGGATGATCGCGATTCATTTCGTTGAGATCTTGCGGGCTGCGAAGTTGGTCAACGTTCCGTTCATCGGAGTGTTGCCGATGGTGCTTTGGGTCGGGGTCGTCGCACTCTTGATTGCTCGCGGCCATCGTCGCACGCGCGAGCAATTGCAGACGAGTGAAGCTCGACTTCGAGCCGTCATCGAGAACTCGCCCGGCGTTGCGGTGCAGTGGTACGACCAGCAAGGGCGCGTCGTTCTGTGGAATCGCGCGTCGGAGGAGATGTTTGGGTACTCGAGCGAGGACGCGATGGGGCAGAAGCTCGATCAGCTCATTCAGACGCCCGAGGAGTTTCGAGCCTTCTTAGATGTGCTCGACACGATTCGCACAACGGGGCAACCCATCGAGCCCGCTGAGTTCACCTTTCGTCGGCGCAACGGTGAGGTCGGCGTTTGCCTATCGACGGTGTTTCATATCCCCGCCCCGGATGCCGGCCTTTGGTTCGTGTGCATGGACGTTGACATCACCGAGCGGAAGAAGGCCGAGCAGACGTTGCAGGAACGCGAGACCTTTCTGCGACTCGCTCAAGAGGCAGCGCACGTCGGTAGTTGGGAGTGGGATCTCACGTCGAACCGCTTCAAGTGGTCGGACGAGTTAGCTCGCATGCACGGCATTTCGGTCGCGGAGTTCGACGGCAGGCCCGAAACGCTGATCTCGTTCTGTCATCCCGATGATGTCGACCGACTTCGCCGCGCGATGGAACCGTCGAATCACAATGGAGAGATCTCGGCGTTCGAATGTCGGATTCAGCGACGAGACGGAGTCGTTCGCGATCTTTGGTTTCTCGGCCAAACGATCAATGGCGAGTGGGGTCATTCACGCAAAGTGTTGGGCATCGCGATCGACGTGACTGAAAGGAACATGGCGAGCAGCAAGCAACGAGCACTCGAAGCACAGCTTGCTCAGCGGCAGAAGATGGAAGCGATCGGTCAGTTGGCCGGAGGAGTCGCACACGACTTCAACAACTTGCTCACGGTCATCAGCAGCTATGGCGAGTTGCTGAAGCAGAAGGTCTCGCCGAGCGACGACTCCTTCAACATGCTGACCGGCATCCTCGACGCCAGCCAACGCGCAGCGGCGCTGACTCGGCAACTGCTGACGTTTAGCCGGCAGCAAGTCATCGAGCCGCGCGTGTTGGATCTGAATGTCGTTGTCGCCGAAACCGAGCGGCTGCTGCAGCGGCTGATCGGCGAGAACATCATCTTGAAGACAGTGCTTGAGCCCGAACTCAAGACCGTCTTGGCCGACTCGGGGCAGCTCGGGCAGGTGATTGTGAATCTCGTCGTCAACGCGCGAGATGCAATGCCGCAGGGCGGAACGCTGACGATCGCGACTGAGAACATCGAACTCGACGAAGCTCTCTTATCCGAGCTTGATCCTGAAACGGTCGGCTCGCAGACGGTCTCCGAAACTCACGGCGAGCGTTCTCAACGAGCCCTCACTCCGTCGATCGCAGGGACATTACGAGCGCGCGTCGCGAGTTCTCTGACCGCGTCGTATGTGGTGCTAACTGTCACCGACACTGGTTGCGGGATGACCCCTGAGGTTCAAGCGAGGATCTTCGAACCCTTCTTCACGACGAAGGGGCCGGGCAAAGGCACGGGACTGGGATTAGCGACGGTCCATTCCATTGCCGAAGAATGCGGCGGCTTTCTGACGGTCAAGACTCAGCCGGGACAAGGCACGACCTTCAAGCTGTTCTTGCCCGCGTTGGCAGTGCCGGTCTCGACGCCGGCTGCGAAGACAAGTCCGCAGAAGCTGCCGCGCGGCACGCAAACAGTCCTGCTCGTTGAAGACGACGATGCCGTTCGCGCTTCGACGGTGCTGATCTTGGAGTTGCTCGGCTACACGGTGCTTGAGGCAGCGAGTGGTCCCGACGCCATTCAATTGGTTGAGCAGCATTCCGGTTCGATCGACCTGCTGATGACCGATGTTGTTATGCCCGTCATGAGCGGCCCTGAGCTTGTGAAGCGACTGAGTCCTCTGCGCGCCAATCTGAAAGTCCTCTTCATGAGTGGCTACACCGCCGACGAGATCCTGCAGCCGAGCGATTCTCAAACGAACGTTTCGTTCCTCTCGAAGCCAGCAACGCTCGACGAACTCGCCAAGAAGCTGCATCAGATCTTCGCCGCAACCAGGGCCTCGTAACCCTGCGCATCGCAGCCCGCGCGAGTCACTCGTTCTTGTACTTTAAATTCCACAAGCGGATCACGTCTTTGCTGCTTGATGCGAGCCAGCGGCCGTCGGGACTCAAAGCGAGGCTGAAAACAGCGTCATCGTGAGCGGCGAGCGTTGTCTGCAACTTGCCGGTGCGAGCGTCCCACAAGCGGATCGTTTTGTCTTCGCCCGCTGACACGATTTGCGAACCGTCCGCAGTGAAGGCCACTGCGGTGATGTCTGCCGAGTGGCTGCGCAGAGTTTGCATTTCGTTGCCGGTCTCGGCGTTCCAAAGCCGCAACGTGTCGTCCCAACTGGCAGACACGATCTGTTTGCCGTTCGGACTGAAAGCGACCGACGTCACGGTCTCCGTATGACCGCGCAAGACCTGCATCTCTTCGCCGTTCTCGGTGCTCCAAATCTTGAGTTCGTTCTCACCGTCGCCAGTCACGATGCGCTTGCCGTCGGGGCTGAACGCGGCGGTCGTGACGTCGTACTCGTTGCCCTGCCGAATGGTGAGCAGCGACTCGCCGCTATTGGCGTCCCAAATCACCAACGTGTCATCAGCACTACCCGACGCGAGATACTTCCCCGACGGATCGAACCGCACGACCGTGATGGCCTCATCGTGACCGGCGAAATCACGCAGCACGTCTCCGCGCTGCGCATCGCAAATCTTGAGGTCTCCCCGATGCGTCCCGACGGCGATCCGCTTGCCGTCCGCATGAAACGCAACTGCCGTCACCGCACTTCCGCAACGCCGCAACAACCGAGTCATCTCGCCGCTGCGCACATCCCAAAGTCGCAGCGTCTGATCGTCACCGCCCGAAACGAGCCATCGCCCATCGGAACTAAACGAAGTCGACAAGACCCAGCGCTCATGCCCCCGCAGCAAATGCGACCGCTCCTGAGCGCAAGCCTCACCCGCTCCCAAAACCAACAAAGCGACGAGGCCGCAAAAGCATCTCATGAGCCCTCCTCGTTTAACCGCGTGCCCAACGGGCCGCGCTAGCCTCAAGCAGCGGCCCCATATCACACATCCGGCAAGTTGCGGCCGCTATCTCCCCTCCGGCAACTCGCGCAATTGCCCATCACCCGCCCGCTGATATCACCCGACCAATTCCCCAATCCGTCCCTTGCTCTCTTTGAACGACTCAACCGGGCAGCGCAGTTGTTGCAGGATCGTGAGATACAAATCCGAAGCCGACCGCTCGTTGCCCTTCCATTTCAGATGCTGACCGTGACGGAAGCCGAGCTTATTTCCGCCCGCGAGTAGCAACGGAAAACTGCTACCCGAGTGGCTGCTGATTTGCGAGCCGCCCAGTAGTAGCACGGTGTGATCGAGCAACGTGCCATCGCTCGCCTCGATCGCTGATAAGCGATCCATCAGCCGCGCCAAGCATTCGCAATACATCCGATCGCGCAGACCGATCAGCTTTGTGTCGGAATTATCTTCGCCGCGATTGCCCGAGCCTTTGTGATGATAATCATGCACTCCGCGTGTCGGTGCGCCGGTTGCCTTCGCCCAATCCTTATACTCGTCATAGCTCGGCCCCGCTTCGCCGCCCAAACTCTGAGTGACAACGCGAGTCATATCCGTCTGAAACGCGAGCACGATCAAGTCGGTCATCAATTCAATATGCTCGCGCATACTCGACTTGCTCTTCGGCTCAATTCGAACGCTCGCTTCGTCAAACTTCGGTCGTCCGTTCTTCAAGATGGCATCGCGGTCATCCAGTCGCTTTTCGACATCTCGAATCGAAGTCAGATATTGATCCATCCGCTGCTGATCGGCGTAACCGAGCTTCCGCTGCAAGTCTTTCACATCGCCCGTCGCGGTATCAAGAATACTGCGATTGAGCGCGACCCGAGCCCGCGCTTGTTTCAAATGAGAGGCATCAGCCGGGGGAAAGAGGCTTTCAAAGACCGCGCGATAATCGCTCGTTGCCGGGATATCGACACCCAATGCATTGCGAGACAGCGTTGCCGCTCCGACTCCCGACATCCATGACAGCGCCAACGAGGGCAAATAAGTCGGCCCAATATACTTCGCCGCGACTTGATCGAACGAAACCGTATTAGTCATCACGCCGGGAGTGATGTTGATATTGTGTCCGGTCAAGAAATTATGCGGATGAGGATGCCCGGTAATGCGGCCTTCGATATGAGACAAACTGGTCAGCACACTAAACCGCTCGCGGTGCTTAGCCAGCGGCTGATGCGTCGGCGAGATTGTGTAGTTGAACCCAGTATCTGCCGGAAACCAGTTGTAATGGTTGATACAGCCGGGAATATAAAAACAAGCAAGCCGCCCCGGATCTCGCTGTCCCTGCGTCGCCGCCAAAGTCTTGTCGGCGACAAGCTCAAGCCACGGCAGAGCAATACTCGCACCTAAGCCTCGTAAAGCAGTCCGGCGGGAAATCGAAAAGGTCTTAGAATTCATGCTCATTTCCTCTCTCGTTTAACCGCGTGCCCAACGGGCCGCGCTTTTCGGGCGTGATAGCGATGACGGCATCACAATAGCCGACGCACGCGATGTCACCATAGTGGAGAAATGCAGAAGGCAAAATGCAAAAAGCGCGGCCCGATGGGCACGCGGTTAAACGAGGTTACTCCAAAAATACTCGCGATCGTATCAATGCTTTGAGCATATCTCTCGCAGCGTATTTCTTATCTGACTGCTGACTCATGATCTCGCGGATCGTCACGAGGTCGAGCACGTTGGCCGGGCGGCCGGTTCCGTAGAGGGTCAGTTTCTTGAGGAGACCGCGCACGATGTCGTCGGTGTAGCGAGTCGCGAGTAATTCTTTACATTCTTCGAAGCTCGTGAATTTCTCACCGCGAGGGAGTGTGCCGGATGCGTCGACCGGGCGAGTCTTACCCTCGCCGCGCCATTCGATTTTGCCGTCGAGTTCCGCTCGATGATACTTCTCGTGTTCGACGTTGCGCCAGCGGCCGCTTAAGTCGAAATTCTGGAATGCGAAGCCGAGCGGATCCATTTTCTTATGACAAATCGAGCATTTGCTATCGGCCTGATGCTGCACCAGTAACTCGCGAAAGCTTTTACCTTGATTGGCTTTGTCGAACGGTAGCAATTCCGGCACTTCCAATGGGGGCGGAGGCGGCGGGTCGTCCAAGATGTGGTCGAGGGTCCAAGAGCCGCGATAGATGACCCAGTTGTCTCCCATCCAACACAGCATCGACTGAATGCCCGCATGCCCCAGCAAGCCGCCGCCGCGCGGGTCTTCGGGACGGGGGCGAACCGTGACCTTTCGCAGCTCGCCGCCGTCGAGCACCGGGTAGCCGTAATGCACGGCGAGGATGTCGTTCATCATCGTCCAATTGCTCGAGATCAGCTCCTTCGCCGGGCGGTTGTCGAGCACAAGCTGCGTCACGTAGTGAATCGTCTCGTCCTTCATCGAGTCCTTCAGGTGCCGCCCAAAATGAAAATCCTGCTTCTTCAATGAGGACATTGTCAGCGTCACTGGCTGATTCAGGTTCAGCCACTGCGTGACGAACGGACGGAAGAAGGCGTCTCGGCGCGGGTCGGCCAGCAGCCGATCAACCTGCGCGTCGAGCACCTGCGGATCGCGCAGTTTCCCGGCAGCAGCGAGCTTGCGGAGCTCTGCATCCGGCGGAGTTCCGAGCAGCATGAAGCTCAGCCGCGACGCGATCGCATGCTGAGCGATGACCGGATTCGGATCAGACGGAGAAGCGAGATATCGAAACGGCCCGCCCATCAGCACCGATTGGAACGTTGCCCGCAGCGCGTCATCGAACGAGTATCCGTCGCCGCGCAGCCGTTCGAAGAGGGCGATGAATTTGGCTTGCTCGGCTTGAGCAACGGGCCGTCGCCATGCGCGTTCGATCCACAAAGAGATGAGTTGCGCCTCGTTTGACCGCGTGCCCATCGGGCCGCGTTTTTCGGCGTCCCATTCTTCGGGCGGCCATGCGGCGCGATGGTCGTAGTCCACTTCGATCGACTCGACGATGATTGATGGCACGGGCTGTTGATCGGGAGTTCTGAGCACTTTGCGATCGAACGCCGGACGATAGACGCCGATCCCGCCGGGCAGATTGTCTTCGGGCTTCGTGCGGTCTTCGTTCTCAAAGCCGGGCACTGCATAAGGCACTTCGACGAACGACTGCAGCATGATTTTGAGGGCGTTGCCTTCGATCAGGCAGTCTTCCATGCGGACGGCATAAGTCAGCGTTTGAGGAGCCTCGCCGATCGGTCGGTAGTCGATGTAGCTGCCGCCGATTTTGACCCAGAGGATCGGAGTCGGCAGTCCGGGCATCGGTTTTCGTGTCGAGACTCGCAGCGTCATCTTGAGTGCCGCTCGTTTGTCCGAGGGCGCGGGGAAGGCCAGAAACGAGCTGCCGTTTTCGCCGGTCCATTGAGTCGGCAGATAGAGCCCGATCCCTTTCTTGCACGGCAAGTTCTTTGACTTCGTGAAGATGCCGGCGGCCTTCCATCGCTCTTCGACGAACTTGTTGAAGTCGGAGAACTCATGCTCGCGAAAGTCGACGCGAATCTTGCGATCGTTGTCCGGCTCCGAAAAACGAACGCTGTCGACCGCGCGTTGCGTGACCTCAAGCAACTGAGCGACCGAGTCCGCTGCGTCCTGCAACGCCGTCGCTCCGGTATCGAAGCCGTCAACCTTCGCGTCATCAGGCAAGCCGACTGCGAAGTCGATCGGCACTCCGGTGAGATCGCGCAGCGCTGCCGAAAACTCGCGCCGATTCAAACGCCGCTGAGTGCCGTTCGTCGCCGCGTGCTTCTTCGCCTGCTCGATGATCCAGTTTGAGATGACTCGCTTCTCAGCGGCTGTCGGCTGCGGCTTGTCTTCCGGCGGCATCTGACCATTCGCGAGTGACTCGTGAATCAGAGTCCATAAATGCTGATTGGATACTTCGAATCCAGTCAGCCGATCGACGCGAACCTGAGCGTTCTGCTCGTCCGCGCCATGACATGCAACGCAGTACTTCGCCAACAGCGGCCGGACCTCGTTATCGAAGTCCGCACGAGCAGCACTCGGCGCGACTGCGAGCATCAAGCAGCAGACAACTACTCTGAGCAACGACTTGAGAGACGTGCCGCGATCGAGCGTTGCTGCGCGGGGGAGATGTCGCCGTGACGATTCGGGAATGGTCAGCATGAGTCGGCTTGTCTGAGAAAAGCGGGCTTCTGGCAGGAGAAAAGCGCGGCCCGATGGGCACGCGGTTAAACGAGGCGGCGATGCTGCAACCGATAGTCGTCTTTCGCTCCGCGAAAGGAAGCTTTTGCGGAGCAAAAGCCGACAATCCCTTTCGCAGAGCGAAAGGCGACTATGTAACGCGTCCTACAATGCGCGCAAGCTGACAACAAATCGCGAACTAGTAATACGAGGCTACTCGACCACAATTGTGTGAGGCCGCGAGGAGCGGGGCGGGCGGCCTTCTTCGATTGCGGTGACGTAGAGCGAGTGGATGCCGGGCGGCAGCGTTGCTTCGAAGCTCCAAGGTTCGGAAGAGCGTTCGGCGAGGCGCTGATGCGCGTCCCAAAGTTCGAGCTTCGTCGGCTTCAACTTCGCGTCGATCGACAGTTTGACGGAGACCGGTTTGCTCGACGGATGCAGGGCGAACTTCTGGCCGTCGCCGAGTCCTGCGGGTTCGGTGATCGAGATCTCTTTTGTGCCCGAAACGAAGGCAGCCCATGTTGCGGCGGCGCGTTGAGTCGGGAACCAACACGCGGCGTTGCGGTCTCCGGAGTAGTCGCGCCAAGACTGGATCGTCGGACGCCGACCGTCTTTGCCCCATGACGACACATCTCCGAGCCATCCGTCTTCGAGTGGAATGGTTCCGAGCGCGGGCGACTGACTGAGGCTCGGTTGCTGCGGCACGCGGCGAGCAATTACGTCATCCAAAAAGACGAACGACACATTGTTGGCCAATGCGAATTCGTGCTTGCGATTCCATTGCACGGCGATGCTCCAGCGAGCCCCCAATTGGCGTTCGGGCGGCAGTTTGCTCAACAGCTTTTCCATCTGCGATCCGTCTTTTTCGCCGAACACCGTGAGCACCGGAATCAACCGAGTGGCGTCGTTGGCGGGGCCCACTTCCAAACAAACGGGGACACTGGCGATCGTGCGATGGGGCAGCAGTTCGGAGAGCTGCATGCTCATGCCGCCGCCGCGAGACATCCCGGTCCAACAGAACGGCACATGCTCGATCTCCGCATGACCGCTCGTTTTGGCCAGTTCGATCAACGCAGTCGGCAGTAATAAAAACTCCTCTTTCTTGACCGCGTCGAAGTCCGTTTGGATGTAAGCGAAATTCCATAAGCGACACGCGGCTTGCCAATGGGCACTCACTGCATCGTCTTTGGAAAAAGGATTACACATCGCTCCTCGCACCGGCTTCGCTCCTTGCGGGAACCAAACTTTGAAGAAGACTTTGTCGCGAGCCCCGCCCAGCACCGGATCGCGCGAGCGCGGAGTCTTCAAAGGCAGCTCGGTACGAACGAAGCCCTCATCCGCCGCGCGCATGCTGCGAGTGCTAAGACCCAGAAATGAAATCGTGATCGCAACCAACAAGACACAGCGGCTCAGTTCGGAACGGTGTGACATGCGGAACTCGACGTTGAAGGAGAGGCCATCGGGGAACAGCAAGGATCGTCACTGTGCCACTATGCCGCCGCTCGGTGAAGCTGACAGAGAATCGTTTAACCGCGTGCCCATCGGGCCGCGCTTTTAGGGCATGACTGCAATTCAAGGTGTTACGTACGGTTGAGCGAGTACGTGACCGAGACAGGTACTCTTACCGTTTGGGCATGCGAAAAGCGCGGCCCGATGGGCACGCGGTTAAACGAATAAGAGACATTAAGAATTATTGGATACCGTGAATTGGCGGCAGTCTTCGAGCACCGTGTATCACTGCGAGAACAACAACATGATCGGTACGAATTTGATAAATGATTCTGCACGAGTACTCGAAGACTTCGCGGATATCAGTGCGATCCAATTCTGGGACGATGCTACCGGCTTCCGGCCAATGACCGACGCGCTCACCACTTTGCAGGATGCGTTCGGCGACTCGATCGGCGTTACGCCGAGAGTCACAGGCAATGAAGTTTCGCATCGCTTCGACTTGTTCTGCAGCTGCTTCGCTCCACAACACTTTCATGATGGGAGTCCTAAACGAGTGCGTAATTCGTCAGTGGTTAATACTCGGCCGGCATCAACATTCTTGAGGCCGCGTTCGACCGCCTGACGCACATAGATTTCTTCCATCAAATCGTCCCATGTGGCAGTGTCCGGCAAGCGTTCAATCAACTGCCGAGCTTCTTCCTTCACACCAGTCATATTATTCATTTCCATTTCACAACTCTTTTCAAAAACAGGTCGCAAACAATCAATGGCATTCGCCGTTATGCTTGTCATTGATGATTGTCGGAGAAGTCATCGCGTGCCAACTTGCGAGCAGCAAGCCCGAGGGGCATGAGTACTAACTCGCAGCACGGCTGCGATAAAGTCGGGACTACGAACTAACTCGTTTAACCGCATGCCCATCGGGCCGCGCTTTTGGGGCATGACTGCAATTCGAGGTGTCACGTATGGTTGAGCGAGGGAGTGACTGCGAGAAGCACTCATGCCGTTCGGGCACGCAGAGCGCAAAAGACGCGGCCTGTTAGGCACGCATTAATGGGCGAGTGAGGCGGATTGAGGTACTCGTGCCGTTTGGGCACGCGATAAGCGCGGCCCGATGGGCACGCGGTTAAACGAGGAAGTGACTTATGAAACGACATGACTCGTTGATGGCGTTCGCTCTGCTGTTTGCGATCGGCTTCGGCTCTGTCTGCTCGGCAGCCGAGCCGGACTTGCACGGGTTTCTTTCGGCGCATTGCTTCAAGTGTCATGGCGCGAAGAAACAAGAAGCCGACTTGCGACTGGATGACCTCGCGGTTCCGGTTGCGAATGCGAGCAAGAACGCGAAGGCCGATCCGCGATGGCAGGCGATTCGAGACCAGTTGCGCGATGGGCTGATGCCGCCGGCGGATGAACCTCGGCCCGATGCCGCGAAGGTGCGCGAGGTCATCGCGAGCATCACCGCGCTTGCGCAGTTGCCCGCAGCGCGGTTGCCTAATCAGGGGAATCTGATTCCGCATGAACTGCTCTTCGGCAAGCCGGCTGAGGCCGGCGGCGCGTCGCCCGATCGCGCTTGGCGCATCAGTCCGGATGCCTATCAAGGCTTTGTGCGCGGACTGACTCGAAGAGAAAAAGTGCCGGGAGTCGTGACGCCCTTCACGCTCAGTGGCGAGCGCGGGATTCGTGACTATGCCGGGCTCTACAGCGTCGACGAACCGAGCACCGAAACGCTGCTGCGGAATGCGGCCGCGATCGTTGATTGGCAATGCGGGCTGTTCGGCAAGAACGACACTGTCGGCGAGTTCGTGCAGCTCATGGCCCCTGACAAGCAGCCGACAACCGCGCAATTGGAGAAGGCGGTTCAATTGCAGTTTCGCATGGCGCTCGGTCGCAACCCGAACAGCGATGAGCTCGCGTCGTTCCTCGCGCTGTATGAGCAATGCGCGAAAGCGGGTGATGTTCAGTCAGCGGTGAAGACGATGCTGCAAGCCGTGCTGCTAAAGACCGACGCTCTCTTTCGCAGCGAGTGGGCTCCGGCAGTTGCTTCGGATGTAAGATCAACTACAGCAGCAACCGCAGCGAGCACATCGGGCCGCCGTCTGTTGGCTCCGCTTGATCTCGCGATGGCGATCAGTCTGTCCGTCGGCAACCGGCGCGATGCGAACTTGCTGAAGGCCGCAGAGACCGGGCAGCTTCAATCGCGCGACGATGTCGCTGCTCAATTGCAAAAGCTGTTCGACGATCCGAAGGCCGATCGTTCGCGGTTCATGCAGTTCTTCCGCGAGTACTTCGAATACGACAAAGCCGATGCGGTCTTCAAAGACAAGCCGAAGAATTTCATGTTCTCTGCGCCGGGTTTGGTCGGTGACACGGATCGGTTGGTCGAGCACATCGTCAACGAAGATCGAGACGTCTTTCGCCGCTTGCTCACGACCGACGAATCGTTCGTGAACAGCGTCATTCGGCAAAACAAACAGAACAAGAAAGAGCTGCAACGGGCTCAGGTGCCGAACCCGAACAACAACAAGAATCAAGCTTCGCCCGAAGCGATGTATGGGCTCGAAGATTGGCCTGCTCAGCAGCCGGTCAAACTGCCGCCCAACACGCGGCTCGGCATCTTGATGCAGCCGAGTTGGCTCGTTGCATGGAGCACGAATTTCGACAACGACCCGGTCCGTCGCGGGCGTTGGATTCGCGAGCGGTTGCTCGGCGGCACTGTGCCCGACTTACCGATCGGCGTTGCGGCTCAAGTGCCGAACGATCCGCATCGCACCTATCGCGACCGGCTGACCGTGACGCGAGACGAGTTCTGTTGGAAGTGTCATCGCCGCATGGACGAACTGGGGCTCGCGTTCGAGCAGTTCGACCACTACGGCCGCTTCCGCACGACCGAAGAAGTGCTCGATGTCGACGCGACCGAGAAGAACGTCGACAAGAAGGGCAATCCGCTCGGAAAAGTTTTTACACAGGTAACTCTTAATACATCCGGCATCGTCACCGAGAGCGGCGATGCGTCGCTCGACGGCCCCCTGACCGACCCGCGCGAACTGGTCCGCAAGCTCGCGAACTCCGATCGCTGCCGACAAGTTTTCGTGCGGCATGCGTTTCGATTTTTCCTCGGTCGCAATGAAACGCTCAGCGACGCCCGCGCGTTGCAAGATGCCGACGCCGCTTATGTCGCGAGTGGTGGCAGTTTCAAGGCACTTGTCGCGTCGCTGCTGACCTCTGACCCGTTCCTCTACCGCATTCCTTCATCCACAACTCAGGCTCAGGAAAACAACCGATGAACGTTGAAACGACTCGACGTGATTTGCTCAAAGGACTCAGCCTCGGTGCCGGTGCGACGTTGCTCACGCCGATCCTGCATCAGCTCGCCGCGCACGCCGCCGGAGACACGAACGCGGTACGCCGCCGAGTCGTCTTCGTTCTGCAAAGCAACGGCATGATGCCCGGCCATCTGCGTCCGTCCGGTGTCGCGAAACCGAAGGGCGACTCAAAACCGTCGAACGATAAGCTGATGGAGGTTTCGTTACATGACCGCGAGTTGCACGAAGCGTTGCAGCCGCTGACTCCGTTCAAGGATCGGCTGGCGCTCGTCCAACATCTTTCGGGACGCATCGCCTACAGCGATCACTCATGCAATCACGGAGCACTCGGTTGCTATCCGAAGTCCGCCGGGCCGCTTGCTCAGACGATCGATCACGCGATTGCCGATGCGCTGCCGGGAGTCTTCAAGCATGTCGGGCTCGGCGTGAGCGGTTCGAACGAAGGCGGTGCCAACTATAACCACTCCGCGAGCGGCCCCGGTCAGGCGTCGCCGATCGTGTGCTCGCCCGATCAAGCCTACAAATCGCTCTTCGGCAGCGTTGCCGAAGGAGCGAAGCAGTCGTTCGATCAACGCTCGCTGCTGCTGAACTTCATGGCCGACGATGTCCGCAAGAGTCGGCAAGCACTGGCTGGCGAAGAGCGTCAGAAGTTCGATCAGTACCTCTCGGCCTTCGAGTCGTTGCATGCCCGGCAAGCGAAGATCGCGGCGATGCGTGACGAACTGACGAAGCACGCGCCGGATCTCGGCAAGAAGCTGACTGCGTCGGAATCGAGCTTGATCCTCGAATCGCAGTTCGAGATCGGAGCCGCCGCGCTGATCTGCGGTCTGACGAATGTCTTGCTGCTTACTTCCGGCAGCGGCAATCAGAGCTTCGGTTCGTTCCCCGAATTCGGCATCCCCGGCCTGCATCACATCGGTCACGGCGGGTCATACGGCGACATGAACTACGAGCAATGCTTCGTGAAGATTCGACAGTTCCACACAAAGTTGATCGCGGGCCTCGCGACGAAATTGCAGAGCATCAAAGAGGGCAACGGCACGATGCTCGACAACACGTTAATCGTCTACCTGAGCGACTCCGGCGACGGCCATCACCCGAATCTCTACGAATGGCCGGTTGTGTTGCTGGGCAACCTCGGCGGCAAGCTGCAAACCGCCGGTCGCTATCTGGAGTTCCCCGGCTACGGAAAAAAGGATCATCGCACGATCGCGAATCTGTATTGCACCTTGCTACACGCCGTCGGCACGCCGCGCGACAAGTTCGGCGTGATCGACCCCGGCCTGAGAGACATCAACCAATCCGGCGTGATCGCGGAGTTGCTCGCGTAGCGGTCATTGATACGGGTCGGTTTAAACGACGAACCGCGCACGACGGGAAGCGGACTTGTTGTCGGCTTCCATTCGAGCGCGGTTCGTGTTCGCGACATCTCTCGTCTTGCGCAATAGCAACGGTCCGCAGACCGGCTGAAGGCGGGACTACAAACAGCGCAGCCTGTAGCTGAAATCGTGAGATTTCAGGCATTTCAGCGGTCCGAAATCTGACGAATTCGGCTACGGAAATGGGAAGGCGCGTTGTCGGCTTAGAACACATCGAGAATGAAGTGGTGCCCCTTGTGATACGGAGTGGGGCTCGGGTACGGGTTGTACCAATTCTTGTTGTAGACCGGGATCCGCTGCTCGGGTCCGTAGCGGTAATACATATGGTCGTAGCTGCCGCGCTGCGGCTGAAAATTATGTGGGTAATACACATAAGGGTAATACATAAAGCGGTTCCAGTCGGTAGGCTGTCCTTTGCCCGCCGCTTCGACCGAGTTTGACATACTCAGTGCCGCTGCCATTACCACTGCGGCCACAATCATTCGACGCAGCATTGCTGACTCCTTCCCCATCCCATCTGAAAACAACTCGGAACTCGGGTGAGTCCCGTTCGCTGATGCTGAATTCTTCACTCACGCGACCGTAGTCAAACTGCGTTATCCGTCCGATACGACGCACTCTCGCTACGGCAGTAGCAGTGGCGCCCGTTGCGAGCGCGCTGCCATTCCGGCTCATTCAACGGCGACATGAACCCGCTAAGTCATCGTCATCCCGACGACCGGCACAGCAGGAGAATTCGGCAGAATCGGCAGAGTCGAAGCCGTATCGACCACTCGGGGAGAGCCAACTAGAGTCCGCGCCAGCAAAGTCTTCCTAAACCTCCTCGTTACTCACCTTCAGGACGGGCTCACTCGGAATGGACATCCTCAAAGCGGTCGTTCTCGGCATCGTGCAGGGCATTGGAGAGTTCTTGCCGATCAGCTCTTCAGGGCATCTTGTGGTTGTCGACCACCTTTACGACGCCATTTTTGGGCGAACGCTCGCGAGGGATGCTGACGCCGACATGCTCTTCAACATTGTCGTGCATCTCGGCACGCTGCTCTCGATTCTGATCGTCTACCGCGAGGAAATTTGGAAGCTCCGGCTGCAGCCGCGCGTCTGCCTCAACATCGTGCTGGCCTCTATCCCCGCAGGCATTTTAGGAGTGCTCTTTAAGCACCAGTTCGAAGTGGCCTTTAGCACGCCTCTTGTTGTTGGTGTTTGCTGGTTTATCACAGCGGCCATGCTACTCGTCGGGCAAAGACTGGAGCGGAATGAGATTTCCTATGAAGAATTACCGTCGCACAAAGCATTCTTCATCGGACTCTTTCAGGCGGTTGCATTGCTACCGGGAGTTTCTCGTTCGGGCAGCACAATTACTGGCGGTCTGCTTTCCGGTTTGCAGCGAGGATCTGCCGGTGCATTCTCTTTCTTAATGGCAATTCCAGTCATTGGCGGAGCGACGCTACTGGAATTGAAAGATGTTGTGACTGGCGAGACTCAGATTGGTAATCCAGTGCCGCTCATTGTGGGCGGAGTCACGTCGTTTCTGGTCGGATGGGTCGTGCTGCGCTGGCTTGTGATGCTGATCGCGAAAGGTCGGCTCCATTGGTTTGCGTACTACTGCTGCGCAGCCGGAACCGCGACGGTGATATGGCAGCTTTTCGCATCGGTCTCTGAGATTGGGCAAGCAGCCGCTCTGTAAGGGATAGCGAATAAGTAACTTCCGGGATTCGTAGCATGGACGGCTACGTCCGTGCTGCGTCGCTGTCGGACGTAGGCGTCCAACCTACGCGACGCAGATCGGGTTCTTATTCCTCGACTGTTCCCAATATGAGTTCTCGCACGAAGGCACAAAGAAGAGAGGTGCTCTGTCTCGTTTGAGGCTCATTCGTTGCACGCCTCGCGACCGCGCGAGGCATATCTCTCGACCGGGTGAGCAGAGCTTGGGAACGGGTGACGATAGCGACTATGACTCCGTCAATTCGGGCCGTCTTCTCCTATCAACTCTCCTCGGAATTCATCCCATGATTTCTCGTCGCGACTTCATTCGAGACATCGGCGTTAGCGCCGCCGTGCTGCCCTTCATTTGGAATCTGCCGAGTCTCGGATTCGCGGAGGCGACGAAGCGCAAGCAGCGGCTCGTCGTCATGTTCAGTCCGAATGGCGTCGTGCCCAACACGTTTTGGCCCGATGCTGCCGGAACGGATTTCAGCTTCAAAGAGAGTCTTGAGCCGCTTGAGCCGTTCAAAGATCGGTCGCTCGTACTGCACGGTGTTTGCGACAAGGTGCGCGGTGACGGCGATAACCACATGCGCGGCATCGGCTGCTTGCTGACGGGAATTGAACTCTTCCCCGGCAACATTCAGGGCGGCTCGCATACTCCTGCTGGTTGGTCGAGCGGCATTTCGGTTGATCAAGAGATCAAGAATTTCCTTCAGGCAGATGCGGCGACGAAGACGCGCTTCGGGTCGCTCGAACTGGGCGTGCTGGTGCCCGAGAAGGCTGATACTTGGACGCGGTTGTCGTATGCCGGTCCCAATAAGCCGCTGCCGCCGATTGATGATCCGTATCAACTCTTTGCGAAGCTCTATGGCCGATCGAAGGATCGCGAGAGCTTGAAGAGCGTGCTTGATTCGTTGCAGGCGGAACTAACGACGCTGCGCGTCAAGCTCAGTCAGGAAGATCGGCAGTTGCTCGACGAGCAAACGACGCTCATCCGCGAACTCGAGCTTGAGCTGAAGTCAGACGCGTCGGTCGAGGTCGGGCATGCGGTGCCGGAACTCGAAAAAGGCGTGAAGGAAGACACCGACAACATGCCGAAGATCAGCCGCATGCAAATGGACTTGCTCGTCAGTGCGTTTCAATCGGACTTCGCACGCGTCGCGACGTTGCAGTTCACGAACTCTGTCGGCGGAGCGCGAATGAAGTGGCTCGGTGTTGAAGAGGGACATCACGAACTCTCGCATCACCCTGACAACAACGAGGACACGCAGAAGAAGCTGACGAAGATCAATCGTTGGTACGCGGAGCAAATGGCGTATCTCGCGAAGCGATTGGCCGAAACTCCCGAGCCGGGCGGGCAAGGCAGCATGCTCGACAACACGACGATCGTTTGGACGAACGAGTTGGGCAAAGGCAACTCACATACGCTCGACAACATCCCGTTCGTGCTCGTCGGCAACGGCCTCGACTTCAAGATGGGCCGCTCGATCAAGTTCGACAAAGTGCCGCACAACCGCTTGCTGATGTCGTTCGCGCATGCGTTCGGACATCGCCTCACGCGGTTCGGCAACCCGGACTACTGCGGCGCGGGCGTGCTGTCGGAGCTGACGTAGCAATTGCAAAGGGGCCATTTCATGTCGAGTCGACGCAGCCACTCAAACGAAGACATTACCGATTGGCATCGCCTCTTTGGCATCGGGCTCACTGATCTCTTCGAAGGACCTGATTTGGTATCGAAGCTCGTGCATTTCGTCATTGCGTTTGATCAATTGCGAATCCCAACGCACCCTCAGCAGGAAGGCGCCGACGACGTAGAAATGGGCCACTTGTCATGAATCTTAGTCCGAGCAATTTGAGGCGAGACTGGACTGAGGCCGAACTTCAGTCACTCAAGTCTTCGCACTTTTGTGGAATCGAAGGGTTACTGACGCCGACTCAAACGGCCTACTTGAATGACTATGTGACTGACTCAAAGCTCAATTCGAAGTTGCGTCTGCCCGACGGAATTCGAAGTCTTACGATTGCTGAAGCTCGTATGTTCTTGGCCATTGAGCGAGCAATTCTGCTTCGAGGTCAACGCGAATCTCATGTTCGTATGTGGCGCGGGATCGTACCGGCCTATGCTGACTCGGTATTGCAGGCGGCTCTGTTAGCACAGCAAACCGGAAACCGATTTCGAGAACGCGGCATTCAGTCGTACTCTCTTCAACCGAGTGTCGCCGGATTGATCGCCGGAGAAAGTGGGCTCGTTCTGGAGCTCGATACGCGGCAAGGTCTCTATATCAGCGGTGTCACTCAAGGGATCGAAGAAGAAGTCATCCATTCCGACGGCGCTACATTCGAGGTTAAAGGTCTGCTCAAGAACGTCACGATTCAGGCTGCTAACGGCGAGGAAGTTTCGGTCATGCTCATTCAACTCGGAGATTGATGATGGCGACTCAGCACGAAGGCACGGCGACAGCGCGGTCGATTCCCGAAAGGTTCGGGGGCGGGAGGGCAGTTGAGGTTGTTGATGCGCGAATAAAGCAGATCGACGTCATTGCGGAAGCCGAACAGCATCTCGAAGAGTTGTTGGCCGCTGAAAAGAGGAAGGCAGACGTCGAGAGATCTGCTCCGGCGGCGTCATAGGTTGAGACTCAAGGACAGACATGAATTCAACGACGCTCGTTGTGCGGAGTTTGGGGCATTACTGGCGGACTCATTTGGCGGTCTTGCTCGGGGTTCTGGCGGGGACGGCGGTGATTACGGGAGCGCTCGTTGTCGGCGACTCGGTACGCGGCAGCCTCAAGCAGATGAGTCTTGATCGGCTCGGCGGCATTGATTTGGCGCTGCGATCGCATCGGTTCTTTCGCGAAGACTTGCTCAGCGATGTCGCGGGCGCGGCCGAGTTTCAAGAACGCTTCGCAGCGGCGGCTCCGGCGTTGCTGATGGACGGCGGATTGGTTCGCAATGACGAGCAGGGCAATCCGCTTGAGCGCGCTGGCGGCGTTCGAGTTGTCGCGGTCGATGAGAAGTTTGCTGAGTTCGGCGAACTCAATGCAGACTCGTTGCCGAGCGACGATCAGATCGTGCTTAGTCATCGAGCCGCAAAGCAGATTGGAGCGCAGGTCGGTCAGTCGCTCACTCTTTGGCTTGAGGTGCCGACCAATATCCCGCGCGACACGTTGCTCGGCGGCAGCGAGGAACGGGTGACTCAAGAAGTCGCACTCATTGTGAAGAGCATCTTGCCGGAGACATCGGGCACCGGACGGTTTGATCTCAATCCCAGTCAGCAGTTGCCGCTCACAGTGTTTGTGTCGCTGAGGAAGCTGCAGGAAGAACTCGGACTCGAAAAGGTGCGGCGCTCGAAGGAGTACCCTCGGGGCAAACCGGCGCGGATCAATGCGCTGTTCGTGAAAGCCAAACAAACTGAGGACCAATCAACGCCGCGCGCGATCGAAGCGGCGAGCGTGATGACGAAGCTGCTCGGTCAGCAGATGCAGCTTGCAGACTTGAGCTTGCGCGTCGTTGCCAATCAGGACCGCAACTATTTGTCGGTCGAGAGCGAGCAGATGATTCTCGAAGACTCGGTCGTCGAGGCTGCGAAGAAGGTCGCTGAATCGCAGAACGCGAAGATGTCGGCGTCGCTCGTCTATCTCGCGAATGAACTCATCGGAGCCGATCAGCCGACGGGCAATACGAAGTCACCTGCGAGCGATCCGGACTCGGGGCTCGGAGATCGGTATGCGATGTACTCGATCGTTGCGGGGCTCGATCCGACGGAACTTGCTGATGCAGCGTTCGGCGGCTTCGGCACGTTTAACCGCGACCCTCAGGGGAGCGCGAACGCAGGGCAAACGAAGAGTGACTCGGCAACGAATCTTCCGTCACCTTCGCCCCCTCTTCCTAAAGACTCGCAAGAAGAAAGAATTACACAGTCCCTCGCCGACGATGAGATCGTCGTCAATGACTGGCTCGCAGCGGACTTGAAGGTCAAAGCCGGGCAGTACGTCCGCTTGAAGTATCACCTTGTGGGTTCGCACGGAGAGCTGCCGGAGGAAGAAAAGGTCTTCAAGGTGCGGCACGTTGTGGCGCTCGACGGACCCGGTGCGGCGAGCGATCGCGGGCTGACTCCCGAAGTCAAAGGCATCACCGATGCAGATAGCTTTAGTGATTGGAAGCAGCCTTTCCCGATGAAGCTCAGTCGCGTCACCGGCCGCGATGACACTTACTGGGACGAGTATCGAGCGCTGCCAAAAGCGTTCGTCTCATTGAAGGTCGCGCAAGAGTTATGGAAGAGCCGTTACGGCTCGCTGACGTCGCTGCGTGTCGCAATTCCTACAGGCGCTGATCGAGATGCCGCGAAGCAAACCTTTGAGACCGCGCTGCTCAAGCAACTGGATGCCGCGCGGCTCGGGTTCGCGGTCTTGCCCGTGAAGTGGCAGGGACTGCATGCCGCTTCGGGAACGACGGACTTCACGGGGCTCTTTGTCGGCTTCAGCTTCTTCGTGATCGCGTCGGCAATGGTGCTGATCGGGTTGCTGTTCCGACTCGGCGTTGAGCGACGAGTCTCGCAACTCGGCTTGCTGGCAGCGGTCGGGTTTGAAGTGAAGCAAGTGCGACAACTCATTCTCGAAGAAGGACTCGCGGTTGCGTTCGTCGGAACGGTGCTCGGTTCGTTCGCGGCGATTGGTTACGCAGACTTGATGGTGTTCGCGCTCAAGTCACCCGATTGGTGGGGCGGTGCGATCGGGACTCCGTTCCTCAACGTGCATGTGACGGCAACGAGCCTTATTGCTGGCTTCGCTACGTCGATGCTCGTCGCGATGTTCTCGCTGCTCTTCGCGCTACGAAGTTTGAAGTCACTTAGCCCGAGACAGTTGCTGGCGGGAGTCAGCGCGGCTGACGGTGCAACTACGGGACAGAATGATGTAGGAAAAACGACATCACTCGTGCCGCGATCGGCGTTGATTCAGTTCGTCGTAGCGGCGGTGCTGCTCGTGCTCGGACTTGCCGGAGCGATTCCCAATAGCGAAGCGTTCTCGGGGTTAAGTTGGCTCGTCGTGAGTTTCTTTGTGGTCGGAATCGCGCTGTTTGTGGGCTCGTTGCAGACACTGTCGGCGATCTTGAAGAGTGATCGGCGAGCGAGCTTACGAGGCGCCGGCTTGCTGATGGTCGGTCGACTCGGCTGCCGGAATGCAGCACGCAATCGCATGAGAAGCGTGCTGTCGACGGCTCTGATTGCTTCAGCGACGTTCGTCATCGTTGCGGTCGCTGCCGGACGGCGCAATCCGGCGGTTGAGACGCCTGATCGGAACTCGGGCAACGGCGGCTTCGTGCTCGTTGCGGAAACGGCGACGGCGGTCTTTCCCGATCTGAATTCGGAAGCCGGACGCGACAAAGCGGGGCTGCGCGTGCCGAGCGATGACGCTCAGAAGAAGTTGCTGGCCGACATCGAAGTGCATGCCTTTCGCATGCGACCGGGCGAGAACGCGAGCTGCCTCAATCTCTATCAGACGCAACTGCCGACGATTCTCGGAGTGCCGGAATCGTTATTACAGCGCGGCGGGTTCAAGTTCATTGATCAGCGCAAAGCGGACTATTGGAAGCTGCTCGCGACGCCGCGCGATGACGGACGCATTCCCGTCGTCGGCGATATGAACACGCTCATGTTTAGCCTGCATAAAGGGCCGGGCGCGACGATCCCTCTATCGAATGACGACAAGAGCAAGTCAGAACTCGCCGTCGTCGGCATGCTCGATAGCAGCATCTTTCAGGGCGTGCTGCTGATGTCTGAGGCGAACTTTCAAAAGCTGTTTCCCGAGCATCCCGGCTATCGGTACTTCCTCGTTGGCGCGAATGAAGGACGGCTTAAACAGCGCGGCGAGTTCTCGCGCGATGAAGTCAAAGAGCTATCGGGTTTGCTCGAAGCGGGTCTGACATCTTTCGGCTTCGATGCTGAGCGAGTGGCCGATCGGATCGCGGCGTTCTTGATCGTGCAGAACACTTACTTGTCGACGTTTCAAACGCTCGGCGGATTGGGTCTGCTGCTCGGTACGCTCGGACTCGCGACGGTCATGCTGCGAAACATTGTTGAGCGACGAGCGGAACTCGCGCTGCTCGCGGCTGTAGGATTTACTCCATCACGACTGCGGCTGATGGTGCTCGCTGAGAACGCGTTGCTGCTGTGCTTCGGACTTGCTGTCGGGACCGGTTGCGCGCTCGTTGCGATGCTGCCGCACTTAGTCACCGTCGGCGCGGATACTCCGTGGCTGAGCGGAGCGAAGCTATTGGGGCTCGTCTTTGTCGTCGGAATGGGAGCGGCAGGCTTTGCGGTCAGAGAAGCCAGTCGCACCGGAATCGTCGCGGCGCTTCGCGCGGGCTGATGTCGTTCGATGTGCGGTGCTCGTTGCGAAGCTGATTTAGGCGAACGGCAGATGAGTTTGTGCCGGTACGACGGACTTGTAGTCCGTCGTACAAGAGTTCGCCGGTAGGTTCTCAACTGCCGCTCGCCTTATGGATTTGATGAGCATCGCAAGCAGTCTCTGCGCATGCCTGACAGGCAAGAAATGGCTTTGTCTCAATGCGGCGGATGATCGGAATTTGATGTGGCGTCGCGATGTGGCGCTATCTCACTCGCAAAGAATGCGGACGGTCGGGGGCGGGCATCCTACGCACTGGCCTTAGACCAAACTCGGATGATCGCCGCCGAGGACGTCTCGCAGACGGCGGACGGCTCGCAGGTAGCGCATGCCGGCGGCGGGCTGACTGAGCCCTAACGCCGCAGCCACTTCCGAGTTCGAGAGATGCTCTTGATGTCGCATCAGCATGATCTCGCGGTCGTCTTCGTCGAGCTCTTCAAGTGCCGCCATGAAGCGGCGTTCGAGTTCTTTGCGGATCGTCGCAGCAGCCGGAGTGAGTTCGTGATCCTTGAGCTGCGCGGCTAAGTCCATTGACGACTGATCGGCGAACGCCGCATTCAACGCTTGCTCGCGATCCACACTGCGTCGCGCGGCGACTCGATGCCGCCGGTGCATGTCGATGATCTGATCCTTCGCGAGTTGCCTGAGCCACAAATGAAATGGCATCGCCGGACTCGCGAGGTACTCCTGAAAGCGCCGATTGGCTTCGAGCAGCACGTCCTGCACGACATCACTCGCATCAAGCCGCGCCGCGATCGCTTTATCGAGTCGCATCTGCACCATCTGCCGCAAGGAGTCTCGATGCCGATTCATGAGCACGTTGACGGCGGATTCATCTCCAGTGCGCGCGGTCTGTAAGAGTTGCTGAGTTTGTTCCGAGTCAGGCCACACAGTGCAGGCTCCTTCCAAAATGAGGGGACTCGGTCAGCGAAGCTCGACCGAAGGGTTTGAGACGGGCGGCGAGAACGGTGCAGTTGATAGTCGCCTTTCGCTCTGCGAAAGGCAGCTCTTGCAGAGCAAAAGCCGACGATCGGCACTCAATGGCAATCAGAGCCTTACTCGAATCCGCTGCGAACGTCGTGCTAGAACCGCTGAAGTAGCAAAGGCAACGACGCTGAATGCATCGCGCTCGCCGCTGCTCGATCTGCTTTGACCTCTTCAAGACGTTGCTTCATGTCCTATCTGAATCAAAACAAGACCGCATGGAATCAGCTCGCAGACACCGGCAGTCAGTTCGCCAATGTCGCGACGGATGACGAACTCAAGGAGCCGCTGAAGACGCTTGATGGCCGAGGATGGCTGCCGCATTCGGTGCAGGGGCTAGATGTACTTTGTCTTGCAGGCGGCGGCGGATGGCAGTCGGTGCTGTATGCCGCTGCGGGAGCACGGGTCACGGTCGTTGATCTCAGCCCGTCGATGCTGAGACTCGATGAGCGCGAAGCGAAACGTCGGGGCCTGCAAGTTCGCACGATCGAAGGCTCAATGGATGACATGCATCGGCTGGAAGAGCAGTCGTTCGACATCGTGCATCAGCCAGTCAGCACGTGCTACGTCGCCGATATCGGCAAGGTCTATCGCGAGATCGCGCGCGTGCTGCGCGACGACGGTCTCTACATCAGTCAGCACAAACAACCGACGAGTTTGCAGATCGTGCGGCGCGATCAGCGCGACAACTACGTCATCGGCATCGAGTACTACCACTCGGGCTCACTGCCTCCGACTGCGGATACGTCGTATCGAGAAGCCGGAACGGTCGAGTACATGCATCGCTGGGATCAGCTTGTGGGCGAGCTGTGCCGCTCGGGCTTTGTGCTTGAAGACCTGCGCGAACCATATCGAGGCGACCCGGCTGCTCCGCCCGGTCACTTCAAACATCGAGGCCGCTACATCGCTCCGTATGTCCGTATGAAAGCCCGCCGCAAGAAGCGTCAAGAAACCGCGCCCGCATCAAGACTATGGATGCCTCAGTCGTAGATCACGCTGCTGAAAGCGGAAGAAGCCACTTCAGTTCCTCGGCTCGGCTTTGCGAAGCTCTATGAGTTGGGAACTGAGTCGTAGGGCCGACTCTCCGAGGCGGCCTTTGTTGCGTGACGAGGTGACTTACTAATCGTCGCCCGTGAGTTCGTATTTGGGTTCGAACTGGCGGCCTTGAAGCTGCATCGTCCTGCAAAATGCTCAGTCTCGGAGAGACTGAGCTACGAGTTCCCGAAGAGTTGATGAGCTGTGAAGCAGACCGAGTGCGCACATCGAGGTTCCGCAGCGCTGGCGGAAAGTGTTGGAGCCGGCTCAATCGAAGTAGCCTTCTCGCCTTTAGAGACGGTCACTTTTCTTTCAGAGATTCTCGATGTCGTTCTTTCATCTGGTCAGTGAGTTCGCGGCTGGTGGCGATCAGCCGGCAGCTATCGAGAAGCTCGTCAAAGGACTGCACGACAACAAACGCAGTCAGGTGCTGCTCGGTGTGACGGGGTCGGGCAAGACCTTCACGATGGCCAATGTCATCGCGCGGGCTCAGCGGCCGACGCTTGTGCTGTCTCACAACAAGACGCTCGCGGCACAGCTTTATGGCGAGTTCAAAGAGTTCTTCCCGCACAATCAGGTCGCGTACTTCGTCAGCTATTACGACTACTACCAACCTGAGGCATACATCCCCGCGCGCGACATCTACATCGAGAAAGACTCGTCGATTAACGAAGAGATCGACCGGCTGCGGCTGCTCGCGACGAGTGCTTTGGCGACGCGCCGGGATGTAATCGTTGTTGCAAGCGTGAGCTGCATTTATGGGCTCGGTTCGCCGAAGGACTATTACGAGATGGTCGTCGCGTTGAATGTCGGCGAAGAGGTCGATCGCGATCGCATGCTGCTCAAGCTCATCGACATTCAATACGACCGCAACGACTTCGAGCTGGCGCGAGCGAGGTTCCGGGCTCGCGGCGACGTCATCGAGGTATGGCCGGCTTACGAAGAGTTCGCTTATCGCATCGAGCTCTGGGGCGATGAGGTCGAGAAGATCTCGGTCATCAATCCGCTGACCGGCGAAGAACTCCGCAAGGTCGAGAGCATCTACATCTACCCCGCGAAGCACTTCGTCATGCCGGTCAATCGCATCGAAGCAGCGGCACTGGAGATCGAGAAGGAACTCTATGCGCGGCTCGACGAGTTCAAGAAAGCGGGCAAGCTGCTTGAAGCTCAGCGGCTGCAAGCACGGACGAGATACGACATCGAACTGTTGCGTGAGACGGGCTTCTGTCCGGGTATTGAAAATTACAGCCGAGCCTTATCGCAACGACCGGCGGGTTCTCCGCCGGACACGCTGTATGACTTCTTCCCCAAAGACTTCTTGCTGATCGTCGACGAATCGCATGTGACGATTCCTCAGATTCGCGCGATGTGGGCCGGGGACAACTCGCGAAAAACGACGCTCGTCGAGCACGGCTTTCGTCTGCCGATGGCGCTCGACAATCGGCCGCTCAAGTTCGACGAATGGAACGAGCGGCGCGGGCACACGATCTTCGTCAGTGCGACTCCGGCGAACTGGGAGCTCGAGCAAGCCGAAGGCGAAGTCGTCGAGCAAGTCATCCGACCGACGGGTCTTGTCGATCCCGAGATCTCCATCATTCCGGCGCGCGGTCAGGTGCAGCACTTGATGGGCGAGATCCGCAAACGCACCGCAGTCGGCGAACGCACGCTGGTGACAACTCTCACCAAACGGCTGGCCGAAGACCTTTCGACGTACTTCATTGAGGAAGGCATCAAGTGCAAGTGGCTGCACTCCGAGCTGGATGCCATCGAGCGAGTGGAGATCCTGCGCGAGCTACGCGAGGGCAAGTTCGATGTCGTGATCGGCGTCAACTTGCTGCGAGAAGGGCTCGATCTCCCCGAGGTCTCGTTAGTCGCGATCATGGACGCCGACAAAGAAGGCTTCTTGCGGAGTGCGACGAGCTTGATTCAGACGATCGGTCGCTCGGCGCGTAACGTGAATGCGCAGGTCATTCTCTATGCCGACACGATGACGGACTCGATGAATCAGGCGATCGAGGAGACTCGTCGTCGGCGAGCCCTTCAAATGGCTTACAACGCCGAGCACGGGATTACTCCCGAGACGATCAAGAAGGCGATTCGGCGGGGCATCGAAGAAGAGATCGCTGCGCGGCACATCGTGCAGCAGACATCCGGCGCGAAGGACGACACGACCTACATCACTCAGGAGTTCATCGCCGAACTCGAAGCCGAGATGCTGTCAGCCGCCGAGCAACTCGAGTTTGAACGAGCGGCTCAACTCCGCGACCGCATACAGCAGTTGAAGAAGCAGCTCGGCAAAGAGGTGTCATTAGACGATCACGCGCCAGCAAAGCCTCAAAAGAAGACGCAGCGCAAAGGCAAAGGCCGGCGCTAACTTGGAGTGCTCCGACCCGGCGGAGCCTTCCATTTCAGCGGCACTGGGCTGCCATCAACTGCTTGCGTCCCTCGTCAGTTCATCGGCTTGGGCTTAACGACCCTTTTTCGGTGAGAACACAAATCGCAGTAGCGAGCGAGGAGCCCCGAAGGGGCGTGATTCGATGGACAGCATGAAGGTCCGAGTCTGTTTTGAAGCCGGGATTTCTCTGACTGCCGAGCGGTTTTCGAATCTCGCCCCTTTGGGGCTTAAGACTTCACCCGAGCCTCCGTCATCCGCGCACGCCTCAGCGACCCGGAGCAGCGCTAATCCGCCAATCCCGCGAGTCGAATCAACAACTGCTCCATCTGCACTCGCTCATTGAGCGAGCTGTAGCCCTTGAGGCCGGCGTCGGCGTCTAACAAGCGGCGAGTGAGAAGTTCCGCTCGCGGGCGGCCGATGCGTCGCAGATAGGCTTGAGCGTTCTGAACTTCATTGGCCCAACAACCGGCTTGCACGAGTGCTTCTCCCAGTGGGATGCCTTGCCGAGCTAGCTCGGTCCCGACCGCGAGCTTCTTGAACGTGAAGGCCACTCCGCCCAGTAGCAGCACCGGGCTCGTTCCCGAATTCAGCAACTTGTCGAGAGCCTGCAGAGCGTCCCCGATGCGACCATCACGCGCGGCATCATTCATCGCCCATGTGGTTTCGGTCTTCCAATCTCCGACGAGCTTTCGCACGGCCTCGGGATCGATCGTCGGTTTGTCGCCGACATACGCGGCCAGTTTCCCGAGTTCTTGTTCGAGGTGCCCGAGATGTCCGCCGACGAGTTCCACTAACAGTGCTGCCGTCTGAGGTGCGATCGTTTTGCCATAATCCGACTTCGCGAAATCCTGCACCCAGCGCATGAGAGCCGGACCTTTGAGCGGGCTGCAATCAATGACGGCTCCGGTCTTCGCGATGATCTTGTAGATTTTCTGATTCGACGGCAGCGATTTCAGATCGAGTATCAACAGCGACTTCTTTGCCGGCTTCTCGCAGTACTTTTCGAGTGCCGCTCGGTTCTCCGTCAGAAAATCATTCGCATCTTCGACGACGACAACTCGCTTTCCGCCCCACATGGGGACGGTCAGCAATTCCGAATTAATACTCTGCCACTCAATATCTTTGCCGGGGAACTTTGTCGGAGTCTCCCCATCGGAGAGCACGGCTTTGCCGATTGTCTCAATGACACTGAGCTTCAAAGACCGCTCTTCTCCGGTCAGCGCAACCACAACGGGTATAGCGGCATCTTTTGCTTTGAGAAATTCAGTCGCATGCATAATACGGGCACCGAGCAGGATCCGCGAAAACGAGCGGTAGACGCACCACTCTCAGACGCCAGCATCCTGATGCCGCCGCCCCCGAGCGTCAAACAGCAACGCCCGATAGTCGCCTTTCGCTCCGCGAAAGGAAGCTTTTGCGGAGCAAAATCTGGTTCGTGTAGTATTGCAGCTACCTCGCACGAAAAGGTACGAATTCACTGGGGTAGAGCATCAATCGCAAACAACAACTAGCGAAGCTCTGCCTCAGACCCGTAGGTCAGCCTCTCCGAGGCTGACTCTTTTGCGCGGCG